>NZ_DALZCH010000036.1:0-5351 GCF_031978065.1 Oscillibacter sp.
GCGGAGCTGGTGGACCGCATCTAAAACTTCAAGTAAACAGAACGTCATTTGCCGCGTTGCGGATATGCGTCCATCAAGCTTGAAACAAAAAGGCGGGCGTCCGGTATCTACCGGACGCCCGCCTTTTTTTCATAATACAGCTTAAAATCCTCGGGGAATCCACTCGACAGGCGCTTCGTCCTGTATGAGCCTGACGGTAAGCTCTCTTGTCCAATTCTTATTAGACGCAACCACCATCTCCCGTCAAATTTCAAGCGACGTTTATCCCTTTGCGTGGCTTTTAAAATAGCTTTCCAGCACCGCAAGGCTCTCCTCCCGCAAAACACCGGAGGTAACCTTGGGACTGTGAAAAGAATTTTCAAAGACCATCCGGCTGCATTCGCAGCCATCATTGCCCAAAATACGCTCAAGGTCATCGTTGCTCGCTCCGAAAACCAGCCGTCCAAGCTTCACCCACACCATGGCGCCGCTGCACATAAAGCAGGGTTCGCAGCTTGAATACATGGTATACTCCGTCAAGTCCGTAATCCCGGTTTCCGCGCAAAACCGCCGGATCAGTCCGGCTTCTCCGTGGAAGGATGGGTCGTGCATCGTGTAAATCTGGTTTTCGTTCGTATACACAACTTCTCCGTTTTTGACCAGCACCGCGCCAAACGGCTCGTTTCCGTGTTCCACTGCCAGCCGGGAAATCTCGATTGCCTGCTTCATAAAAACCTCGTCGTTCACGCTGTTCGCCTCCTGAATGTTGGTTTGCCGATGGGTTGGGGCAGCTTTCGCGCGCCTGATTTCCCTCGGCTTATTTTGCGGTCGGCTCCGGATACGAAAGTACATCCGGAGCCGACCCTCTTTTTCGTTTCGTCTGAAATTCTGCTTGACAGTCACCCGCTCACAGGCGAAAGGCTCAAATCTTTTAAAGAGAGTTCTTTCCCCGAGCCATGTATTTTCCATGAGGCTCCGCCACCAGAATTCTGCCAAGCTCCGCCATCAGTCTGCCCCGCAGATAGACCTGCGCGATGCCGCCGGAGGTGACAACCCCCTCGTAGGGAGAATATCCCGCGGCACTCACGCTGTCCTCCCCCCGGATGACATGGCTTGCGCCGGGGTCATACACCACGATGTCCGCGTCGCTCCCCACCCGGATGGCGCCCTTGCGGGGATACAGGCCATACAGCTTGGCGGGGTTCTCGCTGAGCACCTGACACATGGTGGGCAGCGCAATTTTCTTCTTCTCCACACCAAAGGAATACAGCAGCTCGCCTCTGGTCTCCACGCCGGGAAGTCCGCCGGGAATCTTTGTGAAGTCCCCCCGGCCCACATCCTTCTGCTCCAGCGTGAACGCACAGTGGTCGGTGGAGACAGTCTGAATCAGGCCCCGCTTCAGCCCCCGCCACAAATATGTCTGCTCCTCCTTCGCCCGGATAGGCGGCGCGCAGACATACCGCGCGGCGGCGGAATAGTCCTCGTTGAAATAAACGCTGTCGTCCAGCACCAGATACTGGGGGCAAGTCTCCACATAAACCTTCTGCCCCCGCTTCCGGGCGGATTCCGCCTCCTCCAGCGCCTGACGGTTGGTGAGGTGCACAATAATCACCGGGCTGTCCGCCGCCTGCGCGATGCGCAAAAGGCGGCTCACCGCCTCGGCCTCCAGATACGGGGGCCGGGTCTGGGGATGAGAGGTGGGGGATAGCTCCCCGGCGGCCTTTTTCTCTGCAATCATAGCGTCGATCACTCCGGCGTTTTCGCAGTGGAAGCCACAGATGCCGCCCAGCCGACGCAGGGCTTTCAGCGCGCTGTAAATCGCGCCGTCGCCAATCATCATGGCAGGATAGGTAAGATACATTTTAAAAGAGGAAATTCCCTGAGCAAACATAGCCGGAAGCTCTGCCTCCACGGAGGGGTTCCAATCGTCGATGGTCATATGGAAGCCGTAGTCGCAAAAGGCGCGTCCATCGGCCTTTTTGTGCCACAAATCCAGCCCGTATTGCAGAGACTCCCCCTTGTTGGGACACGCAAAGTCGATCACGGTAGTGGTGCCGCCGCGGATGGCGGCTCGGCTGCCGGAGGTAAAATCGTCTGCGGTGGTAGTGTTGGCCACGTCTAGGTCAAAGTGAGTGTGAGCATCGATAAAGCCGGGGAACAAGAGCATTCCCGACACGTCCACCACATTTTCTCCCGCAGCAGACAGTCCCCTGCCAACCTGAACAATCTTTTCTCCGTCGATCAGCACGTCCGCCCGGCGAACTCCCCGGCCTGACACCACGCCGCCGCCCTTGAGCAATGTTCTCATCCAAAATCCTCCCTTGCGTTTTGTCTTGATACGCCCTCAGCATAGCATAGTTTTCTCCGGATTTCCAGATGTGTAGAGCCCCTGTCGCAAAATATTTTTGCACCGAGACCCGGCTCCCTTTTTTCGCGCGGCCATTGGGCCAATCTGGCAAATTTTACGCCGATTTTGCGTTTTCCTCTTTCTTTTTTTCTCGGTGCGGGTTATACTGATCTCAACATAAAGCACGGTTTGCGCCGCGCTTTTAAAATGAAGGAGGTAAAAGATGAGAAAGGCAATTTCCCTGTTGCTGGCTGTGATTACGGCCATGTCTTTGACCACGCTCAGCTTCGCCGCTGAAACCCCCGCCGCGGTGGACAAGGGCGACATTGTGGTGCTGTACACCAACGACGTTCACTGCGGTGTGGACGACAATATCGGCTACGCAGGCTTCGCGGCCTACGCCGCCGAGATGCGCAAGGCCACCGACAATGTGACCCTTGTAGACGTGGGCGACGCGGTGCAGGGCGCGGCTCTGGGCACCCTGTCCAAGGGCGAATACATCGTGGACATCATGAATCAGGTAGGCTACAATGTGGCTATCCCCGGCAACCACGAGTTTGACTACGGGATGGATCAGTTTTTTAACCTCTCCAAGGCCCTGAAGAGCGGCTATATCTGCGCCAACTTTATGGACCTGCGGAGCAATAAGCCCGTGTTCGATGCGTACAAGATGGTCACCTACGGCGACACCAAGGTGGCCTATGTGGGCATTGCCACGCCCGAGTCCATCACCAAGTCCACCCCCACCTACTTCCAGGACAACACCGGCAAGTACATTTACGGCTTCTGCGCCGGCAACAACGGCAAGGAGCTTTACAACGCCGTGCAGTCCGCGGTTGATTCCGCCAAGACCGCAGGCGCGGACTATGTCATCGCCGTGGGCCATCTTGGCGACGACGCGCAGAGCGCTCCCTGGCGCTCCGCCGACGTGATTGCCAACGTCTCCGGTCTGACCGCCTTCCTCGACGGCCATGCCCACAGCACCATCCCCTCTCAGAAGGTCGCGGATAAGGACGGCAAGACCGTTCTGCTGACCTCCACCGGCACGAAGCTTGCCGCCATCGGCAAGCTGGTCATCAAATCCAGCGGGACTGTTTCCACCGAGCTGGTGACGGACTATACCGCCAAGGATTCTACCGTTGACACCTTTGTCAAGGGCATTCAGGCCAAAAACGACGCGCTGCTGAATAAGGTGGTTGCCAAGACCTCCGTTGACCTGACTACGCTGGAGGCCGACGGCAAGACCCGCGCCATCCGCAATCAGGAAACCAATCTGGGCGATCTGGTTGCCGACGCTTACCGCGACGCGGCAGGCGCAGATGTGGCCATTGTCAATGGCGGCGGCATCCGTGCCGACATCAAGGCAGGCAATATTACCTACGGTCAGATTATCGCCGTGCATCCCTTCGGCAACGAGCTACGTATGGTGGAGGCCACCGGAGCGCAGATTCTGGACGCGCTTGAAATGGCCTCCCGCACCACCCCCGATGAAAATGGCGGCTTCCTTCAGGTTTCCGGCCTGACCTACACCATCGACACCAGCGTTCCCTCCACCGTGAAGACCGACGACAACAAGATGTTTGTCTCTGTCACCGGCGCACGGCGGGTCAAGGACGTGAAGGTCGGCGGCGTGGACATCGTGGCCACCAAGACCTACAAGCTGGCTTCCCACAACTATATGCTGGAGGACGCGGGCGACGGCCTGAATATGTTCCAGAAATGCAAGACCCTCAGCGTTCCCGCCATGCTGGACAATGAAATTCTGATTAACTACATCACCGGCACTTTGAAGGGCACCGTTCCCGCCGAGTATTCCAAGGCACAGGGCCGCATCACCGTCACCGGCGCGGTCATGCCCTTTACCGACGTGGCGTCCAACGCCTATTACTATGACGCGGTGCTCTTCTCCATTGAAAAGAGCCTGATTCCCGGTACCTCCGGCACCGCCTTCAGCCCCAACGTCACCATGACCCGGGGCGACGTGGTGCTGGCCCTGTGGAATCTGGCCGGCAAGCCCTCCGCCAAGGCGAATCCCGCCTTTACCGACGTGGACTTTGCCACCGATTTGGGCAAGGCTGTGGCTTGGGCCAACGAGAACAGCATTGTCAACGGCAAGACCGAAACCACCTTCGTCTCCGGTGACTCCGTGAGCCGCCAGCAGTTTGCGGCGTTTATGTTCCGCTATGCGGAGGCTCTGGGGTATAGTGTCAGCGTCGGCGGTAGTCTGGGCGCGTTTACCGATGCCAGTCAGGTTTCCTCTTATGCCACCAAGGCACTGGTCTGGGCCAACGGCAACAGCCTGATCAACGGATTTAACGACAACACCATCCGTCCCTTTGCCACCGCCACCCGCGGCCAGTCCGCAGCAATTATCTATCGCTTTGCCTCCACTCTGACCGCAGCCAAAACGGCCTGATTTTATCGGCTGATTGTTTAAAAAAGCCCGCCGGTTCGGTTTTGGGACCGGCGGGCCTTCATTATCAACAAAACGCGGCTCCCGGCAGATAAAACCGGGAGCCGCGTATTTGCCTTAAGAGAAGTTACAGAGACTTCTCGTAGGATTCGATCATCTTCTTGACCATCTGGCCGCCGACAGAACCGGCCTCGCGGGAGGTGAGGTCGCCGTTATAGCCTTCCTTCAGGTTGACGCCAACCTCGGAAGCAGCCTCCATCTTGAACTTATCCATTGCCGCGCGGGCCTCGGGCACGTTGATCTTGTTAGTGTTCTTGCTAGCCATAATTGTTTCTCCTTTTCTCAATTCCGAATTTATTGAATTCGTGTTTGTGGGTTTCTGGGTATCGCAAGAGTAGTTTGACTCGAAAAAATAAGAATATGCCGAAATTTTGGCGGTAAAATTTTGAAGCACTTCAAATTCTCACCTTCTGAAAAATTGAACGGCACGGCGCGCAGGAGCCTCAAAACCCTGCGCAGCTAAGATAGAACCCGCTTGCGAGGTTTTCGTCAACCCGAAAGAAGGCAAAAACAAAGGCTTAACTTTTTTCAGTGGCGGACAGACAATAGATA
>NZ_DALZCH010000036.1:5361-27952 GCF_031978065.1 Oscillibacter sp.
CAGTAGATAATTGTGTTCCAAAAGCAGCCTGTGGCTGCTTCAATCTCCAATCGTTTTTTTGGATATGTGTTTATCTATGATTTTATCCGCCGATTGAACGGTTTTGAAATTCATATTAAGATGATTATAAAAACACGGACGGAGGAACGCTATGGACACGATTTATTTTGACAATGCCGCCACGTCGTTTCCCAAGGCCCCCGGCGTGGGACGGGCAATGGCCGAGCTAATTGAAAACGGAGCCTTTAACATCAGCCGGGGCGGCTATGAGCGGTCTTATGAGCTGCTGGGGCAGGTGCTGGATGCGCGGGAGCGATTGAAGCGTCTCTTCTCCGCCCCCAAGGATGCCTGTGTCTGCTTCACCGGCGGAGTAACCGCCTCGGTAAATCAGTTTTTAAAGGGGCTGCTGGATCCCGGCGACCACATCATTGTCTCCTCCGTGGAGCACAACGCAGTGATGCGCCCTCTGCACACGCTGGCTCAGGCCGGGGTGGAGATCAGCGCCGCCCAATGCTCACCGGACGGGACGCTGGAGCCGGAGACGGTCCGCGCGCTCTTTCGGAAAAACACGCGGGCTGTTCTGTGCACTCATGCGTCCAACGTCTGCGGCACCGTTCTGCCCACAGGGGAAATCGGCGCGATGTGCAGGGAACGGGGCGTGTGGTTTGCGGTGGACGCGGCTCAGACCGCAGGCGTTCTGCCCATCAATATGGCGAGCATGTGCATCGACTTTCTGGCCTTTCCCGGCCACAAGGGGCTGCGAGGCCCGCAGGGCGTGGGCGGCTTTGTGGTCCTGCCGCTTCTTGCGAAAGCCATGCGCCCGGTAATTGAGGGCGGCACCGGCTCCCGTTCCGACTCCGAGGAGCAGCCGGAATTTCTCCCGGACAAATTTGAAAGCGGCACGCTGCCCATCCCTGCAATCATCGGCCTGCGGCAGGCTCTGCTGGCTCTTGAGAACGGTCCGGAAACGGTCCTTAAAAAAGAAATGGCACTGACATCCCAGTTTTTAGAGGGACTCTCCGAAATTCCCGGCGCAAAGGTGGCAGGGATTTCCGACCCGGCCCGACTTTCCCAGCGGCTTGGCGTGATCAGCGTGGATTTCTTCCCGGCGGATAACGCAGCGGTGGCCTATGCGCTTGAGCAGGAGGCCGGAATTATGACCCGGGTAGGTCTGCACTGCGCGCCCCGCGCCCACCAGACTCTAGGTACCTTTCCACAGGGCACGGTCCGGTTCTCTTTCAGCCCCGAAAACACCGCTGACGAAGTGGCCCTGTGCCTTTTGGCCATTCGGACGATTTTAAAATAACGAAGCGCCCCTTTTTTGCCTTTCCGGAACTATTGTACCCCATAAATCGCAAAAGGAAAAAGGCGCGGGACGGAGAAAACTCCGTCCCGCGCCTCCGCGTTGATGGTTCTATATTGCCTCGGCCTTTTCGTCCGACGCAGACCGGCGCAGAAGCGCCTCTACAAACTCAGCGTCCCTCAATCCATAAAAAACCAAACCCGCGGCCCGATCCTGTCCCTCCGCACTTTGGAGGTCCGTTTTCGGATTGCACGCCCTGAAGCGCGGCTGGCGGTCGGCGTCCTCAAAAATGGCGCTGCCCATCACCAGCGCGTCCGCCTCCGGCTGAAGACACACCCGCTTCACGTCGTCCACCTCGTCCAACTCCATATAATATACACTTTTGTCGCGGGTGAGCAGAATGGCCCTGCGGTCGGTGATAAAGTACTTCATCCCCATTACGCTCCACCGCTCCAACCACGGCATGGCAATCACCAGCGCCGCGACCAGCGTCACCAGCGCGGCAAATTTCCCGCTGAGCGCGTCGCTCCCCGTGCTGTAAATCCCCAAAAGTGTGGAAATGCATATCAGCGTGATCGCCCATCTGACAAGAATTTTTCCTCTCTCCCGCTGACTCAGCAAAGGAACCGGCGCCGACCGTCCGCTCCAGCGGACGACTTCGCCATCCCACAGATATTCTCTAAGCTCCTCGTTCATCTCGCTTTCCTCCCATTCCCTTTTGTAAAGCGGACGCGCCTTTCCTCCGCGCGCCGCCCGACGTATTTTCCTGTTTTATTATAGCCTCAACCGGCGTTCAATGACTGCAAAGGCCCCGTCTGCTCCTGCTAATTTTTCGTAAAGCTCCATTGCCCGGTCTGGGGTTTTCACGGAAATCCGCTCCCGCGTTGTTTCGCTTTTCTTTTGTATTCCGGAGAGTTTTCTTGCTCTTCACCGACTCTTTGCCGGGCAGCCGTTCATGTTTCTTTTATGCTCCGTTGTAATTTTCGTCAAAGATGTCATTTTTTCCGAAATCTTCTTGAAAAAATCCTTGCAATCCGTAAAAAACTGTGTTAGACTGACTTGTGCCTTTGTAAGAGGCATTAGCGATTGGATCGAAAGAGGTGAACGAGAGCAATGAAGGAAGGAATCCATCCCGATTATCAGCAGACTACTATTTCTTGCGCCTGCGGTAATGTGATTGAGACAGGTTCTACCAAGAGGAATATCAAGGTGGAAGTCTGCTCTAAGTGTCACCCCTTCTTTACGGGCAAGCAGAAGCTGGTGGATACCGGCGGACGCGTAGCCAAGTTTAACAAGAAGTTCGGCTTGAGCAACTAAGACCGACGACACATTCACAAAGTCCCGTATCCGTAAGGATACGGGACTTTTGCGCCTTTATCCGCTTTACAATTTTTTACGAAGCGGATATAATACTACC
Source organism: Oscillibacter sp. (assembly GCF_031978065.1). Taxonomy (GTDB): domain Bacteria; phylum Bacillota; class Clostridia; order Oscillospirales; family Oscillospiraceae; genus Oscillibacter. The sequence continues at coordinate 8,082 of NZ_DALZCH010000036.1, forward strand.
ACTATTAAAATGATGGAGGAGACGATTGTCATGCGCTTGAAATCTGTAAACCCCAAAGAGCTTTCCATAGAGGCCCTGCGCCTGTTTACGGGGCGGATGCCTCTGCTGACAGCGGGAGACAAGACGGCCTGCAACACCATGACCATCGGTTGGGGCGGCTTGGGCAGCTTTTGGAACAGGCCCGCCTGCACGGTGTACGTGCGCCACTCCCGCTATACCTTTCAATTTATGGAATCCAACGACTATTTCACCGTGTCCATCCTCCCCAAAGAGCGAAAGGACGCGCTGACCTTGTGCGGCACCAGAAGCGGCAGGGATACGGACAAAATTGCCGACTGCGGTTTTACGCTCTGCTACGGTGCGGGCGACGCCCCGTTTTTCGACGAGGCAGAGCTGGTTTTGGTGTGCCGCAAGCTGTATGCCCAGGACATGACGTCTGAGTTTGTCATCGACTCCGGCGCAGCGGCCTCTTTTTACCCGGAGGGAGACTGGCACCGCATGTATATCGGCGAGGTCGTGGAGGCCTATCAGGCATAACTGCCACAGGCGGAAAAAGGAGATTTATGCAGGAAACAAACGAAATCAGAGATAAAGTGGTGCTGGTGGGGCTGAACTCCCCCGTGCTGCGCAAAGAGGATCTGGCCGATGAAACCACTATGGAGGAGCTGTCCGCTCTGGTGGATACCGCCGGCGGCGTGACGGAGGGAATTATCCTTCAAAACCGGGAAAAGCCGGACCCCCGCACTTTCATCGGCGAGGGGAAGGTGGCGGAGGTACAGCTTTACTGTGAAAACACAGGGGCTACGATGGTCATTTTCGACAATGACCTCTCCCCCTCCCAACAGCGGGTACTGACGGAGCTTTTGGGCATTCAGGTGCTGGACCGCTGCGGATTGATTCTGGACATTTTTGCCCAACGGGCCAAGACCAGAGAGGGCCGCCTTCAGGTGGAGCTGGCGGAGTATCAATACCTTCTCCCCCGGCTGACGGGCATGTGGACCCACTTAGAGCGTCAGGGCGGCACCAGTGGAATGGGAGCCATCGGCTCCAAAGGCCCCGGCGAAACCCAGCTTGAAACCGACCGTCGGCTGATTCATAAGAAAATCGACAAGCTTCGGGCGGATTTAGACGACGTGCGCCGGGTGCGGAGCACCCAGCGCCAACAGCGGCGGAAAAACGAAATTCCCGTGGTGGCCATTGTGGGCTATACCAACGCGGGCAAGTCCACCCTGTTAAACAGGCTTACCGGCGCGGCGATCCCCGCCAACAACCGCCTGTTTGACACGTTGGACACCACCAGCCGCCTTTTGACCGTCAGCGAGACGCAGGACGTGATTCTCAGCGACACCGTGGGCTTTATCCGGAAGCTTCCCCACCAGCTTGTGGAGGCATTTAAGGCCACGCTGGAGGAGCTTGAGTACGCGGACCTTCTGCTGCATGTCATCGACGTATCCAACCCAGAGTGGCAGCAGCAGGCTCAGGTCGTGGAGGAACTGATCGGGGAGTTGGGCGCCAGCGACCTGCCCCAAATTGAGGTATTTAACAAGAGCGATCTCTCCGGCGGGGAAATTTTGCCCCGGGGCGAGGACATGGTCACCATTTCAGCCAAAACCGGAGCGGGCATTGAGGAGCTTTTGCACCTCATCGACCTCCGGCTGGACAAGGGCGCGCGGCGGGTGGTCATCCACCTTCCCTACGACAAGGGCGGAATGCTTGACATGCTGTACCGGGAGGCGAAGGTGGAGTTGGTGGAATACACCGACACCATCGACGTGACCGCTGTTTGCGCCCCCCGAGTTTTGGGGCAGTTGGTCCCCTATGTGCAGGAGACGGAGGACGCGGGCGGAGAATGAAGTAGGCGTGAAGCGCCTGATTTCCCGCTGAGTTCTTCTCAGTCTTGAAGCACCGGGCATCCGCCCCGGTCAATTTGGTGCGGGCAGGACCGGGGCGGTCGCACCGAAACAGGAGGAACGGTATGGACGAGTATCTGGTCCCCTTTGCGGACGGGGCAAGCGAATTTACGGAAAAGCGCTCCCGCTTTATCAGCCGCCTCTGGCGGACGGAAAACGAGGACGAGGCCCGCGCCCGCATTGAGGAAACGAAAAAGCAGCATTACGACGCCCGTCACAACTGCTGGTGCTATTCCATCCGAGCAGGCGGGATTGTTCGCTACTCCGACGACGGCGAACCGCAGAGCACGGCGGGACAACCCATGCTGAACGTGTTTCAGCGGGAAGGAGTTACCAATTTTTGCTGCGTGGTGACGCGGTATTTTGGCGGTGTGTTGCTGGGAGCGGGGGGATTGACCCGCGCCTATTCCAAGGGCGCGAAAGACGCGCTGGACAACAGCGGCGTCAGCCGTGTAAGCCTTTGGACGCTGTGGGAGGTCCCCTGCCCCTATCCTCTGCTGGAGCGCATCAAGCTGGAGCTGGAGGCCGCAGACGCGGTGGTTGAAAATGCAGACTACGGCGAAACCGTCACGTTGCTTGCCGCATTTCCCAAAAGCGGCGCAGAAGACTTTTCTCTTCGGCTGACGGAGCTGTCCGCCGGAGCGCTGTCCATGACAAAGCGGGGGGAGGAATTCCGCTCGGGGCCAAGGGAGCCACGGTAAAACGCCGGATTTGTAAAAGAGCGGGCCGCTTATGCGGCCTGCTCTTTTCAACTTATAAAATTCCGAAAATTTATTCTGCGCTGTGCGCGCCCCGCTGCCCGTTTTTAGCGGACGGCGGGGCGCGGCGTATTCTCTTAGAATTTAACTACGGGAATTTTTAAAGGGTCTAAATGTCGCACTCTCTGGTACGCCACGCAACCTCCATCTCCAAATCCCGTTTCAGTTTCGCGTTCTCCGCCAAAAGCTCGTCATAGTGGCGGCTCTGCACGTAATACTTTACAAAGCTAAAGCTGGCCTCCTGAAACTCCTTCTCGGTATATTCGGGCAGGAGCGAGCCGTTTTCCCGTTTCAGCCCCTGAACGGAGATCACCACGATGCGGCGGTTTTTCTCCGAGAGGTGAATGATGCGCAAGTTCTCCGGGATTTCCAGCTTCAGATCGTAACTCTCGTTGACCTCCTCAAGCAACCTGCGCTGCTCTGGTTTGGCCGAAACAATCACGCCATATTTTTCAAACAGTTCTTTTAAGTAATCGACAGAAACTTCCTCTCTGGTGATGGTCCCCTTTCCAATGCCGGAAAACATGGTGTTGGAAATGGAAAAGCTGATAAACACTTCCTTGCCGGTCTGCGGATAGCTCATATTTGTATACCTCCCCACATATGATCCATGATGACGGAACCCTTTTCTGTGCCGCAGGCTTGCCGCTACGGACGCAAAACACCGCTGTGAAATGTTCTTCTATGAACAGTATATCACAGTTCCCACAAAAAGAAAACATTAAATTGCGCAACATTGCGCAATTTAATGTGAAAATATTGCCTGCACAATCGCCATGCCGCCCTGCAAAAAAACACGGCGGACAGCAAAGCCGTCCGCCGTAAATCTCATTTTCCTATGTAAACCAAGCTCAAACGCGCATACCGCCCACAAAATAGGTATTGTAATACCCACTGGTCAGCGTACTGACAATTACGCCGCCGCTGTTGGCGGAGGAAGCATGGATAAACTGCCCGCCGCCCATATAAATACCGGCGTGGGAACACGCTTTCCCATTAGAGCGGCTGGGGTCATTGAAAAACACCAGATCGCCGGACTTCAGCTCCGATGCGGAGTAAAGCTTCTGGCCCTTTCCGCTCTGCCACTGGCTGGTGGCGCTGTGGGGCAGGCTCACGCCCATCTGCTTGAACACGTACATGGTGAAGCCCGAACAGTCAAAGCCACTGGGGGACGAACCGCCATAGACATACCGGGTGCCCAGATACTGCGTTGCAATATCAGCCGCGCCAGAGGCGGGTGCCTCGTCAGAGACCAAATCCACAAAATCGCTGCGGATATAACCGGTAGTCCCATACTGGCAGGTCACGGCGTACCAGCCGTCGGCAAAGCCGTCCACCGTTACGGCGGCGTCCTTCTTTACCGTGGCAACGGCTTGCGCGTCAGGATCGGCGGAAGCACGAACATTCACTCCATCGCCGTTTATGCGGCCCGGAGCAGTAAAAATGCCGTCCTGATCCTCAACGACAAATTCGGCGGAAACATAGCCGGACTTCCCGTCAAAGCCCACATAGTACCACCCGTCCTGCTTGCCCAGAATGGAGACGGCGACACTTTTGTCCAACTGCGTGACAACGGAAGAGGAAGTGGATGCCTCGGCCCGAAGCCGCAGGCTGGAACCAGTAGTACAACCGACGCCGATTGCAATTTGATCGGCGGCGGAAACGGAGGCCGTGGCGGCCAAAAGCATCGTCATTGCGGCGGAAAGAACAAACATCCCGGCCGCTTTACCTGCACGGTGTTTCATAAGTGTACGCTTCCTTTCGAATTTTCGTTTGTCGGGAAGTGGGAAAGCCGCCTGCCTTACAGCTTGCCGGCCAATGCGCGCTCCAACCAGATGGCGGAGATGTCCATGGCCTCGTACAGGCTCTCTCTTTCACTTTTTTTCACCACGCGATCCCGGGATTTCAGATCCGGATCCGTTAACTGTAATTGGACGGAAACCTTGGTAGCCACATTCATGTCCTGAACCTTTTTGCTGTCCATTACCTGCATCATAATGATATATTTCTCAGCCATCGTGCCGTAGTAAATCAGATTATCCACCCGGCGAAGCGGGTGCCCCTTATAGGTCAAGCCCAAGGCATTCTCCATACTTTCAGCCATCAATATGCTCCTTTGAAATTATTTTGTAACCAAATTGTAACAGAATTTTTCCGCTTTGTCAATTCTAAACAAACCCATTTTTTTAGGAAATTTTTTCCTCACCCTTTGCCAAGCACTATTCTTAACCCCTTGTCCCCGTGGAGTTTCCTCCGCCTTTCCCACGGATTGGCGCAATTTCCAGCGTTTGTGCTCATATACTTTTTTATCTGAGGAGGGATTTTATGAAAATCATTATCTGGAAAAAAAAAGCCGCCGCCCTGCTGGCGGCGGCGCTGGCGGTGTCCCTTGGCGGCTACGCGGCTTCCTACCCCACCGAGGCGCTCGCCACGGAACGCCAGCTTCCCATCTACTGCGTGGACAGAGGGCAGCAAAAGATTTGCTCCATCAGCTTCGACGCAGCCTGGGGAAACGAGGACACCCAGACGCTCATTAACATCCTGGAGCAATACAACGTAAAAACCACCTTTTTCGTGGTGGGCGACTGGGTGGACAAATACCCGGAGTCCGTCAAGGCACTCAAGGACGCGGGCCACGAAATTATGAGCCACTCCGCCCACCACGACCACTTCAATTCTCTCTCCACCGAAAAAATCACCGCAGACCTGAAGGAGAGCTGCGACAAGATTGAGGCCATCACCGGCGTGCGTCCCACATTGATTCGCTGTCCCTACGGGGAGTATGACGACCATGTGGTCAAGGCCATTCGGGATTACGGAATGGAACCCATTCAATGGGATGTTGATAGTCATGTTATAAAAATAAATACAGAGGGACTGGGGTTTTCCCAGTCCCTCTCTTTTATCTTGTGACAATATGTCTGCCAGCGTGAACCATGTTAAAGTGAAAATTAATCCATACTTGACGGATTCAGCGCTTCCAAAATAGCATTTGCCTGATCATCCGAAATTGTACCAGCGTTGAGGAGATTGTCCAATGTTACCTGAATGGAACTCGAGTCGGTATCTGAATCCGAGGAGATTGAACTTATGGCACTTTCAATCGCATCCTGCTGGTCATCCGACAGCGTGCCGTTTTCAACCAGACTTTGCAGTAGTTCCTCTAAATAATCTTCATCTTCATCGCTGTCATCTTCCGAATCGGCAGGAGGGGGAGGCGGCGGACCCATCGGTTTATCAGCCTTTAGGCCAGAGGCGGCGCCATCATCTTTCGGAGCCAGAGCTTCCGCAATGGCACTTTCCTGATCACCGCTAATCGTCCCATCATTCACCAGACTATCAAGCGTTGTTTTCAAAGGATTTGATCCATCTGATACATCCACAGAATCCGAGTTCATGGAATTTAAAATTGCGCTAGCCTGATCGCTGGTAATTGTTCCATCACTTACCAGACTGTCAAGCGCATCAGAAACAGCGGAGGTGCTTCCCAAAGATTCAGCATAGTCATTATAAGCATTGTCGCTTATTTCAACTGTGTCAAACCTCTGTCGCTCGGTTGATTTTGTGGAGCTGGAATCGCTGGACGAAGAACTGTTCTTTGCGCTGTCGGTACGCTGGGTTTGGTATAATGCCATTAGAGAACTGTTGCCATCAATTTTCATGCTTTCGTCATCCCTTTTCAGCAAATTTTTGTTGCCAAAATTTGCTATCCCTACATCTTTTTATCGGCCTAGCTTCTGATTATGATAACAGCAATTTTGAAAATCCAGGCATTCTTTTTTTAAGCCTAGATAATAAAGCAAACTCGCCATTGTGGGATGGATCCACGCAGGCGAGTCTGCTCTTGTAGGGATATGCCACTTGGCAAACATCCTCATCTCGAGGACGTTAACTAACATACAACTTGAATATTGATATAGCCTTGAAACCTGATAAGGGAACAGCAACCAGCCCTATACTCCGTGGAAAAGCCAAGCCCAGTTACGTAGAATTTCCCCAGAGCCTATCAAGGCTCTGGGGAAATCGAAGGCCGCGCTTCCTGCTTTAAGCGCGGGAAGAAGTCACCGCATAGGTGCGGTGGGATTTAGTTGTTGGCAGACTGAGCGCCGGAGCTGCTGCCAGCAGAAAGATCGGCATTTGCATCATCAGGCGCAGCCGAAGGGCCTGCCATGATATTCTTGACAATTACAGAAGTGGCCGTGTTATTATCTCCGAGTACAACATCAAGAACAGTTCCCTCTTTAATGTCATCAATCGTTCCGTCTGTCTCTCCGGAGATGCTTTCCACTGTGATTGCCGTGTCGTCTGCTATTGTAATAAATACTGTCTCTGTACCCGCCGCGAAGGTCTTTCCACCACTGGGCTGGCCGCCGCCGGGCTGTTTCCCGTCGGGCTGGTCGCTGGGCTGCTGACCGCTGGGCTGGCTGCCCGAGGGGGCTTGCCCTTCATCCGAAGAGGGCTTCATTGGCTCCCCGCTTGAGCTACTGCCGACCGGCTGGGCAGGACCGCCGGCTTGCCCCTGTCCACCGTCCTCCATTGTCCCCAGAAGCAACGTAACTGTCTTGTCACTGATGCTCTGCACCTGTCCAATAATTTGAGAGCCGCCAGACTCGCTGGAACCGGATGTACTGGCAGAATTGCTTGCCGCGCTTGTGGGATTTTCCGAATTTGCGCCGCTGCTTCCGCATCCGGCCAACGCCATGGCCATCAGTCCCGTAACACACAAAAGAGATAATGTACTTTTTAGTTTCATTGTTTTGCCTCCTTATTTGTATGGACTATACATAAACCAAAATTCTGAAAAAAAGCTTAAATTCTGGAAAATTTTTATTGCCGCCCATATGGATTCGCTGTCTGCGCTGAGCATAATCCGGTGTGTCAAAATTCATGCAATTTTTTTGCGGCGATGTTTACATTTTATTCATAGTTTTTTAAGCTTGTTTATAAGCTTTCCCGATATGATACAAACATGCTCAACGGAACGAGGCACTGCCGAAGAGTATAAACTTTTTCATTTTCTTCTTCTATCTCTCCTGCAAACTAATTCCCGCCTTCCATCGTGAAGGCGGGAATTAGTCTTTATATTGTACCGCCATGCCCAGTAGGTGCTGAGACTTGGGAGCCCCTCCCTGCTTGGCATTCCACATTGCCATGCGGTAAGCGCTGTTGATGTTGATGGGCTTTCTGACGTGCTCCCAGATAAAGTTTCAAGAAGAAATCATTTTCACAAACGGCCCCGCTCTCTGCTGCACGCACAGATATGCGGGAGGATGATCGCTCATCAGCACTGCCTCCCTTCAAAACCCCTGCAAGGCACTCCGCATATGCTGGGGACAGAGGAGGACTTTAATATGGCAAGAAATCCTTTTTGTTTTTTTACACCGTGGAATCCCAAATGCCGTCCACCTAAGCCACCCGGGCCTCCGCCCGGACCGCCTGGGCCGCCCAGGCCACCTTGGTCACCATGGCCCCCAAAGCCACCCTGGACTCCCAGACCTCCTAAGCCGCCGGGACCGCCGGGCCCTCCCGGCCCTCCTAGGCCGCCGGGGCCACCTAAGCGATAATCCTTCATATGCTCGCCGAAAGAAATCTTTCGGCGAGCTTTCCATTTTTCCTGCGCGCGAGTGTAGCTAGTACATTCAGGCATCGGTCAAACTCCATTCCAGCCGCATATAGCGCCTAATTTTCAGCAAGTACAATTCTCTCCACGAAAAATTTTGATTGACATATTATTCCATTTAATGTACTATTGGAAATCATAATAAACGAGGTGATTAAATGGCCCGCACGGTAAAAACTATGGAAGAACGCATTGCCATTCTGGATGAGAAAATCGCCAAAAAGAAAACTGAAATTGCAAAATTAGAATCTCAGAAATATGCGCTTACGCATCCTGTGTCTATCAGAGATCTCGTTATGAAGGCAAAGCAATCCGGCATGACACCCAACGAAATCGCCCAAAAGCTTGGCATCGATATTGAGTGATCTATTGCCCCGCCGAAACGGCGGGGCGTTTCTTTGCCCCTTTACGGCTTGTGGCTAAGCCCGTCAATCACCAATTCCACAGCTTCATATTTGCGCTTCCAGTAATCAATATCCTCATACTGGATATCTACGGACATCTCGTTTGCAAGCGCCGATATTTCGTCAATACGAAATTTAAGCCTAGTGTTGCTGTACTCCAAAATCTTGATTGCTTCTTTCGGTGTCATTTGGCACGACCATTGGGGGCCTTCTTTCGCATTCCACCCGTATGTATAAAATACCTAATTCGTCGAGTTGGTACAATTCCATTCGCCCGTGAAGCTCTGTAAAATATGGTTTCTTATTTTATCGCGGACCAATTCTCCTTTAATTTCAAGAATAGTTATGTAGGCCAACCCATCAGAGTGCGTTTCTCGTGGATTTTATTTTTCATTTTGTCTCCTCCTCGACCTAGGCAACCTTGCGCGCAAGATCAAGGCAAATGAACCTGAGGTATGCCTTTACATCCATCCTGTACCCGCCAGGACGGACGCAGCCCCCCATGCACATCGTGCCATTTGCAATCGATGCAATGTTTTAGGTATTTTTGACAATCGCGTTGCCCATGGTGATCTTCTCCCCCGGCACTCACACCGACTATTTTTATTTGCATATGATGCTTTGGGTGATTATCTTGAATCCTTGTGAAATGAATATGCTGATTGCGGCCCTGACCAATTATTTTTATACCAATCTCTCGGAAAAGGATTTTATATGCCTGGGTATTTTCCTGCGCGAACTCAGCAAGTCAATGATTGGCACAACGGTATTTGACGGCCTTTGTTACAAGGATAAGAAATAATCTACCACTTTTCATTCGCCACTTTCTTTCCCGGCCTCCTGAGGGCCGCGCTTGTCCGATATTTCTCCGGCGGGCAGGGCGGCAAGGTCCACGCCCTTAATTCCCCAATTGCCCCTGCCGTCGCTCCATGTACATCTTGCCATACTCACACCTCCGCCAGTGCCTGCAGCGGAACAACGGGCTAACCAGCCAGCCAATTCCGATGGTGATAAGCCCAAGTGCCCAAATGCTCATGTCAAAAGCGCCTCCTCCCCGGCAAAATCGGGGCTTGCGCTTTCGAGCAAATGTGATATAATAATCTTGTAATCGTTCTTGGGCGCAAGCCCTTGGACAGAACCGCTTTGGGGTGCTACCCGAGGCGGTTCTTTTTTATGTGCTGCATCGGTTTTCCTCCCACAGCTTGTCCGCCTTTTTCCCGCAGCCGGATCCTCCCAGCTGCGCAAATTATTGTTTTTCATAAGATTCTTCAATAGGAACGAATCGAATGGCATTTGCGGTCCTCTCCGGGTGGGCGAGTGCATAAGGGATGACGTCCCGAATTATGATTTTTCTGAAGTGCTCCTGATATTCCGGCTCGTCCCCGGTAATTTCCCGCCCGTTCCATGTCAGTTTTAATTCCATGAAAAGCACCACCTCCTATGGAATTTTATTGGCAGGGCCTGTCCACTATTCACCCCATCCCCAGACATTGAGGTGCTATCCGGCTTTCTCGCATATTCGCTAGGCTTTCGTTACAATTCGGACCTCCGTGCAGGCCCGGACGATCTCCGTGATATCCGCCATGATTTCATCCATCAGCGGGCGCTCGTTGTCTGAGATCACGCCGTCCTCAATAAGCTGCATTAGCTGCCGGTCCCGGTGATCCTCGGCAAAGCGCAGCACACGGTTAACCAGTCGAATCGCCGCCGTCTGGAGCGTACAGTTGTCCACAATCGGGATGAGGGCCGCGGCCAGCCGGGACACGTTGCTCAGGTGCTCCACGGCCAGAAACTGGCTGCTGTACAGCCGGACCATCTGATAGACCATCTCATCCGGCACAACGCACTCGCCGCTCTCATAGCGCGCCAATGCCCGGACGGAGCATGGCAGCAGTTCGGTAAAGGCGGTCTGGCTCATACCGCGCTCCTCCCGAAACCGCTTGATATTGTTTATGGTATTTCCTCCCTTCTTGAGGTCTTGAAACATCTGTACTTCCGTGATAAAATAACCTATTAATTAAAACTTTTTAAAGCAGGAAGTATTCTATGGACATCAGGCTTAAACAGGATTTGGAACGTTTCTTCCGTGTCTACGAGAACAGCACCCTTGAAGTCCTTCAAAAACATCTGCCTCCGCAGGTTGGTGTATCTATTAAAAAAATGAACTGGATGAAGAATTTGATCTGTTCAAAACATCCTTGCTCAATCGTTTGAACGAGGAGTTTAAACGGTGACCGGCCTTGTGGTCTTCAAAAGGACCTCCTGCGCTGCGGTCAGCGCCTCATCCCCCTTTTCATAGGTCGTTCCGCTGTCAAGCAGAACGTGCATCAGCTTATCCGCCAGCGCCAGCATCTCATCATCACGGGCTGGCTCCTTATACGATAGATACATATCCTCGTACCCCCTTTCGTTAGCCTGTTGTGTTTTAGTCTGTGGCTTTAATATAATTCCGGTTTCAGTAATTGCTAACGTATAAATGCTCGTCTCAATAATTCACTTCACATTCACTAATTATTGAAATCATAATTTATAAAATATGGTGGTGAATCTGGTGGACATAGTTGATCGCATTTTTGACCTCGTTCAAGAACAACATCTTGAGCAGAAGCATGAATGATCCGCTGGACTTATCAAATTTGTGGAGCAACGCGGCATTGATGTGGATTGGATCCCGTTGCAACGCGCGTCCTATCTGTCTCTGGACATGCAGGATGGTATATATTGCATCACTGTAGATCCATGAAAGATGGACAGCCTCCTCATTGAAACAGTGCGTATGGCTCACGAGCTGGGTCATTGCGAAACCAGCGCTTCTATTGTGAAGAAGCTGCGTTGGATATCCGTCAGAAGCATGAACACCAGACAGATCGGTGGGCAGTCATGCGACTTGTTCCGGTGAATAAGCTGGACGAAGCCGTGGCGGATGGATGCACAGATATTTGGTCACTAGCGGAGTATTTCGAGGTCACAGAAGAGTTTATGCGCGAGGCCATTTGCTGGTATACCCATGGCAATATGGCCGCAGAGTTATATTTTTAGAGTCCCGCCTTGCGCGGATAAAATAAAATGTGCCCGATTTGGGCACAGGAGGAGAAAGGGAATGGATTTTGTAGATCAGTTAAAACAATTTGCCAAGAGGGCAGAATCCCTTCAGGACACGGTGCAAACAGAGGAAGCTACAAAGACTGCCTTGATCATGCCGTTTTTCTCCATGCTTGGCTATGACGTATTTAATCCCCAAGAATTCACTCCTGAGTTCACGGCAGACGTTGGCATTAAAAAGGGCGAAAAAGTAGACTATGCGATCATGAAAGACGGTGCACCCGTCATTCTCATTGAGTGCAAAGCCGCCTCCGAAAAACTGGACAAACATGATTCTCAACTCTTCCGTTATTTTGGGACTACCAGCGCAAAGTTCGCCATCCTTACAAATGGACTCACCTATCGTTTTTATACCGACTTGGATAATCAAAACAAAATGGACAACGATCCCTTTTTGTCGATCAACATTTTAGAAATTCGAGACAATCAAGTCCCGGAGCTCAAAAAATTCTGCAAAGCAGAGTTTGATATTGACTCCATTTTCAGCACCGCATCGGAGCTGAAATACGTCCATGCGTTCAAGGATATCTTTGCCGATCTGCTGGAAACCCCCACAGATGATTTTACCCGGCTCTTCCTGCAGTCCTGCTACTCCGGACAAAAAACGCAGAATGTTCTGGACAAGTTTCGCCCGCTGCTGAAAAAAGCGCTGAACGATCAGATCAGTGAAATGATGAACGATAAAATCAAAGTGGCTCTGGGCGGTTCGGGCGGTAGCGTATCCATTGCTGGAATCAAAGCACCGGAAAGCACGGCCGCTCCGGAAGACACCGAGGATGAAATGCCGGAAAAGAGAACCCTCAATATTGTCACGACGGAAGAAGAACTGGAAGCGTACTTCATTGTCAAGAATCTGCTGTCGGGCGTAGCCGATATCCACGATATCACATACAAAGATACTGAGTCTTACATCAACATTCTGTATAAAGCGAATACCCGCAAGTGGATTTGCCGTCTGCGTCTTACGGCTAGCCAAAAAATGTTGATTATCCCGGATGAGAATAAAAATGACATGAAGTATCCGCTTCAGGATATTTATGAACTGAATCAACATAAAGATGCGCTGACTGCCGTCTTGCAGCGGTATCTTTAAAGATGTGCCCAATCCGGGCACAATGGAGGACATATGAATAACGAAGAAAAGATTCTAGAAATTCTGGAAAAACAGGGGCAAGTGCTGGAACAGCACGGTAAACTGCTGGGGACAATCCAGACTGATGTAGCCGATCTGAAAGAGCGCGTGGTAAAAATTGAAATCACGCAGGAGAATGTCATCATCCCCAGCATTCAGGCGCTGGCCGAAGGACAGGCGAATCTCCTCGCCACGCTTGCCCCAAAGAACCGCGTGGAAGCTCTGGAGGACGAGGTGGCCTTCATGAAGTCCGTCGTTAAAATCCTGTCTCAGGAAGTCGCGGAGCTGAAGAAAGCCCAGTAACCAACAGCGCCGCCCCGCCGGGGCGGCGCAAAGTATAGCGTGCCCGAATTGGGCACATGGGGGTGCGTCATGTATACGGCAATCTACGCTCGGCAAAGCCTTGACAAAAAGGACAGTCTTTCCATTGAGGGGCAGGTGGACCTGTGCCGCGCCGAGGCTACCGGTGAATTTAAGGTTTATACTGACAAGGGCTTTTCCGGCAAGAACACACACCGTCCATCCTTTGCCAAGCTGATCAAGGACGTTGAATCCGGAGAGGTTGAGAAGCTGGTATGCTATCGGCTCGACCGAATCTCCCGTTCCATTATGGACTTCGGCATGATCTGGGAGACGCTGAATCAAAATCATGTTGAGTTTGTATCCATCAATGAAAAGTTTGACACCTCAACGCCAGTCGGACGCGCCATGCTCTATATCATTATGGTATTCGCGCAGTTGGAACGGGAAACGATTGCCGAGCGGGTCAGAGACAATTATTATCAGCGCGTAAAAAAGGGCGCGTGGCCGGGCGGCCCTGCGCCCTTTGGCTTTCAGATTGCACAGGAGCGGGTAAACGGGCAGAAATCCCTTGAACCGACGCCAGTAATAGAAACCGTAAAGCACATTTTTAATATGTACGCAGAGGCCGGAACGTCGCTTGGTAAAATCGCAAAAGCACTGACCGAAGAGGGGATTCCGTGCGCCAGAAGAACCGGCTGGGACGGCGTATCCGTGGGGCGCATTCTGCGCAACCCGGCCTACGCCAAAGCGACCGAGGCAGTCTATGCGTATTATAAAGCAAAAGGCGCAATTATTTATAATGACGCCTCCGAATTTACAGGGAAATTTGCTTCCATTATGATCGGAAAACGCACGTCAAATGAAAGAAAGTACACCAACATGCAGGAGCATCTTCTGGCAATCTCCTTTCACAAAGGGGTGATCGAAGGGGAACAATTTTTAACCTGTCAATTCCGCATGGACAATAACCGACAGATTAAAAACACCGGAAAGGGAAAGCTCACTTGGCTTTCCGGGCTGCTGCACTGTGCGGAATGCGGTTATAGCCTGCGCGTTATTGAAGATAAGCAGTACAATCGAAAGTACCTGTCCTGCGCGGGCCGCTCGAACCTCCACATCTGTTCTATCGTCCATAGCGAACGCATCGAAGACGTCGAAGCAATGGTGGAATCGGTTTTAATGAAGCGCTTTGCAAAGCAGCAGGCTTTTCCGCCCGCAGAAACCCACAGTCCAAAACCGCAAGACAGATGGGTGAATGAGTTAGGGCAAATCGAAAATAAGATTTCCAATTTAATACAGGCTCTCGCAGACGGCAATGATGTTTCCAAACAGTACATCAATGCGGCGATTCAAAAGCTGGACGACGAAAAGCAAGCCATCCTGAGCAGAATAGAAACCGTCGCAAACACGCCTTCCGCAGAAGCGATTGCATATGATTTCAGTAGCTTGGATTTTGAAACAAAAAAGAAGACCGCCGCCGCGGTCATCAAAAATGTGCTGTGCGCTCCATCAGGTATTGAAGTCAAATTGCGTTGAATATCAACGCTTTATTTTTGTATGGTATGTTGATAGCTTAGACTGGAAAGGCCTGTCGGCGGACGAAATCACACGGCGGGTGACCTCCAAAGTTCAGCCCGGGTCCATTGTCCTGTTCCACAACGCGGCGGAGAACACCCCCGCCGCTCTGCCAGGCATTCTGGAATACCTGATCGGGCAAGGCTACTCCGTGGTTCCCATCTCACAAATCATCGTCAAGGGCGAGTGCAATCAGGACTACACCATCGACCACACCGGCCGCCAGAAAGCAGCCAAAAGCGCCACAGAGGGCAGCGCCGCGCCCGGAGCAAGCGGCAGCGTGGAGAATTCTCCGGCCGCCTCCGCCGGAAACACCTGACGCGGAGCCGCTCCGAAATTGTCCGGTTCAACATCCACCAATTCTTAATAAACCGCCCTACCGGAGGGTACAGCGTCTCCGTCATCCCGACGCGTCCCCTTCCCCCGCGGCAAAAGGCCCCGACGCGGAATTTATCCGCGCCGGGGCCGCTCTATGCAATCCCTCTGCTTTCCGAAAATAATCGGCTCGCGGATCCCCCAGCCACGCTTACGGCAACACCATACAAAGGGAAGCGCGGAATTGCGCCGTCAGATTTGAAGTGTAATCAAAGGATGCAAGCAAGCTTGCGCTTCAGGCGTTAGCCGCTTTTTGTTCGGTGTTGCCTTAAGTATCCATACTGCGCCGCGCAGCCCGGGCGGTGCGCCCGGAGAGCATGTTCTGGGGTCGCGCAAACGAAGGAAAATTCTTCTGCAAGTATTTGACATTTTTCTCAAATACGGATATAATACAACCTCTGGCAATGAATGGTTTGTCCCGTATTTTTTTGGCCTTGCGCTCTCAAGACGGAGGGCACGGACCGGGCCGCGAGGCGAACCGCTTTCAACCCTGACGGCCGGACCGCGAAGAAGCCGTGTCTCCGCCGGGACGGAGGATATCGTGTGCAGAACATATGTTGAAAGGGTATCGCGATGAGATTCGTAGCGGCAAATTGTTTACGCGAGGGCATGCAGCTTGCAAAGCCCTTGTACCGCGGACCGAACACCATGCTCTCTACCGGAATCACGCTGAACAACGCATATATTGGCGGCATTCTGCGGGCCGGCTATGCGGGCGCTTACATTGAAGACGACCTTTCCCGGGACATTGAGGTCATCGACACTATCAGCGGTGAGCTGCGCACGGAGACGATGCGGGGCATTCAGAAGATCATTTCCACTGCCCGACAGGGCGGTAAAAAACCGCACCCGGTCAATGTCTCCGCTCAGATTGAATGCATTGTGCGGGAGCTTTCCGGAAACCGGAACGTGATGGTGAATATGCTGGATTTAAGCAGCTACGACAGCTACACGTATTCCCACTCTCTTAACGTTGCGGTGCTGTCCATCGTTTTGGGCATCGCTATGAATTTTCCCGTGAGCGACCTGATTGCCTTGGGCAGCGGCGCTCTGCTGCACGACATCGGAAAGGTATTTATCAACAAGCAGATTGTTCAAAAAAACGGGCCTCTGACTCCAGAGGAGTTCGAGCTTATGAAAACCCATTCCCAGATGGGCTACGACTATATCATGTCGGAATACCGGCTTCCGCCCCGAAGCTGCCGCCCTATTTTAGAGCATCACGAGCGGTACGACGGCTCCGGCTATCCCCTGCAAAAAAAGGGGACGGGCATCTCCCTCTACGGGCGGATTACCGCCCTTGCCGATGTGTACGACGCGCTGACCTCCGAGCGGCCCTATCGGAAGGCCCTGCCTCCCAACGAAGGGGTTGAATACGTGATGGCCAGCGCCGAAACCCTGTTTGACCCGGAGGCCGTCAACGCCTTTACAAAGAGAATTGCTCCTTATCCGGTGGGCACCTCTGTGGCGCTGAGCAACGGCTGGACCGGACTGGTCATCAGAAATTACGCTTCCTACTGCCTGCGGCCCAAGGTCCGCGTTTACCGACAGGACGGCAGAGCGGTAAAGCCCTTCGAGATTTCCCTGAAGGATGATTTTGGCTATTTGAACGTCACCATCAAGGGCATTGCGTAGTGGAGCCTTTACGCCACCAAATTTTTAAACAATTCGTCCATCGCCTCCGGCGATGCGGCGCAAAGGGCCGGGAAACTGGATTCCCCGGCCTCTTGCTTTTTCCACGGCGCAGGAGGGAATGCCCTCACAAAAAATTACTTTTTCCAAAAAAGACCGGCCCCGGTGCGGAAAATTCCGCGCCGGGGCCGCATTATGTCGTTTATTCAAGGCCCAGAGGTAGGATTTTGCAGTAATCCTCCACGGTACCACCGGCAGCAAAGCACTCCAGAATCTGGCGCCCCACCGGATGCAGCTCCGGCGTGTCGTAGACCAGCAGTTCCTTGGCGAAAAAGTCGGTGAGTATTTTCGCGCCCACCCGATAGCCCTCCTCGCCGAGAAGCTCCTGCAATTCCGGGCGGAGGAACTTGGGGGGGATATGCTGGCCATCCACCTTCATGTCCTTCAGGCAATAGCCCAGAATCGGGCAGGGCGCGGGCGTCAGCCGGTCCATGCGCATATTCACGCCGCCGCGCCGGGCCAGATATTCCCGGGAAATCCACTCCGGGGCAAAGCCCACCTGATAAATGCCGATATTCTGGTTGGGCGTCAGCACATACCGGGTGGCGGTGCAGCGGAGAATCTGCTCCATCAGAAGGTTTGCCTGCTTCACACGCAATCCGGTGGCAAAGGGCCAATAGGACCCCACGCCTTCTGCGGCCAGCGCAGAATCCCCGCTGACGGAGGGGTTGTTGTATCCCCGGGGAGCCACCAGCCGCCACAGCCACGCCAGCGCAGGAGGCAGAATGTGCAGCAGACCCACAATGCCATAGCTGGGACGCTGGGCCGTTGACGGGGGCATCCGCACGCCAAAGCTGCGCACGTTCACCTCCACCGGCCCGGTGACGATGTTGTCCACCAGCCGCCGGGGAATGATGACCCGGGGGTTGGAGCAGGGTCGCCCCGTGGAGTCCAGCGTATGTTCCCACAAAAGGCAGGTGGAATTGGGCACGCCGTCCAGGTTAAAGAAAATCAGCGGTTCCTTCGTGTGGATGGTGATGCGCTCATACAGCCGGTCGCAGCCGTACTCCGTGATGCCGTCCACCCGGACAAACCAGCCGTCTTCCCCGTCCGCCAGCGCCAGCTTGCCGTTTGAGGGCTGGAAATCCGGCGGGCAGATGGCCATGTCGTCCGTCACGGGCTGAATGGTGCAGGTGTCGCTCATGCTAATATAGTGGCGGGTCCCGCTGATGGAGTTCACGCCCACCAGCACCCGTCCGTCGGAGTCCCGGTGCACATCCTCCAAAAGCTCGCTCTTTCCGCCGCCGGACGCGCCCTCGTGCATCATCACCATCTCATTTTCATAGGGAGTGATGATCCGGGCGGCGGAGGCGTGGGCCGTGACCCAGCCCTCCTGCTCTCCAATGTCCAGCAGCACGCTGTACACGCCCTTTTTCGCCGAGGGGCCGGGATAGAGGTTATAGGAGAAAATCTCGTGGAGCTTTTCTCCCCGGCTGTGCACCACCACCTGCCGCCCGCCAAAGCGGGTGTGGCGCAGGGGCGGGGCCACGTAAACGATGGCCCGGGGCTCAAACTTCTCCAGCTCCCGGACGTTGACAAAGGCCTGAAGCTGGGAAAGGGCGAAGGCGAAAAACGCCGCGTTCCGGGGGCACACCAGCATCGCTTCGTAGCCATAGTCGTATCCTCCGGCCTTGAAGGGCACCACGATCAGCTCCTGCCCGGAGAGCCAGTGGAACGTCTCCTCCCGCACCTCGTCAAAGCCGTAGCCATATGTGTCCTCAAACCGGGGCTTGTCGGTAGGTTGATCGTCGGCGATGCGCATACAGTCCGGGTCTCGGCGGCGCATATAGTCCTCCGTGTAATTCACCACGGCGCCGTTTTTGCAGCGGACCACGTCCGCCTCGTGGACGGGCCGCCCATCCACGTCGTACACCACGTCGATTTTTGTGGTGTGCTCGTTGCCGAAAATCAGCTCGTAAAGCGTCTCCTTGCTCTCCGGAACGATGACACTGGGACTGCAATCCACAACAGCGGCCAGCGCCTCCGGCAATACAAAGCGTTTTAATATCTCATTCAAATCCGGTCCCTCGCTTCCAGTGCAGTTATCTGATCATTTTTCAATCATTTAGTTTAAAAAATTCATTGGTTAAATCATGCAACCGATTAACTATAACATATTTTTCGGTGTTATTCAAGTCCGTTCCGCGCTTTTCGCGGGTCTTTCGCAGGGCCGCTCGCTTCAAACGCTCTCTCCGCTTTGGGCGGCGCGATAGCGGTTGGCCGCGTCCTTCAGACAGGCAATCAGGGGCTTTTGTGTCAGCGCAAAATAGCGAGTGCGGATGTCCGCTTCCATTGCCGCCAAGTCCTCGTCAAGGCGGCGGCCCACCAGCATTTCCCGGACAAACTCGGCCGTCACGTTCAAAATCGTGTTGCAGGCAGCGTCCAGAATCAGCCCCGTGTCCCGCTCCAGCACCAGACTGATGTAAAATTCTCCGTGGGTCTGGCAGATGGCGTCGCCGCGGCTGGGCTTGGCCTGTCCCACCACCAAAATCGTGTTTTTCGGATACCTCATAGCCGCCCCTTTCCATCCCCTTGCAGGGAGACGCCGCTCCGTGTTCCTTCCGGTCGGGCAAGGCGCCATGAAGTGGTTATACCACAGATTTTGCCGAAAATCCAGCGTGAAATTTGTCCTCTCGCCGCCTTGACGGACCGGGGCTTCCCTGCTATACTGTGCTCAGAGCAAAGCGGACCGCTTTGGCTCTTTGATTCGTTTTTGCCCGCGCGGAACGTCTCTCCGGCGCTTCCCCACGCGGTCAAGATCCACGAATTTTGTGTTGCACAAAATTAGTGGGTCTTTTTTTGTTGAAAAGGCCCTCCCTCGGGAGGTATTTTTATGGATTTCCACGAACAGCTCTGGGCGCTTCTGCGCCGGGACGAGACGGGCCGGGGCTTTGCTCGGTGGCTGCCCGCCCCGGATTTTGACGCGCTGACTCACACGCTGCTCTCGGCAGAGCGGGCGGTGATTCTCACCGGCTTTCCGGTGGACTGCGGCGGCATGTT
>NZ_DALZCH010000037.1:0-27951 GCF_031978065.1 Oscillibacter sp.
ATATGGCAACCTGTCCCGTGGAGATGCAAAAAATTCCCGTTCCACGTCTCCCACGCCTCGCAGAGTTTCGCCCCCCGGACGGCGAAATAAAATGAAATCTATTTTTTCCGGCGGGGGTGTACGTCGGGAAAAACACTTCTTGCGGAGTGAACGCCTGCCCGCCCGCCTTTGGCGGGCGGGCAGGCGTTGCGTAACGTATTTCAGCCGAAAAGCCCGCTATGCGGGCTTTTCGGCTGTCTCAATAAATTCAACCACGAAAATTTTATTAAATTCCTATCGCTGTCCCTTGTCGTAGGGGATTCCCTCCGCCTTGGGAGCGCGGGATTTCCCGGAAGTAAACGCCAGCACCACCAGAGAGATAATGTAAGGCAGCATGTTGTACACGCTGCTGGGCAGGTTCAGCGCCATCAGGAAATCAAAGCCGGTATAGACGTTGCTCAGCGCCCGGAAGAGGCCGAACAGCAGCGCCGCCAGCGCGATGCGGGAGGGCCTCCACTGACCGAAAATCATCACGGCCAGAGACAAAAAGCCAAAACCCGCCACGCCGTTTTCAAACTTCCACTCGCTGACGCCGGCGGTGATGTACACGATGCCGCCAAGGCCGCCCAGAATGCCGGAAATCAGCACGCCCGCATAGCGCATCTTATAGACATTGATGCCCACGCTGTCCGCCGCCTGAGGATGCTCGCCGCAGGCCATCAACCGCAGACCGAAACGGGTTTTGTACAACAGCACATACGAGCATGCCAACGCAACGGCGGCCAGCAGCATGAACCAGTTGAACTCAAAGCCACCAAGCTTCACCAGAAACGCTTTTTTCGCGGCGATGTACTGGATGGTGGAAGACACGTTGTTGGGATTGATGGAGGTATTCATGGCCTTGACAAACACGGTGGCCGCAGCGGTCCCCAGCAGGTTCATGGCGGTGCCCACAATGGTCTGGTCCGCTCCGAAGCTGACGGCAGCCACCGCCAGCAGCAGGGAGTATACCGCCCCCAGCGCCACCGCCGCCAAAACGGTCAGCAGCACCACCATGAAAGCCGACGTCTCGGGTGGAAGAAAATTCAGCATCAGCGCGCCGCCAAGAGCGCCCATGACCATGATGCCCTCCAGCCCGATGTTAATCACGCCGGAATGCTCGGAAAAGCAACCGCCCAGAGCCACCAGCACCAACACGGAGGCGAAAATCAAGGTATATTGCACCAGCAGTGCCATTACCGCTCGCCCCCTTCCTGATTGGCCCCGGCTTGGGCGGCCTTGGCCTCCCGCTCCGCCCGGCGGTCCAGCCGGTTGTTCAGCGCGTACTTAAAGAACAGCACGAACCCGCACAAGTAGATAATCAGCGCGGAGATGAAATCGGAAATCTGGGACGAATACATGGTCTTGTCCACATACGCGCCGCCGGAGGTGATATGCTGGATGAAATAGGAGGAGAAAATAGTCCCGATGGGGTTCAGTCCGCCAAGGAACGCAGCGGCAATGCCGTTGAAGCCCATGGCCGGAACAGCCGACTGGGTGCAGGACCACTGCTCAAACCCAGTGAGAAAGAGAAGCGCCGCCGCCATGCCCGCAAGTCCTCCCGCGATGGCCATGGTGAGAATGATATTCTGCTTTTCCTTCATGCCGCAGTATTGGGCGGCGTCCTTGTTGAAGCCGGTGGCCTTCAGCTCAAACCCCAGCTTTGTCTTCTCCAGCAGCACCCAGATTACCACCGTGACCAGAACAGCCATAGGGATGGCAATGGTGACATACTGGTTGTTGTTGAACAGGCTTCCAAGCCCCAGCGCCGGAATCAAAGCCCCCGGATTCGTGCTGGCAAGAGTCAGGGTATAGGGACTGGAATATTCCTTTACGTTGGTCAGCAGGGTATTCACCATGTACAGGCTGATCCAGTTGAGCATGATGCAGGAGATGACCTCGTTCACGTTGCAGTATGCCTTCAAAACGCCGGACAGGGCACCCAGCAGCGCACCCGCCGCCACGGCGGCCAGAAGGCACAGATACCAAGGCATGTCCAGCGCCAGCGCGCAGTACAGCGACGCGCCCGCGCCCACCACATACTGCCCCGCCGCGCCGATGTTGAACAGGCCCACTTTATAGGCAAACAGCACCGACAGGCTGCACAGCAGCAGCGGCGAGGTTTTCACCAGCGTGCTGCCCAGATATTTAAGCTGCGCAGCCCGGCTGGGGTAATAAAAAAAGTTTTTAACGATGGTGGAAATAGCCTTTCCAGCCCCGGCGGGATTAATGGCCAGTAGCACCAGATAGCCCACCAGCAGTCCAATCAGAATGCACAAAAGCGATGCAAGCAGAGATTGAATCCCGACATTGCGCAGCAGCGAATTCCGCGTTTTCGTTTTCTCCATGTCACACCGCCTCCTTCCGCTTTGCGCCAGCCATGTAAAGTCCCAGTTCCTCCACCGTGGTGGTCTTGGGGTCCAGCTCGCCCACGATTTCCCCCTCGTACATGACAAGAATGCGGTCGGACAAGCTCATCACCTCGTCCAGCTCCAGACTCACCAGCAGCACCGCCTTTCCCTGATCCCGCTGGGCCACGATCTGGCGGTGAATGTACTCAATGGCGCCCACGTCCAGCCCCCGCGTGGGCTGCACCGCCACCAAAAGCTCCGGGTCCTTGTCAATTTCCCGGGCCACGATGGCCTTTTGCTGGTTGCCGCCGGACATGGACCGGGCCGTTGTCACGGGGCCCTGCCCGGAGCGGATGTCATACTGCTCGATCAGCCGCTGGGCGTACTCCCGCACAGCCTTGAAGCGGATAAAGCCTCGGCTTTGAAACTCCTGCTTCCAGTAGTTCTCAAGCACCAAATTTTGCTCCAGCGTGTAGTCCAGCACCAGCCCGTGCTTATGCCGGTCTTCAGGGATATGGCTCAGGCCCAGCTTAGAGCGCTCCCGTATGGAGTCCCTCGTCATATCCACGCCCCGCAGGGAAAAGCTTCCCGCGGCGGGCTTTACAAGCCCTGTCAGCGCGTGGACAAGCTCGGTCTGCCCGTTGCCGTCAATTCCGGCAAGGCAGACAATCTCCCCTTCACGGACTTGAAAACTTACGTTTTTCACCGCGTTGTTCTTGTGCATTTTGGACGCCACGGTCACGCCCTCCACCTCCAGCACCACCTGCCCCGGTGCACGGGCCTTCTTGCGGACCGCAAAGTCCACGTCCCGGCCCACCATCATACGGCTAAGCTCTTCTTTGCTGGAATCGGCCACGTCCACGGTCCCCATGTAGGCGCCCTTGCGCAAAACGGTGCACCGGTCCGCCACAGCCACGATTTCGTTGAGCTTATGAGTGATGAAGAGGATGCTTTTGCCCTCGGCCTTCAGCCCCCGCATAATGTCCATCAGCTCCTCAATTTCCTGAGGGGTGAGGACGGCGGTAGGCTCGTCAAAAATCAAAATTTCATTTTCTCGATACAGCATTTTCAAAATCTCGGTGCGCTGCTGCATGCCCACGGAGATATCCTCCACCTTGGCGTCCGGGTCCACTCGCAAACTGTATTTATCCGACAGAGCCATCACCTTTTCACGAGCCTCCGCCTTCTGCAAAAACCCGTATTTGCTGGGCTCCACGCCCATAATGATGTTGTCAAGCACGGTAAAGCACTCCACCAGCTTGAAATGCTGGTGGACCATGCCGATGCCCAGTGCGTTTGCGTCGTTGGGGTCCTTGATGGAGACTTCGCGTCCACCCATGCGGATGGAGCCCTCCTCCGGCCGATAAAGACCGAACAGCACGCTCATCAGCGTGGACTTTCCCGCGCCGTTTTCTCCCAGCAGCGCGTGAATCTCTCCCTTTTTCAACCGAAGGGTAATGTTGTCGTTGGCAATAATGCCCGGGAACCGCTTGGTGATGTTGAGCATTTCCACCGCATATGTCTCTTCCAAGCTCCGCGACCTCCTTTGTCCCTTTCATCGCCTCCCTTGTCCTCTTGTTTCGGAGGTCAGAAGGAAACCGATTTTCTATTCGCCTATTATACTATGTCCCACTTCATATATCAAAGAAAATTTGCAATTTTTTACGAATTTTATGTGTAAAAATAAAAAGAGGAGGAGGGCAGGCTGTCGCCCGTCCTCCCCCGCAGTCAAACGGTGAGATTACTTAATGTTGCCGTAATAGTTGACGGTGATGTTGGTGACGGCGGGCTCGGCGCCGATGTCGCTGGACACCTTGACCTCGCCGCTGTACATCTTGGAAACCAGCGCCTTATAGTCGTCCTGGCTGAAGCCGTCGCCCCACTTGGTGCTCTCCATGGGGATCTGGACGTAGTTGGCAGTGGGATCGTCGCCGGAAACCAGACCCAGTGTCTGAATCTTGCCCGCGTACGCGCTCCAGTTGTCGTTGAGAATGATCTCACCCAGCAGGGTATCCACGGTGGGGGCCAGGCCCTTCATGGCGGAGGTAACCGTCATGTCCGCGCCGTAAGCGTCGATGATGGCGGCCTGATCGGTGTCCACGCCGATGACCTTGGCGCCGTCCACCTTGGCGGCAGCCTCGGCAGCAGAGGTGTAAATGCCGCCGCCGCAGGCGAACACAGCCTGCACGCCCATGGTCTTATACCAAGTGTCCATGTAAGCGGTGATGTCTCCGTCGCCGAAGAACTGGTTGCCATAGACATATTCCATGGTCACCTTCGCGCTGGTCTCACCGGCAGCAGCGTCCGCGCCCTGCACATAGCCGTAGCCATAGCGGACAACGGCGGGAACCGCCATGCCGCCCAGAAAGCCCAGATGGTCATAGCCCAGCTTCACTGCGGCATAGCCCGCCATGTAGCCGCACAGCTCCTCCTGATACACCGCGCAGTACACGTTGCTCAGGTCCACATAGTCGGACAAAGTCCAGTTGGCGGGGGTCCAGTCGTACGTCTCACCCTTGGCGGTGACGGCGGGGTCAAGCAGGTCACCCTCGCCCACGTCCAGCGCGACAAACTTCACGTCGGGGTTCTGGGGCGCGGCTTCCACGATGGTGCCGCCAAAGGCGTAGCCGGGCATCACAATGACGTTGTACCCGTCGGCCACAGCCGCGTCCACCATGGCCACGCGCTCGGCGGTGGTGTCGCCGTTGGGCTTGTAGTAGTTGAACTGGATGCTGTTGGCTTCGCAGAACGCCTTGCAGGCCTCATAAGTAGTCTGGTTGAAGGACTGGTCGGTGATATCGCCGTAGTCGGTGATCATTGCCACCTTATAAGAGGAGGCGGTTTCGCCGCCGCTGCCGCTGCCGGAGGCGGCGGGAGGCGTGGTCTCTCCGCCGCAGGCGGCCAGAGACGCGGTCATGACCAATGCCAGAGCCAGTGCAAGAAACTTCTTCATTGGGATCAAACCTTCTTTCAAAATTTTGACACGGGGACGGGCGGAGAACCGCCCGTCCCCGTGTCATGGAAAATTATATCAATTTGTCCGAAAAATTTCAACAGGTATTCCTGTCATTTTTAATTTTAATTAGCAGAAAAAGCACGACTCACTTCTTTGCCATCTCCACGGCAGTGTCTAAAGCGATTTCCATCATCTGCGTAAAGCCCGTTTGCCGCTCCTCTGCGGGAAGGCCCTCGCCGGTGACCACGCTGTCGGACACGGTGCAGATGGTCAGTGCCCGCTTGCCCGCCTCCATGGCGTTCCAGTACAGCGCCGCGGACTCCATCTCCACCGCCAGCACGCCGTACTCCGCCCATTTCAGAGAGTCGTCTGCCTTATTATAGAAAATGTCGCTGGAGAGGAAGCTGCCCACGGTCCAGCTTGCCCCGGACTTGCGCGCCACGTTCACCGCCGTTTCCAGCAGCTCATAGTCCGCCACGGGGGACAGCACGCCGTTCAGGCCAAACTGGTGGGAGAAGTTGGAATTCGTGCAGGCAGCCTGACCCAGAACCACGTCTTTCATATTCAGCTTTGTGGTCAAAGCTCCGGCGCTGCCCACGCGGATGATGTTTTCCACATCGTAAAAATGAAACAGCTCGTGGGAATAGATACCGATGCTGGGCATTCCCATGCCGGAGGCCATGACGGACACGGGTACGTCCTTGTAAAGGCCGGTATAACCCTGCACGCCTCGGACGTTGTTCACAAGCCTTGCATCCTTCAGGAAATTCTCCGCGATATATGCCGCCCGCAAGGGGTCGCCGGGCATCAGAACCGTTTTGGCAAAATCGCCTTTTACCGCACTGTTATGGGGAGTGGACATTGTAAATTCCTCCTTCAATTTTTTCATTTTTACCTCAAGATAAATCCCGGATGGAAGCTCTGTTTTGGATGCTTACCGCTCCAGCGCCTTGGCCGCCTTCACCACCCGTGAGGTACCCAGCCGGTCCGCGCCAAGGTTTATAAAGTCCTCCGCGTCCTTGAGATCGGCGATACCGCCCGCGGCCTTGATTTTCACGTCGGGGCCCACATGGGCCTTGAACAGGGCCACGTCCTCCCGGGTTGCTCCGCCGCCGCCAAAGCCGGTGGAGGTTTTGATATACTCCGCGCCGGAGGCGGTGACAAGCTCGCACAGCTTGATCTTTTCCTCGTCGGTGAGAAAGCAGGTTTCAATGATGACCTTCAAAAGCTTTCCGCCGCAGGCGGTCTTCACCGCCCGGATTTCGCCCAGCAGCTCGTCCCACTTCCGGTCCTTCACCCAGCCAAGGTTAATCACCATGTCAATTTCGTCGGCACCGTTTTCCACCGCGTCGGCCGCTTCAAGGCACTTGGCCTTTGTGGTGGAATACCCGTTGGGAAAGCCGATGACCGTGCACACTGGCAGCTTGCCCCCGACATACTCCGCCGCCTGCGCCACATAGGACGCGGGAATGCAGACGCTGGCGCAGCTATAGTTCATCCCGTCGTCGCAAAGAGCCTTGATTTCCTCCCAAGCCGCCGTCTGGGAGAGCAGCGTATGGTCGCATCTGGATAAAATGTCTTTCAGGTCCATTTCAGTCCGCTCCTTTATCATATCGTTCATTGGGATAATACCGAATTTTTCCGTTTTCCGCGCGGCTCTTTACGCCGCCCCGCACCTCCAGCCAGTCAAGATGGGCCAGCGCTTCTCCCACCGCGAAAAACTTCTGGGTCAGGGGGAAATCGGCCCAGCTCCGGGCGCGGATGCTCCAGCGCATCTCCCCCGCAATTTCATAGGCCGTCAACCCCGGCTTCTTTTCAACAATCTCCCGTGCACCCTCAATTCTCTGGGCGTGGTGGGCCTTCAGCTCCTCCGCCCGCAAGCGCAGGTCCCCCGTCTCTTCCCGATGGGCGGGAAGCAGGGTCTTCACCGGCAGGTCCTTCACGGCGTCAAGGCTTTCAATATAGTCTCCCAGAGAGTCGGGAACCTCCTCCCAGCGGCAGATGTTGGGCGTGATGTGAAAGAGAATATGGTCGCCGGAAAAAAGCGTTTCATGTTCCGCGTCGTACAGGCACAGATGCCCCGGCGTATGTCCCGGGGTGAGAATGCAGCGCAGCTTCCGCCCGCCGTATTCCAGCATTTGCCCATCCTCCAGCCGGTCATAGGGCCTGCCCAAAGGCTCGGGAACGTCCGTCTGGGCGGGATTGCCGCCGCCCAGCCAGTCCACCTCCTCCCGGGTAAACCCGTTTTCCACATAGCCCGCGTAGGCCCGCCGCCAGAGCGCGTCGTCCCGGCTGTACTCCTCCCGCCGGTTCGCGTCCCACTCGCTGAGGAACACGGCCCGGCCGGGGCGGTGCAGATAGGTGGAAAGACCCGCGTGGTCGCTGTGCAGGTGGGTCAAAAAAATGTCCGTCCGGGTCAGGTCCACGCCGATCTCACCAAGCTGCCGGTCCATTGCCTCCCGGCAGGCGGGCTGGTTGAACCCGGTGTCAATCAAAAGATTCCGTTCTCCCGCAATCAGATAGCTGTTGAGATTTTTCAGGGGATTCCCCACCAGAGGGATATCAAGGCGCCAAAGTCCCGGCGCAAGCTCCTTTGCCATGTGTCGCTCCTGTTTGTCCTTATAAATTTACCGGCATGCCGCCCCAGGCGCGAAGCGCCGTCTCGGAAGCCGCCCGCAAGCCCGTATAAAACCGTTACAGGGTTATTATACCAGTTTTTTTACCACATGTCCACGCCTGCCGCGCTGCTCCGCAAAAAACGTCCCTCTTTTTTCCGTCCTGCCACGGTATTTTTCCACCCGTCTTGAAAAGCGCGAAAGCCCGTGTTAAAATTAAAAAATCTTATTTGGAGGTTGTTGCTCACCATGAAAAAACAGTTTTTTGCACTGGCCCTTGCGGCTGTGCTGCTGATTTGCGCCGTTCCCGCCGGGGCGCTTACCGGCGAGGGAACCCGCGCCGCCCAAACCCTCTCCGCCCTGAACGTGGTCCGGGGCGCGTACAACGTGGACGACCCCGCCACCCGGGCGCAGGCCGCCGTGATTCTGGTGCGCCTTGCCGGAGCGGAGGAGGCCGCCGCTGCGGACAAGACCTCCATCCCCTTTAAGGACGTGCCCGCCTACGCGGTGCAGGCCGTGCGGTATGCCTACGGACAGGGCTGGCTTCGGGGCGTCGCCGGGGATACCTTCGGCGCGTCCGAGGCCATCACCTCCGCGGCCTACTGCGCCGCGCTGGGGCGGCTGCTGGGCTATACCGGCGAGGATGTTTCCTATGAAAACGCGCTTACCTTCGCCCGCCACATGGCGATCATCTCCCGAGATTACGGGGAAACCCTGACCCGGGGAGATCTCTTTGAACTGACCGCCGGTGCGCTGTACGCCTCCTACAAGGACAGCGGCACGCTTCTTGCGCACCTGACCGCCGTCAGCCCGTCCGCAGCAGCAGCCGCGGACAGACTGAATCTTACAAGTCCCGCGCTGACGGCCCGGCAGGCCGCCGACCGGTATACCGCCGCCGTGTTTCAGCTAAGCATGTATGAGGACAGCCAGAACCTTGATTTAAAGGAGCCTGACGGCAGCGCCAGCGGCTTTTTTATCAGCGGGGACGGACTGGCCGTCACCAATTACCACGCCATTGCAGGCTGCGCCGCTGGTGTGGCCACCCTCGTCAGCGGCGAGCAGTATCCGGTGAAGGAAGTGGTCTACTACGACGTAGACAACGATATCGCCGTTTTGCGCATTGGGCACGCCTCCCTCTCCGGAGTGGAGACGCCGAGTTTCGTATACCTTGAAACCGCATCCCGAGACACTCTTCGGATGGGCGATGAAATCTATACCATTGGCAGCCCCCTTGGTCTGGGGCTGGCCGTCTCCGCCGGTATTGTCAGCGACGCCAGCCGGACGACGGACGGCTACGACGCGCCCTGCATTATGTCCACCGCCGACATTTCCCAGGGCTCCAGCGGCGGCGCGCTGCTGAACATATACGGGCAGGCGGTTGGCGTCACCTCCGGTGCGTTCCTTTTCGGAAACAACATGTATCTGGCCGTGGCCATCGATCCGGCGCTCTCCGCCGATCTCACCGGCAAGGGGCAAACCTTGGAGCAGGTGAAGCAGATTGAGTCTGCCCGCACGGAAAAGGCCGCTTGAGCACAAGCTCCCGCTCTCCCCTCCCCCCTGTTTCCCGCAACTGCGGACCACGTTGCCCCCTTCTTTTTCATGCAACCCCACAAACGCAAACTCGCCCGGCATTCCAACTGGAACGCCGGGCGTTTCTTCTTGTTTTAACCGTTTTTTACTTCCCCGTGGCAGACTCCGCAGTAAGCTTTCCGTCCGCGTCCATCCGGGCCGGGACAATCATATTGTCCGTGCATTTGGCGATGTTGTCAATCCGCATTTTCGACGGGTAGTCGGCAATCAGGCTCACTGCCATGCCGTGCCGTCTGGCGCGGCCGGTGCGGCCGATGCGGTGCACATAGTCCTGATTTTCGTCCGGCACGTCGCAGTTAAACACCACATCCACATCATCCACGTCGATGCCCCGGGCCGCCACGTCGGTGGCCACAAACACCCGCAGCTCACCCTTGCGGAACTTGTCCATCACCTGCTCCCGCTTTTTCTGCGGAATGTCGCCGTGGATGCACTCCGCGTCCACGCCCCGCATCTGCAAAAATTTTGCGATGCGCTCCGTGGAGCCCTTGGTGTTACAAAAGACCATGGCCCGGTCAAATTCGCCGCCGTCCATGATCTTTGCAATGGCCTCGGCCTTGCCGTCGTGGGTAACCTCCAGACGGTACTGAAGGATGTCGGGCTTGTTTTCCTCGTCCGCCCGGACGGTGATCTCCTCCGCGTCCCGCTGATGGACCCAGGCGATATCCATGACCTCCCGTGAGATAGTGGCGGAGAACATCCCGAGATTTTTCCGCTTGTTCATCCGGTCAAGCAACCGGGTGACGTCGTGGATGAAACCCATGTCCAGCATCCGGTCCGCCTCGTCCAGAACCACGGTCTGCGCCGTGTCCACACGGACGGTGCGCCGCTTCATATGGTCCGACAGTCGGCCGGGAGTTGCCACCACAATCTGAGGTTTTTTCTTCAAAATGTCAATTTGCTTGCCGATGGGCTGTCCGCCGTAAAGGCACACCATCCGCACTCCCGCGTGATAGGCCGCGATATCCCGCAGCTCATCCGTGATTTGAATGGCCAGCTCCCGGGTGGGGGCCAGAATCACCGCCTGCACGCTCTCATCCGCAGGATCGATATGCTCCACGATGGGGATACCGTAGGCAAAGGTCTTGCCGGTGCCGGTGGGTGCCTTGGCAATCACGTCCTTCCACGCCAGCATGGGAGGAATGCAGCCCGCCTGCACGGGGGTGGACAGCTCAATATTGCGCTCACGAAGAGCGCGCATAATCTCCGGTGACAGTCCCAGACTGTCAAACCGGACGCCTTGTGTCAATTCCATAGTTGCTTCGTCCTTTTCCAATTTTGTTTTTCAGCGTCTCCGGTCCAAACCGGGCCGCATTTTCTTCTTTTTGTAATAAATTACTGTTATTATATCCGTTTTTCCGGTATTTGTAAAGTCCGGTGCAAACCAGCGCCTTTTCCGGAGAGAAACCCTGTCGACCCGGTACAACTGCGTGGACATAAAAAAGCAGCCCCCCCACCACTTGTTTTTGTGAGAGGGTTGCACGCTCTGTCCTGCAAAGCGATATAGCTTATGAGATTCTATGCATGGACCACACCATGCCCCCGGCATTGGCACCGCCCAAATTAAGCGTCAGCGACAGGCCGTCGGAGACATAGAATAGTCCAATCACGTCCCCTGCACTTAATTCAACATCGCCTGCCAGTACCACCGCTCCATTCCCCAGAATTGCTCTCAAGCTCAGCAGCGTTACGTTCAGGTTTAACAAGGGAAACAGTGCATTTATTAAATTTTGAACGGTTGGTGATGTTTTTCGGACAACAAAGGATGGATTGGCACTGCCAATCGTCCCCGTGATTGCCAGCGTCGTAGAGTAGTTAATTGTGGCTTTAATGGAGTACCTTCCGGAGGAAGGAACGGTGAAATTGCCCGCAGTTGCATCAAACCCCGCATTGCCATAAAACGGAGACGCAATTGACCAACTGGTAATCTGTGCCCCCGAACTAACTGACAATGATGATTTAAATCCAGAAAATCCAGTGGATGCAAAATCCGGCCCGGTGGGACCTGTTGGGCCAGTCGGGCCGATGAGGCCTTGCGCCCCCGTTGGACCGATGAGGCCTTGTACTCCATCCTCGCCAGTTGGGCCCGTAGGGCCAATGGGGCCTTGTACTCCGTCCTCACCCGTTGGGCCTTGCGGGCCCGTAGGGCCGATAGGACCCTGCGACCCGTCTTCTCCGGTTGGCCCCGTTGGCCCGATGAGGCCTTGTGGTCCGTCCTCGCCGGTGGGGCCCATGAGGCCTGTGGGACCAATGAGACCTTGCGCTCCATCCGCGCCAGTTGCGCCGGTTGGGCCTTGCGCCCCTGTGGATCCGATGAGACCTTGCGCTCCATCCGCGCCAGTTGAGCCTTGCGCCCCCGTGGGACCGATGAGCCCTTGCGCTCCATCTTCGCCGGTTGGGCCTTGCGCCCCCGTGGGTCCGATAGGACCCTGTGTTCCATCTGCGCCAATTGGGCCCGTAGGGCCAATGGGACCCTGCGCTCCATCCGCGCCCGTTGGGCCTTGCGCCCCCGTGGGGCCAATAAGACCCTGCGACCCGTCTTCTCCGGTTGGCCCCGTGGGACCGATGGGGCCTTGTACTCCATCTGCGCCAGTTGGGCCCGCGAGACCAATAAGACCCTGCGCCCCGTCCTCACCCGTTGGGCCTTGCGGGCCCGTAGGGCCGATAGGACCCTGCGACCCGTCTTCTCCGGTTGGCCCCGTGGGTCCGATGAGGCCTTGTACTCCATCTTTTCCAGTTGGCCCCGTTGGACCGATGAGGCCTTGTGGTCCGGTCGGCCCCGTGGGGCCAACGGGGCCCGCAGGTCCAGTGTTCCCTCTGGGGCCCACCAAACCCTGAGCCCCCTGTGGCCCGACAGGGCCGGTATTTCCACGAGGCCCTTTGGCGCCTTGACATCCCGGATTTCCTTGAGGCCCTACATCACCTCGAACGCCCTGCGGTCCCGGATTTCCCTGTGGGCCCTGATCCCCGAAATCTCCCTTGGGCCCCCGGCAGCCGGGCTCCCCTTTGGGACCCCGAGGCCCCTGCGGCCCGGCAGGCCCAGTGGGTCCGGGAGGGCAAGAAGAACATTCTATTTTTGGTTCAGCTTCAGAACACTTTTTATTGTTTTTTTCGTCACCGTCCTGAACAAACGGAAAAGCACTCATAATATCCATATTTCCTTTCCCGGGATCCCTTGTAATTCTCTTCTATATTTAATGTACGCATTGACTTTCAACAGGGTGACAACGGCCAAATCCGCTTTAAACCTTGTAAAGCGCTGCAACTGTATACAATACATCAGCAGCGCCCTACAAGGTCTGTTTTTTATACATTTCGTACCAATGCCTGATTGCGGAATACAGCTCAAGATACCCGTCAGCCTGTTATTTCAGCTCCGCCCGCCTAATACCAGAACATACCCTTATGCGCCTATCCAGAGGCGGAACGCCAAACAATATCCGGTATCTTCATCAATCTTAAAAATGGTACATAAAGAGCTAGACGCTCAGTCTGATTACACTAAGGTTGGCGTTCATACCCGGACCCAG
Source organism: Oscillibacter sp. (assembly GCF_031978065.1). Lineage (GTDB taxonomy): Bacteria > Bacillota > Clostridia > Oscillospirales > Oscillospiraceae > Oscillibacter. Next base: position 13,061 of record NZ_DALZCH010000037.1, read on the forward strand.
CAAAACGGTTCCGCCGTCTGGGCTTGACAATGCCAAGGTGACCTCATCGTTTGCGGCTAAAGTAACAATACCGCTAAGGGAGACGAACTCATAATTCGTGGTTAATGCGAAGGTGGTCGTCAATGACGGTTGTGAGAAAGCGCCATTTATCTGTGCGCCTGCAGTAACATTGAAAAACAATGCAGAGGCTTGCAGCAGAATATAAACCTCCACACGGTAATTTCCGGCAACGTTTATCTCAATACTGTTGGTTCCTAATGTTACATCGGTGCTTACCATTGCTTGATCCAGTGCAACACCTTGTGTGCCGCCTGCTGAAATGACAATGGATTGATTGCTGTTGCTATACAAACCGCCATAAGCCTGTAGCCCATCAGGGCCAGTAGGTCCGGCGGGTCCGGCGTCACCCGTGGGTCCGGAGGGACCTGCGTCGCCAGTAGGTCCGATGGAACCGGTGGGACCTGCGTCACCAGTGGGGCCAGTGGGGCCGATATCGCCCTGAGGTCCCGTAGGCCCGGTTACGTTAGGGTTTTCAATGGTTACAATTGCAGAACCCTGTGTAACTGTAATATCTAGCGTGGTAGACTCAAAAATTAAGTCTTCGCCGTATCCAAGCACCGCTGTGCCGGTTGTCCCGATGACATTAAACAGCATGTCGCCAGAATCAAATTCCCCGGTGGGGCCGGTGGGCCCGATGTCCCCAGTCGGGCCGGTAGCGCCCGTGAGTCCGGTGGGACCGGTGGGGCCGGTGGGGCCGGTGGCACCTGTCGAGCCGGTGGCACCCGTTGGACCGATATCGCCTTGCACACCTTGGGAGCCTTCCGGCCCCTGACAACCCATTGGCCCCTGCACACCCTGGGGGCCCTGCACGCCGGCAGGGCCTTCCGCCCCCGCGGGACCGGTAGGGCCTTGGATGCCCTGAGGCCCTTGTGCTCCTTCCGGTCCATCATCTCCTTGCGGGCCGATAGGGCCGGTATCGCCTCTGGGGCCAATGGGGCCGCGTGCTCCCTGCGGTCCAGCCGGGCCAGGATTTCCTCTAGGCCCTCTTGCTCCCAGACATCCGGGATCACCTTGCGGACCGGCATCACCCCTCACGCCTTGCGAGCCCTGTAAACCCATCTGGCCCTGAGGCCCGCGCGGTCCGGCTGGACCTGGACAGCCGAGATCGCCCTTATCTCCCTTTTGGCCCTGAGTGCCTCTCGGCCCTCTCTCTCCCTCTGTGCCCTGTGGGCCGACATAACCCTGCGGGCCCGGATATCCCACATCGCCCTTCGCACCCGGGCAGCCCGAATCTCCCTTAGGGCCTCTCTGGCCGGGCGGGCAAGCCGACGGACAATCCAGCTGCCGGGAAGAATTGCAATCATTTTGCTGCGAAGAATTATTGCAGCCACAGCCGCTTTGACAAGCGGCTGAATTCTGTGCATAGTCTTCATAATAATTTTGCATATCTCGATATCCTTTCTGAACCGTCAAATCAGATAATATAAATAGGTATCCTGCAAGCATCATATGACGGGCTACTTAGTTCTGTTCAGCAAAATACCGCCACGGAAAAGCAGCCACGAGTCCGGAAGTAACTATTTTACACGGTGTTGTGCCGTTTGCATATACTGATGTAAATGCTTGATCAGCTCTTGCTCAAAGCTTTTTGCGTTACATAGCGGCTGTTTGAAGAAGGTGGTTCTGATTTGAAAATTTATAGGGAAAATAATCCAACTTCAAATCTTTTTAATTCCAACAATTGCAGTTCTACTTCATGCAATCAAGGGGAAAAAAATAATAGTTACAATTTTCAAAGCCCTCGCTCCTGTTCTTGCTGCTCTCCGGGTCCGACAGGACCGCAAGGGCCGCGGGGGCCGCAGGGCTTTCCGGGATGCCCCGGCTGTCCAGGGCCGATAGGTCCGCAAGGGATACCCGGCCCTCCGGGCTCCCAAGGAATTCCGGGAAGCATCGGTCCGGAAGGTTTGCAGGGCATCACTGGCTGCACCGGGTCAGACGGTCCGCATGGAGAAGCAGGGCCTCAGGGCATCACCGGCTGCACCGGGCCAGACGGTCCGCAGGGAATCGCGGGGCCAGAAGGCACACAAGGCATCTCCGGTCTCACCGGTCCGACAGGACCGCAGGGCGTACCCGGTGATCCCGGAGGACCGACGGGCCCCGCAGGTCCGATGGGACCACAAGGCGATCCGGGCGCCATCGGACCGGAAGGGCCGCAGGGCATTCCCGGTAATACCGGCCCGACGGGGCCTCAAGGTACTTCAGGCGACCCCGGGGGCCCAACCGGGCCGCAAGGCAATCCGGGACCGACGGGTCCCCAAGGTGATCCGGGTGGCCCAACTGGGCCCACCGGCTCCACGGGCTCTGTGGGGCCACAGGGCGTTCCGGGATGCACCGGTCCCCCCGGCTTGCAAGGTCCGCAGGGCTCCCCCGGGCTGGAAGGACTACAGGGGGTACGGGGTGATGCCGGCCCGCAGGGAGAACCCGGCTGTCCTGGCCCCGCAGGACCAAAGGGAAACCCCGGTCCGGTCGGCCCTATCGGCGCGCAAGGCCCGAGGGGGCCGCGAGGAGATACCGGACCAATGGGATGTCAAGGCCCGGCCGGACCGGAAGGCCCGCAAGGCGAACGTGGACCAGAGGGGCCGCAGGGAGAAGCGGGACCGAAAGGCCCGGAAGGTCCCATGGGGCCTCAAGGCCCGCAGGGCGCAAGGGGATGTCAGGGTCCGGAGGGACTTCAGGGAGAACGCGGCTATCCCGGACCGCCCGGCTCCGTCGGACCAATCGGCCCGGCAGCTGCTTTGATCGGCGCGCACTACGTACAAAAGTATCCCGCAGAACAGACGGAGCGCTTGTATCCGGCTGGTCAAACCATGAAATTTAATACTGAAATAACAAGCGGCTTTCCATATATCGGCTATAATCATGCAACCGGTACATTTACAATCAGCCGCCCGGGCACCTATGTTATCAACTATCTGCTATATCCACAGGGCATTGTGGATGGAGATTCCACACAAATATACCTTGTGCTAAATGGAACCGTCACGGTCTTTCACGATCTGCTTTCCGCATCTAATTCTTTTGGTCCCGTCTCCTTTACCGACGTGATTCAGACCAACGTCCAAAATGCGGAGCTTTATTTTCTTAATAATGGGAAAACACTGTCTTTCAGCCAGTCGACGGAGCATGTGTCCGGCATATCGATCTGGGGTCTTGTTTGATACCCTTGGCAACATCCCTTCAAGAGGACTGAAACTCGGAGCAGCTTTCTTCATTTATCTTATTGACCTTTCCTTCTTTCAATCAGCTTTCAGCTATAAAAAAGCCGAGGTTTTAAAAATAAAACCTCGGCTAAAACCCGTGGCACACGGCTGCGACGCAAAATAACGCGCGGCACTTTTCTCTGACAAGCGGTGCTAATTTTTAAACAGCCGCATAAAGGGGCCACGGAATCACCCATGAGTCAGCTTGCTTGTGAATCCTTGCTTCTTCCGGTATAATGCTGTTGGAGCCATTCGCAACAAAATTGCGAAATTCCGCAACAATTCTGTTGCAATCACTTCTTGGCTTTGAAAAGATAGAGCCTAGAAAGCGCCACTCCTTCCATCTTTTTTGGGGATGTTTAAATGCCAAAGCAGGACGGCATTGCACTCGCAAAAAAGCTGCGGGAACAAGAAAAGAAAAGTTTGCTCATTTAAACTATGAATTGATGCAAATCCGTAAAGCTTGAGGCTATTTATGATTGCGAGGTAATCATCCGAAAAATATACCTTCACACAAAAAGCGGCACCATTGAATATTACGGCAAGCTCGAAGCCGTTGAACAGCCGCTTGATTACCAGTTTGTCCGGTGCCATCGAAGCCACTCCACGTCGTAAGGCTTACATCAAAAAAGGCAGCCACACAAGTTTTGTGTGGCTGCCTTTTGCCTTGGTGGAAAAAGCGTATCCTGTCATCTATGAAATCCGCCGATTTGCAGGAGACTTATCTCGCATTTAGCTGAGTCCCCTTCCCCTGCCGATTTCCCCGTTCCTTTAAGGGGGCTTACATGTCCTGACTTTTCATATGCTCCATTTCCTTTTTCCGATTGTCAAGACGCTTGACAAAGCCGAACAGCAGCAGGCACCCTGCGGCAATCAAGAACGGATATAGCCCGGCAAGCTGAATTTTATGCAGGAATGCCGCCTGATAAATTAGACCTGCCGCAACACTTAATATCGGCAGGATAAACATATACCTCGCCTTTCTTTGATTGCAAAGCGCGCTTTGCATCAAAAGCAGCGCAACGGCAGCCAATGTAACAACAATGCACCTCATGATATATGCTCCTTTTCTTTTTATACTTTTCAATAATCAGCTTGGCTGTTTCCAGATCAATTCGGGAATCCACAGCCAACCCCTTAATAAAGGCGGAAAACGGTTCCTCCTCCTGTTAATTGCTCAGCTCGATTTTTTGAATGAACTTATCAAGCCGCAGGCGGACGGTGGGATAAGAAACGCCATGCAGCTTGACAATTTCTTTCAGCGACCCCGGCAGCAGCACAAAGTTGCGAAGAAACGCCGCATCTTCCAGCTCAAGGGACAGGATCCAGCGGGGAATTTTGTCAAGCTTCAAGTAGCTCCCTCCTCTCATGGACTTCAATACAATTAAGTATAACATAAACATTATTTAAGCCAATTAGTAAATAGAAATAAATATTAATATGTTTTTGCTTTCAAAAAAAGCCGATTCAAATTTTCAGCGCGGTATTGACAAAGCATCTACCTTGCGTTACAATATAGCTAATCTACAATGCAATGCAAGATAGGGGGAGTAAACCGATGATTTCCTCGCAGATGCTGAAAGGAACGCTGGAGGGCTGTATTCTAAAGGTAATCAGCCAACAGGAAACCTACGGCTATGAAATCTCAGAAAATCTGCGAGCTTACGGTTTTGCAGATATTTCGGAAGGAACAATCTATCCGCTTTTGCTGCGGCTGGAAAAGAACGAAATGATTACCGCGCAGTACCGGGAGTCTCCGGTAGGACCGAAGCGAAAATACTTTTCTCTCGCACCTGCCGGAGAAGAGGAGCTTGACCGCTTCTATTCCAGTTGGCGCGAGCTTGAGTTTGCAGTAAATTTACTGTTCCAAAGAGGAGGCAAATGAAATGAATCAAAAAACCAGAGAGCTTAACCGGAGCAACAACGCCTTGGATGAGCAGATCAGCGCGGAAAATCAGGAGGCCTTTACCGATATGATCTGCTATTTGCGGGGAGCGAAAATCTCAGCATACCATCAGGAGCTTGTCCGTCAGGACCTTACGGAAATGGTGCTTTCCGCCCAGCAGCGGGAAGAACCTATTCACTCCGTCATTGGAGGAGATTATCAGGCATTTTGTGACAATGTAATTGCCAGTCTGCCTCCTGAAACACGGAAGCAACGAACCATTGATTTTTTTGATACGGTTTGCTGGTGCTTGTCTATCCTCGGGCTGATCAATATTGTAATTTCCAGTGACACGATTCTCCTCATACGCAATGCCGTCACCGGAAAGCCGCTTGACTTCTCGATGGCCGTTTCTCTGGGGAGCGTGATATCCATCGGCATCATCATCCCCGCCGCCTTTATAATCACATCCGCGATTCTTAAAAATTCATTTCAAATTAAGAAAGTAGATGGAAAACGCACGAAGGCATTTATATTTGGCGCAGGACAAATGCTCTTGTTTTTACTGATTGCATGGTTTGGCCAAAGAACACTTTTCACAGTAAACATCTTCGTCGCCTGTGCCGTTGTTTTGGCTTTCTATGCTGCTCATAAAATACTGGAGAGAATTTAATAGATCAAATAAGAGTACTCCCTGTGTCGAATCTATGCTTTTTTGCGGTCTGCCTGCCGGAGTGCTGCGCAATGCATACCGTGTCAGACGGTTCGGACAGCCAAAAGAGCTTCGAGCAAAAACAATTGAATTTTAAACCAGATGGCGCAGCAATTGCTGCGCCATTTCTGTTTTTTTATGCGCATCCTTGAAGACAGAAGCGTTTGCGGCCATATCCCCTTCCGTGAAACTAAAAAAGGCACACCGTGAAAAAATCCACGGTGTGCCCTACGGAACAGTCTCGATTAACGCTTTTGTCGGCCTGCCGCTGCTAAGTTTTCAGATTATAATCTAACGGTATCCATGTGTTCAAAATCGAGTACCACCTCCGCCTGTTCAAAGGTGACTTCAAACAGAATCAGTGCGGGAAGGACGTCAGGAATACTCATAATATAGTCAGGCAGCTTGGTCAAAAACTTGCTCTTGATGTTTTCAATTTCCACAGAACTTATCCGAGCAGTGCCTTCTTTGACCCGAACATGCTCTTCCCCTTTTTCCGCAATTGTTGTAAATGCGATATGAGGGTTTTTCTGAAGCTCCGCAACCTTCAGGTTGTCGCTGAAGGTAGAGAAATACAGGGTTCTCAGCTCTGCATCATAATAAAAGTTGACGATGCGCACATTAGGCGCTCCGTCTGCTACTGTTGCAAGCGCGATGGATGTCTGTGTTTGCATCATGCGCTCAAATTCCTGCCTGTAATCCATTTGTTAGCTCTTCTCCCTTTCGGGCTTATTTTGTAAAGGAGCCGATTTCAATGAGATTGCCCTCCGGATCCGCAATATAGCAGGTCCGCTGGCCCCACGGTTCTGTTGTCGGCTCCAAGACAGGCACGGCACCCTTTGAAACAACCTTTGCAAACGCGGCATCCACGGCGGCATAGTTCTCGACACCCATCGCAATTTCGTAATGTCCGTTGATACCACTCGCGTAGGAAAACGGCCTATTTGCCATTTGCTCAAAATCGCTTCTGCGATAAAGCAAAAACAAGGTCCCATCCTTCACAAGATAGACATTGCTGGCGGTTTCTTCCTCCTTGATTTCAAATCCAAGCACATCCCGGTAGAAGCGCACCATCGTCGGCATATCTTTTACGAAAATTCCAAACCCATCTAATTTCACAAGGCTTCTCCTCCTATTTTACTTCAGGGCAATGTAGAGGGCGATGTCGCAGTTTTCAGGATCACTGCTCATATATTCCTCAAAGTCGCCTGTAAAGCTGCGGTCTAGATTCATCTGCCAGATTTCTCCCCATGCATTGGCAACAGCCTGCACCATATCCCCATGCACCAAAAATTTTGCGTATTTCCCAGCCGGGATCGTTTTGACGGTCAGTTCAGGGTTTTCCGCTTTGGAAACCTCAATGCCCGCCGTTACGCAGTATCCGCTGTCTGTATAATCAGAGTACAGCCCAATGGCGTATGCGTTCACCCTGTTTTTTATGCTGACATTGGGGCCGCCCTGATACAGCTTTTCCCACAGCCCGCCAATAATTTTCCCCATTTCGGGGTCGCTGTTGCCGGTGACAGCACTTACTCCCACAATCGTCTTTTCCTCTAAGTTCACAACTTCATAGTTCATTTCATTGTCCTCCTTGTTTTTGATGTTTTCATCATAACAAAGGCCAATTGACAGCTATGTGTCATATTATAAATATCTTGCCAGCGTTTTTTGTAGTTTATCCTTTATTTCCAGACGAATATCCTCCGGTTCTAAAATCTCACAATGCTCTCCAAAGGTTGCGAGGTACTGATAGACCCAATCGCCTCTGGGCATGGTGAGCTGCGCGATAAATTCGCCGCCGGGAAGTGTTTTAAACTGTGAAAATTCATCATATACACGGTACGCCATTTTTTCCGACAGCTTGAGCGTAATGGTTACGAAGTCATCCTGAAACACCTTGCTGTCGTTAAATATCTTTGCAGGGGCCGTGCGCTCAAAGTGCTCGTCGAGCAGCTTTAAGTCCTTTATGCGCCGGAGCTTAAAAAAGCGATAATCTTTACGCACCCCGCAGAACGCATAAAGATACCAGCTCTGTCCCTTAAAGCAGAGCTTCAGCGGCTCCACCGTGCGCTGCATACTTCCCTCGCTGCCATGATAGTAAAACGCCGCTTTCCTCTTTCCTATGATGGCGGCCTTGAGCGCGCGGAATAGACTAGATTCCTCCTCGGCATTGGCCCACCCGGAGAAATCAACTTCAACCCAATCAGCATTTGCGCTTCCAAACAAGGAGGACAGCTTTTCCACCGCCGTGTTGGTCTGTTCCGGGCTGACCGCGCTAACAGCATGCAGCGCCGAGAGAATATCTGACTTTTCGCCATCGGTCAGCACGGCTTTATTGAGCACGAAGTCAGCGAGAAGCGCGATTCCTCCGCCTTTGCCCTTGGTCATATAAATCGGAATGCCCGCCGATGATAAAAGCTCCACATCCCGGTAAATCGTGCGGGGAGAAACCTCAAAGTGTACCGCAAGCTCTCCGGCGGTCATACTCTCTTTGTTCAGCAGTAGATACACCATTTCAAACAGCCTGTTAATCTGCATCGTATCGCCTCCATTGTTTCTATAATAGAATGATACCACACTGGGGCAAAGGTCCTTAGACAAAACAAACGCGTCCCTAAAACTGGGACGCGTTAGCTGTCTAGGACTGCGCCTATCTTGATTCAACATCCGAAAACTGTGGTGAAAATATCAGCTTATATGCTCTTCCAGTCAAATTCCGCATCAGCGTAATCAATCATACCATTTCCAGAAAACCGATTCCCAATTAAGTAAACTTGATATATGCCAGTTTTAAGTGCAATTGTATCCTCGCTTCCAAGCGGAGATACTAATGGCACCTACAAGCAATGATACTAAATCAACAAATAATCCACCATACTCATTGATGGTATATGTAGCATTGCCAGAACTAAGTGATGGACGAGCGCATACTGCAAATATTTTCGTGATGCGGTGTTGCCCATCGATCTGGCGCTGGGGCGGCCTTTTCAAGCGCAATTACATTCCAACTATCTTTTTGACGGTGTTTGCCGTTCTGATTGTCAGTTTCTTGCTGATACGTGCACTTGCCGTCTTTGACCACCAATTTGTTTTTTGATAATCTTTTCGACTGAAAGACCAGAATACCACTTCTTTGTAGTCCCTTATCTTTTCCAATTCTTCCTTGGGTTCTCCAATCTGGTTGAATACTTCAGCAAATGTAGCCGGAGGCATAATAAAAATTAGGTTATCATAGATTTCCTTATTTTCATTACCCCACCAGTCGGGTGCATTGCGCAAGATGTCCTCAAGTTCTTCTTTTAATATGACAAAAACCGGAATATCCAGGCCAAATTGATTTTTTATCATTGTTTCAATCTGGTTTGTAAAACTCCTTACGTCATCTCCATCACTTGAAAAAATTACATTGCCGCTATTTAGATAGGTCTTAACTTCTTGAAAGCCGAGTTCTTCAAAGCCATCCTTTAATTCTGCCATTGGAATCTTGTTTTTACCACTTACATTGATGCCACGCAAAAACGCAATTTGTCTTTTCATATTCGTAAATTCCTCCTCATATCCCGATTTATCTCTCGCTCACTGACGATCAGATAATGATTCCCTCGCAGTGGTCGAGCTCGTGCTGGATGATCTGCGCCGTCCAACCGGTGAAGGTCTTAAAGCGCTCCTGAAAGGCGGGGTTTTGATACCGCACTTTAATGGACTTCCAGCGCTTCGCTTTTCGGGTGCCGGTGAGGGACAGACAGCCCTCCTCGGCGTCATACGGACCGGACTTTTTCACAATCTCAGGGTTGAACATTACTATGTGCACGCCGTCGCCCGCGAAGGCGATTATGCGCTTGTTCACGCCAATCATGTTCGCCGCCATGCCTACACAATCGTGCTTATGGGCGATTAGCGTTTCCAACAGGTCTTCCGCCACCGGCAGATTCGCCTCAGTTGCCGCTTCTGCCTTCTGCGCGAGGAAGACCTCGTCCTTGCAAATCTCTCGAACCATATCTAAAATCCTCCGAATATTCTTTTTCTCATGATATCACGATTTTTCCTTGAAAAACAGCCTCCTTACCGCGAATATGATACAATATCATTGAGGTAAGGGCATTGTATCAAAAACTGCGGGATTTGCGGGAAGACCACGACTTGAGCCAGAAGGATATCGCCGAGTTGTTGAGTGTCAGCCAGGCAACGTATTCTCGCTATGAGAGCGGGATTTTGGATGTTCCCAGCATTTCACTCATTAAGCTCGCTGATTTTTATAAAGTGAGCGTGGATTATCTGCTGGGGCGGACAGACACCCAAAATTGAACAAACAACGAAGCGGTATCCTGTCAATCGCAGGATACCGCCCTTGTGTTGCGGGAGAACACCGTCTCCCTTACTTTTTCTCCTTGACCGCAATCCAGATCTCGCAGGTGTAGTTTGGATCCTGCACATCCGCCGAGGGATAAACCTCCAGCTCTACGCCATGGCCATAGTCGTAGTTACTCTGGGGGAAGAACTCCGTGCAGATCTTCTTATAGGTGTCCTTGAATGCGTCGGGCATATTGCCGCGGCAGATGAACACCGCGTAGGTGTAAGCCGGAATGTCGATGACGTCCAGTCCCTCGCCGTTCAGGGGCGCGCCGTTGTACTCCGCGCCGATGCCGTAGGGAAAGCCGGAGTCTGCCAGTTCGTCGGAAAAGCAAATGCCCAGAACGCCGTGCAGACTGTCAAACTTGCCGTACTTGCAAATCTGCTCCATTGTGCCGTCTGCGCTGCACTTCCCCCAGAACGCGGAGATGTCCTCTGTGGCGGCATCGCCCTGGGGCTTGCTTACTTGAATCTTTTTGCAGATGATTTTGAATGCGTCTTTCTTTTCGATCCTGTAATCCATGGTTGTTCCTCCCGATAAAATCAGTTTTACGGAGAGCCGAAAGAAGGATTTGACGCTACCACCGTGCCGCGCCTGGGTGGGCGTGACGCCGTGAAAGCGGGTAAATGCGCGGGAAAAGCTTTCGGGCGTGTCGTAGCCATACCGACACGCGATGTCGATGACCTTGTTGTCCGTGCATATCAAGTCCTCGGCGGCAAGAGCCAGTCGGCGCATTCGGATGTAGTCGCCCAGCGTAAAGCCGCAGAGCATGGTGAACATCCGCTGGAAGTGAAAGGGCGAGGAGCACGCCGCTTTCGCCGCCTCTTCACAGTCCACCTTGCCTGTAAGGTGCGCCTCGGTATAGTCCAGCGCCCGCTGGATTCCCGTGATCCAATCCATTCTTCGGCCTCCTTCCGTATGCTGTCATTCTATCGCAGTTCACGGACAGTCTCATGACTTTCCTTGCGGAGTTGTGTCATGGAGGATTTGTTTAAGCGTATAGGGTGGCGATGTCCTGTGCTTTTCGCTTCATCTCCTTGCGGATGTGCGGTTCCAAGCATTCGCATTGATCCCCAAAACTCAGAAGAATATCATAGTAATATTCATTTTCAATAAAGGGAAAGTTCACAATGAAATGCTCCTCGCCGTCGGGCGTGAAATCTTCATAAGCACAGTAATCCAGTATCCTGTCCATGACAGACTTGTGGATGCGGATTTTGATTTTTGTCTGCATGGTTTTCAAAATGTCGTCAAAATCCAACTGCGGCTTTTCATAATCCCGCGGGGCGAAAACCTCCTCTTGAATTTGCAGGTTAGACATGCGGGACAGTTTGAATAATCGGAAAGCATTTCTTTTATAGCAATACCCCTGTAAGTACCAGTGATTGCTTTTCAACACAAGCTGATACGGTTCGGCTGTTCGCGCAGTCTTATTTCCATGGTGGGCTATATATTCAAAGGTCAGCAGCCTGCTTTCCTGCAAAGCTGTTTTGATCATCTCTAAACATGGTTGTATGTTCCTGTTACCCATCCACGGACTTAAATCTATACATATTTGATTTGCTTTTACTTCAATGTCTTTCGCTCTGTCGGCGGGGATAAAACTTTTGACTTTCGCAAGGGCGTTTACCAGTTCATTCCCCCGTATCATGTTGGAAAGGCTGGAAAGCCCCATCAAGATAGCGGAAAGGTCGGCGGTGGAAAAAACATTTTTATCAAGCTTGTATTGCTGCATGATTTCAAAGCCACCGCCCACTCCCGCCGCTCCGCGAACAGGAATCCCCGCCATATTGATGGCGTCGATGTCACGATAGATTGTGCGGGGAGAAACTTCAAACATATCTGCTAACTCCTGTGCGCCGATCCGCTCTTTTTCAAGGAGTATCATAATAATGCTCACAAGTCTATCTACTTTCATCTGACGGCTTCCCTCCAAAATCCCTTTTTTCATTGCCGATTGTTGCCATGCTGTTGTCAACAATTCCATGGTACAATAAGTCTGTAAGAAATGCAATAAAAACGGAGGGAATTTATGTTTACAGTTTATGTTTACGTTTTGGACACCTTGGCCGACTGGGAGTTGGGGCATGTTACTTCGGAATTAAATACCGGTCGTTTTTTTAGCAAGGCTGCACCGCGGGTATCGATCAAAACGGTCAGTTATTCCAAAGAGCCGATCCATACGATGGGCGGGCTGACGGTGGTGCCTGATTGCCTGATTGATGAGATTGCTGTGAGCGATACCAGTGTGCTGTTGTTGCCGGGGGCCAATACATGGAATGACCCGAAGCATGGCGCGATACTTGCGAAAGCAAGTGAATTGCTTTCGGCGGGAGGAACCGTGTGCGCGATCTGCGGGGCGACCGCTGCGCTTGCAGGTGCCGGGCTGCTGGACAACCGCCCCCATACCAGCAATGGGCTGGGATTCCTGGAAATGTTTACTTCCGGCTACAAAGGAACGAGTTTCTATGTGGATGAGCAGTCCGTGGCGGATGGTAATCTGATTACCGCAGGCTCCACCGGAGGACTTGCATGGGCAAAGCAGATTATTAAACGTTTGGGTGTTTTCGAAGTGGACACGTTGGAAGCCTGGTATGAATACTTCAGCACCGGCAAACCCGAGTATTTTTATGCCCTCATGCAAACTCTGCCATCCTCAAATTCAGCACAGCAATAAATAAAGAAAAAGTCGGTCTCAAGAGCTCTCGAAATCGGTGGCAGGCGTAGATGCAAAATCCTAACTTTTTCAAAAAAAGGGCCACTGAAATCGTTGATTTCAGTGGCCTTTTGGCCAGAGTGTAATATAGAGCATAAAAGCAAGTATTATCAATAATTTGAAGATAGTCGCAAGCAGTATTTACGCATTTATTTCTAATTGCCATTTTTGTTTCTCCCAGAAGCAAAGAATAGTGCGCATGTCTGTTTTTATCGGTTCTTGATAGCATCCGATATTTGTGGCACACTATACAATAATATGGAGGAGTTAAAAATGGATATACGCTTCGATACAGTGTATTACGAGCCAAATGCACTTGATTATGAGCTGGGGCAAATGCTCCGGTCCAAATACGCAAACTTACCTTGGGTGGAAATAGAAAGTCATAACCGTATACCAGAACTGACAGCGGCGGATAACCGGGATTTTCCGAAGCTAAAACGGCATCTTATCGTTGGAGTGAGAAAGACACACCGATATGTGCCGAACCACAAGGTCTCCGACTGGCTGGTACCATATACCTCTTCTGGATGCCCGGCCATGTGCCTATATTGCTATCTGGTTTGCAATTATAATAAATGTGCGTACCTCCGCCTGTTTGTAAACCGCGAGCAAATGCTGGATAGACTGCTTAAAAAAGATGCCGAGGCCGTTGTGCCTCAGACTTTTGAAATTGGAAGCAACAGCGACCTGTTAGTTGAAAATGCTATTACCGATAATTTGCACATTACAATTGAGCGTTTTGCGCGTGAAGGCCGCGGAAGTCTGACTTTCCCATCAAAATTTGACATGGTAGAGCCGCTGCTTGCGCTTGATCACAGAGGAAAGACTATATTTCGTATGAGCGTGAATCCTGAAGAGATCATTCAGCGCATAGAACTGGGTACATCAACGCTGCGCGCACGAATCCGCGCGCTTAACGATGTAGCAGAAGCCGGATATCGGGTGGGACTGCTAATTGCGCCAGTGATTCTGCTTTCAGATTGGAAGAAGCTATATGGGGAATTGATTGAGCAGCTTGCAGACGAGTTAAGCGAAAAGGTCAGACAGAATGGGTTTATAGAGATCATACTGATGACATACAGCTTCGTGCAAAATGCCATTAACACAGATGCCTTTCCCAATGCCATACAGCTTTTTAACCAGGAGACTATGACCGGTCGGGGTCGTGGAAAATACTGCTATCGGAACGATGTACGTGCAGAAGTTGAGTCCTTTTTGAGAAAGGAGATTTCCCAGCAACTGCCCGCTATGCCAATATTATATATTTCATAACTCTGTGGATTTAATCTTACCATCCCAGAAGATTTAAGTATTTTCACAGATATTACAACAAAGTTGAATTGTTCCTTTCATTCAAATTGCTTTCGAGTGTCCTTATAGGACTTGCTTCCCGCAAATCCGCATAATATAGGCAAAACAAAAATCCGTCGATTCAAAGTCGACGGATTTTTATTAACCGGCGTGAAATTATATAATTCGGAGAAATCCAGTAATATCAATGATTTACAGACAGTCAGCAGAGACCAATTACTATGAAACACTGCGGGAAACCGGCAGTCGGGCAAGCGACATGGTGGAGGAAATCCACGAAGATTTGCAGGTGCACAAAACGCGGCTCTCTTCGATTGACTCCGGCGGGCGAAATGCCCTTGCAAAACAGGTTCAGGGGCTGTATGATGTTTGCAGAATGGCAGATACTTCCTGCACTCACAGCGGCGAATGCATTACTATGCTGAACCTCACCGGCCTTTTCGGCAATCCTTTCAGCGACGAGCGCGCAATCGAAGCCGCCATCCGCAAGGTAAAAAACAGTCCAGATTTCTTTGCCAGTGAATGCATTGATCTGATTGAGAAAGCCGCGGACTGGGGCATCGCTTTTGCCGCCGGAAGCAGCGAGAAAAAGCGGGCATTTCTGGAAGACGTTGCGCAGGGAAAGGGCAAGGACTTTTTGCAGGAGGTTGCGG
>NZ_DALZCH010000038.1:0-27663 GCF_031978065.1 Oscillibacter sp.
TCCGCAGTCTTTGACAAACTACGGCCAATTTTTGTATTTTAAAGGTCCTAATTTGTGGAACTGTAAATAGCATGGGTGCGCTCTATAAAAACGTTTACCGGCTGGTAAAGTCTATGGAGACCTTCTCGCAAAGCTTAGCTATGAGCTGAATAACCTTGTTTATGTCCTAAATATCCACACCTGCACTTCTGAGACGTTGATTGAACGGCAGGTATAACTACTGCTGGAGACAAAAAATGTGGGCGTTGAGGAGATCAATCCTCGGCGCCCACATTTTTGAGTTGCCGGGGTAAGTCAAAACGCTTTTATACTCCCGCCAATAAATCTAAAAAGCATTATCGTTCTTGCACTTTTCTGTTCAAGCCTTAATAGCGCTCACATTCCAATAGAGATACACCATCAGGCTTGTCCCAAAGGGCAAGTCTTTTTTCTGTTCATTTCACTATTCAGATGGAATAGTCATCGGCTTCAATAATGCGAAAGACTCAATCGCTTGCAGGATTGCAATGTGTTACATGAATTTTTTTAATCTAACAGGAGACTAATAAAGAAGTATTGTGCTGCTCTTATTGAAAAGCAGGCAGGCTGTCTGGCAAGAGATGCCGTCATATATGGAGGATTTCTTAAATTAGGAGGAGCCTCAATTGCAGATCTTCTTAAAGAAAATTGATTTTTATACCCCTTTGCCGGTTATTTTACTGATACTGTTTCTATTGTCTTGTTTTGTTCTATTCATGGTATATTACCGACTTAAAAACTTTGGAAAAAAGGTTGATTTTTCGGCTTGTTCATCAGAAGTAGATCCACCGGGCCCTGGCGATTGGGAGAAGCAAATGATTGATCTGGCGGAAGGCCACGGTCTGATTACTCTGACGGGATACAGCTTTGTTCTGAACGATCACAATCAGGCCGCCTATAAAAAGCTGAATCAGATCAGAAACAGCATTTCTGCCGTATCCGCCGATATCATTTTTCTGATTCCAGCGGCACGCTGGCTCTTTGACAATTTTCAGATGTTATATCGGGAAATTAAAAAAGTGCGCACCCTGGCAATTGGCCACACCGCATTGCCTGTTTTGAAAGGGAAGGAATACCGTGATTTCCCCCGCATCTATATCGTTGCAAAAAAAATGGTGGCTCTTTCCGGGGGACACCTGAGCGAAGAAAATATTTCCGTGATGCTGAAAGCTTATCAGCAGAAGATACCGCTTACGGATAGGGAGATCTGGGCTTTGCCGGAAGTGCTGGGCTTTTGCATTCTTGAAGAGATTCTTGCAACCGCGGATGAAATCCTTCGTATAATCAATGTGAAGTTAAAGGCGGAAGAATTTCTCCGTGATAAGCTGGCGGAGCTGAGGGAGCCAGCCAACCTATCAGCGCTGCTTTGCAAAATAGATGATAGCTTAAGGCTGAATTGCTCGTTCCATTCCCATGTAATCTATCTGTTGAAAAACATGTCCTTTCACGAGGCTTCCATACAAAGATATCTGGAGTATCATTTTTCCTCTCGGGACACACAGGTGAAGACCTCCGGAATATTTCAGGAGGAAGGAAAGGCCGAATCGCTTCTTGAGACAAATATCCGGACTTTGATTGTTAGTCTGAGAGATATCAATGAAGTGGACGAAGAGGAATTTTTTGCGAAATATTCCTGTTTGGAACGAATTTTATTACAGGATCCGGACGGTATCTATCAAAAGATGGATTTGGAATCCAAGGGCATGTACCGCGGAGTCATTGTTGAGCTATCACGCCGGTATCGGCTGACGGAGGAAAAAATAGCGAAGGACTGCTTGGAACTGGCGGTTCAGGGAAGAGAGGACCTGCACTGCTCCCATCATGTAGGGGCTTATCTTCTGGGTAAAGGATATCCGATCCTGAAAGCAAAAACGTTGGGAAAGCCAACTCCAAAAAGCATTAAAAAAAGGATGAATGTGAAGGGTTTGCTTTACTTTCTCACCCTGTTTCTGATTTTTTTGGGGCTGGGCGCCTGCGCGCTCTATGCGTTTCGGACCCTTGGCGAACTGAGGGATACCGTTCGGTATGTAATTGTCCTTCTGGCGACGATGCCACTGTTAGTGGGGATTTCCACAGAGATTACAAATTTTATATTTACCAGAAGAATTAAAGTCAAAAAGATTCCCTGCCTGAACTATCTGAGGGAAATACCGGAAGAAGCACGGACCTTTGTGGTTATGCCGGTAATCGTCTCCTCCAAGGAACAGGGTCTGGCTTATATGGAGCGCCTTCAAAAGCATTATCTTGCGAACCGGCAGTCAAATCTTTTTTTCGCGCTGCTGCTCGATTTTGAGGATTCCCCGCATCCGTCCGCACCGAAAGACGCGGTGATTGAAAGCGCTCTTACTGCGCGTATAAAAGAACTGAATGAGCGCTATCCGTCGGAGTATCCGCGCTTTTCCCTGTTTTTTCGCTGCCGCAGATGGAATGAAGCAGAGAATTGCTACATGGGATGGGAGCGCAAGAGAGGGAAGCTGGAGGAGTTTAACAACCTTTTAAGCGGGATGAGCGGGGAGGATACCACATTTTCGTCCATTTACTGCGACCGGGAGCTTCTTACCACCTTCCGGTATGTGATTACGCTGGATGCGGACACAAATCTGCTCCGTGACAATGCCGCAAAGCTGGTGGGCCTGATTGACCACCCTTTGAATCAACCGATTCTGGATCCCGCTAATCAAACGGTGAAGGAGGGCTATGTCATTATACAGCCCTCGGTCAGAAATCATATCGCAGATAAAAACGGCAGCAAATTTACGAAAATTTTTTCGGGAGAATCGGGCCTCGCTCATTACGGGGCCGTCATATCGGATATTTATCAGGATATTTTTAACGAAGCGATTTATACCGGGAAAGGCATTTATGACATCAACGCATTCCACAAGGTGCTTCAAAACAAGGTGCCGGAGAACCGAATTCTCAGTCATGACCTTTTTGAAAGCTGCTATGCACGGACAGCCTTTTCCAGCACGGCTAAGATTATGGACAATTTTCCAAACAACGTTTTATCCTTTGCCAAAAGGGAACACCGATGGCTGCGCGGGGACTGGCAGCTGTTACCCTGGCTGCTTCAGAAAAAGGCCCCGGATGGAAAAACCCTATGCCCACTTTCAAAATGGAAAATCTTCGATAATCTGAGAAGAAGTCTGGTACCTCTGAGCAAGGTGCTGCTAATCTTACTGAATTTGGCGTGGATGCCAAACGCAGGCTATCTTTGGCTGCCCTTTGTTTTTTTTAACGACCTGTTTTCCATGGTGATCCTGCTGTTCGCAGTGTTCATCCGGAAGCTGATCCGCCCGGAGCTGGCCTTTGTTTATAAAAGTTTTTTAAAGGACCTTGCCATGATGTTGGAAAGGGCGCTACTGGAGTTTACGATCACTCCCTACCGCGCCTATATCGCATCCGACGCAATGATCCGAACCCTGTATCGAATTTTTATAAGCAAAAAAAACCTGCTTCACTGGAATACGGCGGAATCAGTGGATTCCTCCATCGTCAACACCAGAAGAGGATATTTTCTCAGCATGTGGAGCTCCCTTCCTCCTGCGCTTGTGCTTGCCATTCTTTTATTTGCGGGATATCTGAGCCCTGCGGAAATGATTCTGACAGGAATTATCATGGTCGACTGGGGCGCCGCCTTTGAAATCGCATACCGGATTAGTCGGCCACAAAACAGGCTTCATTCCAAGGAGAATGCACAGGGCAGTGAGCTGCTTCTGGATATTGCACGCAGAACCTGGCTGTTCTTCAAGGAGCTTTCCACAAAGGAAAATAATTGGCTTTGCCCAGATCATTGTCAGATCTCGATGGCTGAAAAAGTCAGTAATAAAACATCTCCCACTAATATCGGGCTTCAGTTTCTTGCGATCCTGTCGGCCAGAGATTTCGGGTTTGAAACGTTGAGCTCCACGGTTGAAGCCGCGGAAAGCCTGTTGGAAACCGTTCAGAAGATGCCGAAATTTAGGGGGCACCTCTATAACTGGTATGATATTAAATCTCTGGAGGTGCTCAATCCTGCCTATCTTTCAACCGTAGACAGCGGTAATTTCCTGGGGCATCTGGTCGCCCTGAAAAGCGGACTTTCAGAGCAGATTGACAAGCCTATCTATCCGGGCCGTTTTCTGTCCGAGCTCATGGCCGCAGTTCAGTACAGCAATGAGGAGATCCAGCGCAAAGCAGACGCTTCTGCCGACAACAGCCTTAGAGCCGGGTATCAAAGCATCGGAGAGCTGATAGAAAATATTGCGGACATCTGGGAGGACTTAAACGCGAGGGACCTCAGACCGCCCGCGGATTATCCCTGGAGCAGGCACCTGATGAACCTCATCGACAGTACCGTGGAGGAGGCCTCCGCCTTAAGCCTGAAGGAAGAACTCGTTTCTTCTTCTCCCTCACTCCGCCGTATTGCGGCCGGAAATAATCGATTTTCCGGTAACATGGTGAATCGGATCAAAACGCTGGGCGATCAGATAGACTGTATTTTGGCAAATACTGATTTTCGCTTTTTATTTGACGAAAAGAGGATGCTGTTTCACATTGGATATCATGTATCCTCGCATACGCTGGATGAGGGCTGCTATGACCTGATGGCGTCGGAATCGGCGCTCACCAGTTTCCTTGCGATTGCCATGGGACAAGTACCGCTAAAGCATTGGTATAAGTTAGGGCGGCCTCTGACCATTGTCAACGGCATTCCGTGTTTCGTATCCTGGAGCGGCACGATGTTTGAATATCTGATGCCAAACCTTGTTCTCAAGGAATACGAAGGCTCGGCCTATGCGCAGACTTCTCTAGCAGCGGTGCTTCAGCAGATGAACTATGCAAAGGAGGCGGGGATACCGTGGGGGATCTCGGAATCCCAATATTACCGTTTTGATTTAAACTCAAATTACCAGTATAAAGCCTTCGGCGTTCCAAAGATAAGGCTCCAGCCGGTCCGTAAGGACTCGTTGGTGGTTGCTCCCTATGCAACAATGTTGGCGCTGGATGTTGCGGGAGAAGAATGCATCGAAAATTTAATGCGGCTGAAGGAACTGGGCGCCTTCGGCACTTACGGCTTCTTTGAGTCCGTTGATTTCAATGTGCCAAATTCTGTGGAGCTGAAGCCCTATTGTATCGTTAAATCCTATATGGCGCATCATCAGGGAATGAATCTGGCCGCCATTGATAATTATTTGAATCAGGGCATCCTGCGGCAGAGGTTTCATGCGGAGATGATGATCAAGGCCACTGAAGTCCTGCTGGAAGAAAAACGCCGGTCCTACCTGATTTCGATTGCGCGGCAGGGGTATACGATAAAAATTGGAAAGTCACTGTTCAAAGAGGATCATTACAGCAACCGGTATATCAACAGTACAGCTGTGAATCCGCCGGTTGTGGATTATCTGTCAAATGGTAAGTACTCCCTGATGATTACCTCGGATGGGGATGGCTTTAGTCAATATGAAGACCGGATGCTCTATCGCTGGCGACCTGATATTTACGCGAACACAGGAAATTATATCTATATCAAGGACATGGAATACAGCAAACTATGGAGCGCCGCTTATCATCCTACCAAAACGGAGCCGGACCATTACGAGGCGGTTTTCTGCCCGCACCGCGCGGAATTTAAACGCAGGGATGGAGATATCTCGTCAGATATGATTGTCAGCCTGGATGCAGACCGTACCTTTGAGATACGCAAGATTATGCTCACCAATCACGGGAATCGGGAGAAGCGGCTGGAAGTGACCAGTTACGTGGAGGTGGTAGACGATACCTATCTGGCGGAGTTAAGCCATCCTGCGTTTAACAAGCTCTTTCTGGAGAGCGAGTATCTGGAAGAGCAGGAAATCTTCCTTACAAAAAGGCGGCGAAAGACGGACTCGGATCATTCCTATGTGGTGCATCTGGTAAAAACGAGAGCGAAGCTATGCAAAAAATTGGAGCATGAGAATGACAGAAAGCGCTTTATCGGAAGAAACAATACTCTGGAGAATCCAGACTCTGTGGTCAGCAGCATCGCCTTCAATCACTCGGGATTTTGCAATGATCCAATTATGAGCCTGCGGGCGCAGTTCTGCATAGGCGCAGGAGAGACCGCCTGCATCTCTTTTATTACCGGGGTATGCAGCAGCAGGGAAGAGGCGATCAAGGTGGCAGGAGAACTGAGTGCAGGCTACCGGATTGATGATATTCTGGAAAAGTTCAGGCTACAAAAGAGTCTGGAATTAAAGTATCTGGAAATAACCGGGCCACAGCTGAACGCCTTTCAGGATTTGATTGGCCCAGTCTTCTATCCTGCGCGTGGTTACCGGGGTCCGGATGAAACTATCAGGCGGAACTATATGAACCAGAGTTTTCTGTGGAAGTTCGGTATATCCGGTGATCATCCCATTTTGCTTTTGACCGTTCGATCCATTGGAGAGGAACAGATCGTAAAAGATGTATTAAAGGCTTACGAATATCTGAGGATGAATCGTGTTCTGGTAGATCTGCTGATCCTGATTGATTCCAAGCATGGTTATCTTCGGGAGGTGGATGAATTCATTAACGATATGACAAGTTCTCTTCGGATATATGACTCCGGAAATGAAAAGCCAAGCTTTTTCACCCTGCACACGTATGACATGAAACCGGCGGAGATCGATTTATTGTATACGGCAGCACGGATTGTGTTTTCAGGGAAGACGGGAATTTATTTTACCGATGAAAATGAAAATCCGCATGAGCTGATTGAAAAGTATTAGGCCTTTTCTGCACAAAAAAGCGAAGAATCTTGGAAAGAAAATCGTGCCTGTTTTGACACAGCACGGCAAATTTCAGCCGAAACAGGCTCTGATTTTTTGATGGCTCCAACAGTAAGCCCAAACGGTAAGGAGGAGGATGCTTTGGACACGGCATATGCACCAGCAAAGCAGGAGAAAGACGCAGACGGGCATGAATTTTTTAATGGCTTCGGGGCATTTGTCAGTGGAGGCAGAGAATATGAAATCCTGCTGGAGGGTAATAACAAACCGCCGTCGCCTTGGATTAACGTCGTCTCAAACAAGAGCTTTGGATTCCAGATATCTGAATCCGGCGCGGGCTTTACCTGGAGCATCAACAGCAGGGAGAACAAGCTTACGCCCTGGTCCAACGATCCTGTAAGCGACAGAGCCGCTGAAGCGATCTATATCTTGGATGAGACGACTGGCGAGGTAATGACCCCCGTGTCCCTCGGAAGGTCGGATCGGGGCGTTTACCGTGTCAGGCATGGCTTTGGATACAGTAGATTCCTTCATCAGGAAGCGCTTGTCGACCAGGAGCTGACGGTTTTTACCCCTTTGGATGAGCCGCTGAAGCTTTGGAGCCTGAAGCTGACGAACCGCTCGGATAAGGTAAAATATCTCAGCCTGACCTATTATGTGGAGTGGGTGCTGGGCACGGACAGGGAGCGCACCAACCCCTATATCCTGACCTCCTACGACAACGAGCATGAGTGCTTCTTTGCAAAAAATATCTACACGATGAATTTTCAGAGCACCTATTCCTTTCTGTTTTCCAGTGAACCCATCGTCGGCTATACCGGCGACAGGCAGGAGTTTCTGGGGCAGAAGGGTGGTATCCGAGAACCAAGGGGAGCGGAGGTCAAGCTGTCCTGCCATACGGGCGTATGCTATGACCCCTGCGGAGCAATTCAGGTATCCGTTGCCATACAGCCACAGGAGAGCAAGACGGTGCTATTCGGGTTGGGGCAGAGCGGCAGCCTTGACGAGATATTTAAAATCAACCGCAAGTATAAAGATGGCGCCGCTGAAAGAGAACTTGACAGGGTAAAAGCCTATTGGGACAAATTATTGGGAACCGTTCAGGTAAAGACGAAGGACCGGGCGGTGGACATCCTGATGAACGGCTGGCTGCTCTATCAGACACTGTCCTGCCGCATTCAGGCAAGAACGGGATTTTATCAGTGTGGGGGGGCGTATGGATACCGGGATCAGCTTCAGGACGCCCTTTCGCTTCTCCTTGCGGATTCGGGGGTTTTGCGCAGGCAGATTCTGCTTGCCTGTAGCAGGCAGTTTGAAGCGGGGGATGTTCAGCATTGGTGGCATCCTCCTACGGGGATCGGGGTCAGAACGAGAATCTCGGATGATTTGCTGTGGCTGCCTTATTGCACCGCCGCCTATATCCGAAGCACCGGGGATGCTGAAATTTTAAAGGAACAAGTTCCTTATATCAAGGGCCCGGCACTGGAGAAAGGACAGGGCGATGTGATGTTCACGCCGGAAGTGTCCGAGCAATTTGAAAGCGTTTATGCGCATTGCAAAAAAGCGATCTGCCGGACCCGCTTTGGAGAGCACGGACTTCCCCTGATGGGGGGAGGCGACTGGAACGATGGCATGAATGAGGTGGGCGCAATGGGGAAGGGAGAAAGCGTTTGGCTAGCCTGGTTTTTGTACACCGTACTGGGCAACTTCATTCCCTTGTGCAATCAGGAAGGCGACGAGGCCTGCGGCCGGGAGCTGGAGCAGAGACGGGCGGCCTTGCTTCAAAGCATTGAAGAGTATGCCTGGGATGGAGAGTGGTATCTTCGGGCATTTTATGACGACGGTTCAAAGCTTGGTTCAAAGGAAAACGACGAGTGCAGGATCGACTCCATCAGCCAGTCCTGGAGCGTGATCTCAAGGGGGGCGGAAAAGGAACGGGCGAAAACGGCAATACAATCGGCACGGCGTTATCTAGTAAGGGAGGAGGAAGCCCTTTCTTTGCTTTTGGCCCCTCCTTTTCATAAGACAGCAAAGAATCCGGGTTATATTAAAAACTATATTCCCGGCATGCGGGAAAATGGAGGACAGTATACCCATGCGGCGGTCTGGCTGGCAATCGCCGCATCAATGCTGCATGATGATAACATGGCGCAGACCTTGTTCACTATGCTGAACCCCATTTATCTTACGCAAAACAAGAAGGATGTCCTCAGGTACGAGAAAGAGCCGTATGTAATGACGGCGGATATTTCCCTTAGCCCGCCTTATGCTGGAAGAGGCGGCTGGAGCTGGTATACCGGTTCTGCGGGCTGGATGTATCAGGGGCTGTTAAACTGGTTTCTAGGCATCCGAAAAGAGGGGAATGAGTTGGTCATTGATCCGACGACACCTGCAATATTTGGGGACTTTTCCATTGAATATCGGTATGGGAGTTCTCTCTATGAAATCAGGGTTGAAAGCAGAAGCAAGGGAGCGCTGACAACGGAAGCAATCACCGTGGATGGGAAGTTCATTCAGGGCAACAAAATTTTTCTGGAGGATGACGGAAAAACACATCAAATTGTCGTGTAGTTCCCGCCTAGCCTACCCTTGGAATGAAGGAACAGAAAAATCAGACGACCTCACTCGCAGAAAACAGCCGTATCCTAGTCCAAAAGGCCCAGAATTTAAATTCTTCCGCTCCGGCCAATAAAAAGACCGTCGACAAAAGTCGACGGTCTTTTGCTTTTCCTGTATTTAAACTGGGTTTTGGTCCGTATGTGTGTCATAACACTCGAAAGGAAAATCGAGTGACAGGATTTGTAAACCTCTCGTTCAACACTCTACGGAGCGTTGATTGATTATTCTTCGGTAATCGCTTACACTATGTCTGATGGGGCGTCAAGCTTGGATTGCAGCAGAGCAAGCACGGTTTACACGCCTTATAAAGGCATCGGGGAAAGAAGAAGGGGTATCGCAAATGGATTTTGTGAAACGGAAGGAATTGAAAAACGCCTATAAAGAAAAAGCGGTCGTCGGCGGTATCTACCGCATCCAGTGTAACGGGAACGGACGCGCTTGGGTGAAATCCACAACGAATCTGGCGGACCAGCAGAACAAGTTCGCATTTTCCGTTTCGACCAATTCCTGTCCGGAACCGGCCATGCGAACAGAGTGGATGAAATATGGATTACAGTCGTTTTCATTTGACGTTCTTGAGGTATTGAACAAGAAAGAGACGCAAACGGAACGTGAATTTTCGGAGGATATTCAGGCTCTCCATAAAATATGGCTGGAACGGCAGCGGCAGGAAGGCGTCTTACATGGAACAGATTATTAAAATCAAGCAGTTTCTTGATGATTCCGGAAAAATCAAGCAGCTTCCGCAAAAACAAAAAGTGAGACACGCCCTGTTGGAAAATCTCGCCGAAAAATTTGAACTTGGCCGTACGTATTCGGAACAGGAAGTCAACGGTATCTGCAACCTATGGCACACCTTCGGGGATTATTTTCTCCTTCGGCGAGAACTCGTCGACCACGGCCTTTTGTGTCGTGAACGGGATGGATCCCGCTACTGGAGAGCACAGACCGCCGGGCAAAAAACGGAGCTTGAGCATGACTTGTGAATTTCATTCCATTGATCGGAATACTTGGAGCAGAACGCCGTATTTTTACTAATTTACAAATACGCGATGCGATAAACAATCCGTACGCATAAAAAGGCACGCTTTCCAATAAGAAAGCGTGCCTTTTTTATACGACAGAAGCCCCCGTCAGCCACGGCAGGACTTACAGCCTCGGTGGCTATGTGTACTCCGATGTAAGGCACGGGGCTGTCACCGAAAAGCATCGACACTCGAAACAATCGTCAGGCGTTTGGCATCATGAGAAGGGGATCGCCCCGGAGGTGCTTGCATGGTCCGCCGTGGACAGAATCAATTGTGATGACGATTATTATTCTGACGGTTTAATTTGCAGCAATCGGGTGTTGAATTGCCAAATAGCTGCTGATTCGATTTTGCCATCCGGTTCAGATAATTCTGAAAGGCCTTTTTCAAATTTTCCCAAAGTTTCATATATCCGTTCCTCCTTATCAAATCTTATGCACTTACAGTAGCATTCAAGTTTGTAGAAGTTATGTAGAAGTTCTCTTCCGTCCGCATTCCTATAAACACGCACTATAAAAAGCCAACTTCCTATGCGTAATGGCTCAGGTCCCCGGCTTATGTCAAAACGGCTCCGAAGCCCCCTGGTATAATACACCGGAGGGCTTCGGAGTTTGAATTTTCACCGGCGGCCCCGGGTCTTCAGTCTTGCCATTGCCCGGGCCAGAGCGGCCTTGGAATTATAATACTCCGCAATACTCTGCTTGTGGCGCAGGCGTTCCTCGGCCCGCTGCCGGGCTTCCTCCGCCCGCTTGAAATCAATCTCCTCCGGATGCTCCGCAGATGCCACCAGCATAATGACATAGTCCGGCGTAATCTCCGCGAAGCCGCCGCTCACAACGGCGGGATGCCAGACGTTCTCCGCCTGATAGCGCACCTCGCCGGGCTCCACAGCCACCACCGTGGCCTCATGCCCGGGAAGAATCCCGTATTGCCCGTCCTGAATGGGCAGTATCAACGCCTGTGCTTCCCCGGTATAAAACTGGCGGTCAACAGTAACGATCTCCAGATAAAAGGTTTTTTCCATGATTCATCCGCCCTTTCTCACGAACGCTCCCGCCGCTTACGAAACGCCCAGCGCCTTCGCTTTTTCAGCCACCTCGTCCACTGTGCCCGTCATGCTGAACGCCGCCTCGGGAAAGCGGTCTGTCTCGCCGCCCAGAATCGACTCGAAGCTGCGCAGCGTATCCTCCAGCTTGACATAACGGCCCTTCAAGCCGGTAAAGTTCTCCGCCACGGAGAACGGCTGAGAGAGAAACTGCTGCACCTTCCGGGCGCGCTCCACGGTCAGCCGGTCGGCCTCGGACAGCTCTTCCATGCCGAGAATGGCAATGATGTCTTGCAACTCGCTGTATCGCTGCAAAAGCTCCTGCACCGCCCGGGCGGCATTGTAATGGCGCTGTCCAACAATGTCCGGCTCCAGAATGCGGGAGGTGGATTCCAGCGGGTCCACCGCAGGGTAAATTCCCATTTCCACGATTTTGCGGGAGAGCACCGTGGTGGCATCCAGATGGGCAAACGTGGTGGCGGGGGCGGGGTCCGTCAGGTCGTCGGCAGGGACATAGACCGCCTGCACGGAGGTAATGGCCCCGTCTTTCGTGGAAGTAATCCGCTCTTGCAGCATGCCCATTTCGTTGGCAAGCGTGGGCTGATAACCCACAGCGGAGGGCATCCGCCCCATGAGGGAAGACACCTCACTGCCCGCCTGAATATACCGGAAGATGTTGTCGATAAACAACAGCACATTTTGCTTTTCATGGTCGCGGAAATACTCCGCCATGGTCAGACCCGTCAGAGCCACGCGCATTCTGGCTCCGGGCGGCTCGTTCATCTGCCCGAATACCAAGGCCGTCTTGGAAAGGACCCCGGAATTTGCCATCTCGTGCCACAGGTCGCTGCCCTCTCGGGTGCGCTCGCCCACGCCGGTGAACACGGAATAGCCTCCGTGCTCTGTGGCGATGTTGTGAATCAGCTCTTGAATCAGCACGGTCTTTCCCACGCCCGCGCCGCCAAACAGGCCGATTTTGCCGCCCTTGGCATACGGCGCCAGCAGGTCAATCACCTTGATGCCCGTCTCCTGTATGTGTACCACGGGGCTTTGATCCTCGAATTTGGGGGGCTGGCGGTGAATGGACCATTTTTCCGAAGCGCTGACATCCCCCTTCTCGTCAATGGGATCGCCCAGCACGTTGAACATCCGGCCCAGCACTTCTTTCCCCCCAGGGACAGAAATGGGGCCTCCCGCGGCGATCACCTCCGCACCCCTGCCCAGCCCCTCGGAAGGGGAGAGCATAATGCATCGGACGGTGTTGCCGCCCATGTGCTGGGCTACCTCCATTACGGCCTTTTCGCCATTCAGGCGGACTTCAAGGGCATCCTTGATGGACGGAAGCCTCCCTGCGGGAAACTCCACATCCACCACGGGCCCCATAACCTGAACGACGGTTCCCTTGTTTTCAGACATAAAATCACTCTTTCCGAACTTGTTACAAAACGGCCCGCGCTTATTGGCTGCTGGCCTGCGCGCCACCCACCACCTCGGTAATCTCCTGCGTAATGGCGGCCTGCCGGGCACGGTTATATTGCAGATTCAACTGCCGGATTAAATCCGCGGCGTTTTTCGTGGAGTTGTCCATGGCGGTCATCCGCGCCTGCTGCTCCGAGCAGAAGGATTCCACCAGCAGGCTAAAAAGCATGCCGTTGACATAGCGGGGGACCAGCGTGGTCAGCACTGCCGTCTCAGACGGCACGTAGGTCATCGAATGCACATATTGGGACTGATCGTCGGGCTTCCATGGAAAGGTATCCCGGCTGAGGGGAAGCAACTGCACCATTCGCGCCTCCAGCTTCATGGAAGTCACCATCTCCGTGTAAACGGCGTACAGTGCATCCAGTCTTCCCAGGCGGTATTCCTGCGTCAAAAAGGTTCCAATTTCCCGGGCTCTGTGCATATTGGGGTTCTGGGTGGAAAACGGAAACTCCTGCACGGGAATCTTCCGTTCCCGAAACCAGGAAAGACCCACCTGTCCCACCACAAATATCCGGCAGTCGGGCGTTTTGGCCACCGCCGCCTCCGCCAGCTTGAGTACATTGTGATTGTAAGCGCCTGCCAGACCCTTATCGCCGGTAATAATCACGTAGGCCACGGTACCCTGAGAACGCTCGGCCCGAAATGCCGGGTCCAGATAAGGGTGCGTCAGCTCGGGGGAGCGGTGGAGAATATCGGTGATGGTTCTCTCAATCCGATCAAAGTACGGCTTCACGTCGTTTAGCTGTTTGCGCGCTTTTCGCAGATTGTTGGAGGAAATCAGGTACATGGCGTTGGTGATTTTCCGGGTTTCCTGCACACTGCGAATATGGGAACGAATCTCCTGCATACTTGCCATTGGGCATCACCGCCCCTCTTTTTCCGCAGACACGGCCCCGGTGCGCGCTTTATACGCCGCAAGCTCGGCGCGGATAGCCTCTGCCGCCGCGTCGGAAATCACGCCAATTTTTTGAATTTCTTCCGTCACCTCGGCATGCGAAGACTCCAGTTCGTCCACAAAGCTGCGGACAAACGCAGAGACCCGGCTCTGCGGCACGTCGTCCAGCAGACCGCCCGTGGCCGTATAGAGAATGACCGCCTGACGGTACATCGGGATGGGATGATAAAGGGGCTGCTTGAGCAGCTCCATCATTCCTTTGCCGTGGTCAAGCAGCTTTTGGGTGGATGCATCCAGATCAGAGGCAAACTGATTGAATACCTCCAGCTCCCGGAA
Source organism: Oscillibacter sp. (assembly GCF_031978065.1). Taxonomy (GTDB): domain Bacteria; phylum Bacillota; class Clostridia; order Oscillospirales; family Oscillospiraceae; genus Oscillibacter. The sequence continues at coordinate 14,155 of NZ_DALZCH010000038.1, forward strand.
GCGGGCCAGATCAATCCGCAGCGTGCCTGCGGCTTTTTTGATGGCCTTGGTCTGGGCCGAGCCTCCCACGCGGGACACGGACAGACCCACATTGACGGCCGGCCTCTGCCCGGAGAAAAATAGGTTTGACTCCAGATAAATCTGCCCGTCGGTAATGGAAATGACGTTGGTGGGAATATAGGCCGACACATCGCCCGCCTGCGTCTCAATGATGGGCAGCGCCGTCATGGACCCGCCGCCGTATTTTTTTGTCAGACGGCAGGCGCGCTCCAGCAGGCGGGAGTGAAGATAAAACACATCGCCGGGGTAGGCTTCCCGTCCGGGGGACCGTTTTAAAAGCAGAGACAGCGTACGGTAAGCCACGGCGTGCTTGGAAAGATCGTCATAGACAATCAGCACGTCTTTGCCCCGGCTCATAAAATATTCACCCACGGCCGCGCCGGTATAGGGGGCGATATATTGCAGCGGGGCAGGCTCGCTGGCGGTGGCGGAGATAATGATGGAATAGTCCATTGCTCCGTATTTCTCCAGCGTATCCCGCACCTGGGCCACGCTGGACGCCTTTTGTCCGATGGCCACGTAGATGCAGATCATGTCCTGCCCCTTCTGGTTGATGATCGTGTCCACGGCGATGGCGGTCTTTCCGGTCTGGCGGTCCCCGATGATCAGCTCCCGCTGGCCCCGGCCGATGGGGACCATGGCGTCGATGGCCAGAATGCCCGTCTGCATGGGCACATTGACTTCTTCCCGGGTCACAACGCCGCTGGCCTCGTGCTCAACGGGGCGGGTCTCCGTGGTTTCCACAGGGCCTCTTCCGTCGATGGGCGCGCCCAGCGCGTCCACCACGCGGCCCAACAGCCCGTCGCCCACGGGCACGTCCGTGGTCCGTCCGGTGCGGCGAACCGTCGCGCCCTCGCCCAGATTTTCCTCAGGCCCCAGCAGCACGCAGCCGACGCTGTCCCGCTCCAGATTCATCACCATGCCCCGCACGCCGGTTTCAAACTCCAGCAGCTCGCCGTACACCGCGTTATCCAGTCCATAAACTGTGGCAATGCCGTCGCCTACGTTTAAAACCGTGCCGGTTTCGCTGCGCAGGGCCTTGTTATCGTAATTTGAAATTTCCTCCCGCAGGACGGAGACAATCTCATCCGCTTCATTTTTCATATCATTCGCCTCTCTTGCAGTTGCCTCTCCATATCCCGGAGCTGGCCGCGGACGCTGTAATCATAGGTAAATCCATCGATCTCCAGAACAAACCCGCCCAAAAGGCCGGAGTCTGTCTCGATTTCCAGTTCCACCGCGTCTCTGTGATGCAGGGCGCACAGCCGCTTCCGAAGTCCGTCCAACTGCGCCCCGTCCGGGATATGGACACAGCGCATCCGGCACGCCGCCGTATTGCGTGCCTCCAGCTCCAGCGTATGAAACGCCTCGGCAATCTCGGGCAACAGCGCCATCCGGTTTTTGCGCGCCAGCAGCCTGTAAAAATTTAAAAGCCGGGCATCTTCCTTTAAAACGTCCAGCCGCTCTAGCACCCGTTCTTTCTCCATGCGGTCAACGGTGGGGTCCTCCAGCACGCGGCGTAGCGGCGGAGTGTCCCCAATCAGACGGATGGCGCGAACAAAGCGCGCCCTGTCCATCCCTAAGTCAAAGCAGGCCGCGGCATAGCGGCGGGCAAGCTCACTCATGACGGATCACCCGACTCGGACAAAAAGGAGTCCACCAAAGCCAGATCGTTTTTCCGGTCCAGCTCGCTCTGCGCCACCTTGGCCGCCGCCAAAAGCGCAAGCTGGGCAACCTCCTTGCGCACACCGCGAAGCATGCTTTCCCGCTCGGCCTGGAGCTGGCGGCGGGTGGTTTCCATCAGCTTTTGCGCGTCGGTCCGGGCGCTGTCCAGCGCTGCGTCATACTCTTTTTGCGCCTGCGCTCTGGACTGAGCAAGAAGCGTCTCGCTCTCCTGCCGGGTCTGGGCCAGTTGCTGTTCATACTGGTCATGCAGTTGCCCGGCCAGCTTTTTTTCGCCCGCGGCATCCTCCCGGTCCTTTTGGATGGCCTGCGCCCGGCTGTCTAAAATGCCGGTTACCTTCTCAAACAGGAAGTGCTTCAGAAACAGCCAAAGCACCAGAAGGTTGATGACGGTAAATAAAATTGTGTAGGGACTGAAGTTGAGCACAAAAATCGCCCCTTATCCCGCAAAAATTATGACAAGCCCGATGACAAAGCCATAAATGGCAGTGGCTTCGGCCAGCGCACAGCCCAGCAGCAGGTTGCTGCGGATTTGGCTTGCGGCCTCCGGCTGGCGGGCAATGGCCTCGGTGGCCTTGCCGGTGGCAAAGCCGATTCCAATTCCGGCTCCGATTCCTGTTAAAACTGCAATAGCAGCACCAATTGCGACAGACATAATTAGTTCCTCCTGTTAATAATTAAATAAATCAATGTGAAACGGTTACTCTTCCTGAAGGCTTTCCCCTGTGAACAGCGCGGTCAGAAATACAAAAACGATGGTCTGAATCAATCCGTCAAAGATATCGAAATAGAGACTGAAGACCACCGGAACTCCCACCGGAACCAGCGCCTTGATAAGTTCCATGATTACGAAAGAGCCCAGCACATTTCCAAACAGCCGCATACAAAGCGACAGCGGACGAATGGCAATTTCCATAATGTTAATGGGAATCAGCAGGGGCATAGGCTCGGCAAACTTGTGCAGACCGCCCCGCAGGCCCAGAAAACGAAACGAGCTGCCGTAAATCAGGCACACGCTGGTCAGCGCCAGCCCCGCCGTGACGCTGACATCCTTGGTTGGCGGCACCAGACCCAGCAGCCCGCTGAGGTTGGCGACGGCAATGTAAACGGCAACCGTTCCCAGCCATGGCGCAAAAGATCGCCAGCGAGGCCCGATGCTGTCCTTCGCAAATCCGTTGAGAGAGCTGACGCACATCTCCAAAAACGCCTGCGCGCGCCCCGGCTGATCAGGCTTTAGCTTCCGCGTCAGCAGAAACACCAGACCCATAATCAAAACCATCAGAATCCAACTGGTTAAAACCGCCTCGGAAATCGGGATTCCTCCCAAAACCGGGATGGTAAACGCGGTTTGGTTTTTCATTCCGGACATCATGGTCTCCTGAATATTTGACATACGATTATCACCTCCCGACCCATTGAATCCCGCCTTTGCCCGCCAATCGCGGTGGGGATAGGTTTGCCGCCAGAAAAGCTGGTTCGCCGCCTGTCGGACAGTATCCGGCAAACGGCGGACAGCACGATCTTATACCTTCAGTTTTCCGGACCACTGGCGCAGCCTTCCGTCAAACGATCCAATCCTCTCCGGATTCCAGATGATACCGCACTCGCCCCACTGCGGCATTTTCTTAACGGACGCGCTGTTGTTTTCATTGGGTTGCTACATTATAATGAACTTGTTGAAGAATGTAAAATGTATATTTGTAATTTTCACTATAACAAATTATTATAGTGAAACGGGCGGCGCACCAAGGTTTGCGCCCCACAGAGGAGGCATTATTATCGCAGTCAATTATGAGTATTACCGGATTTTTTATTTTGTTGCAAAATATAAAAATTTTACGCAGGCGGCCAAGGTCCTGATGAGCAGCCAGCCCAACGTCACGCGCTGCATGAACAATCTGGAAGAGGAGCTGGGCTGCCGCCTGATGATTCGATCAAACCGGGGGATTGTGCTTACCACAGAGGGGGAGAAGCTGTTTTCCCATGTGGCTCCGGCCTACGAGCAACTGCAACTGGGGGAGGCGGAGCTGGCCAGCTACACAGGGATGCAAAGCGGGACAGTGTTTATCGGCGCCAACGAAACCGCGCTGCAAAGCGTCCTTCTCTCTAAGCTCAGCCGCTTTCATCAGGTCTATCCCGGCTTTCACATCCATATCTCCAATTATTCCACGCCTCAGGCTGTGAAGTCACTGGAGGAGGGCATTTTGAATCTGGCTGTGGTTACCACGCCCACAGGCGCGAAGAAGCATCTCACGGAGATTCCTCTCAGGCCCTTCCGTGAGATTCTGGTGGGCGGGCCGAAGTTTGCGTATCTGTCCGAAAAACAGATGAGTTTGAAAGAGGTCGCAAATCTTCCCATGGTCAGCATGGCTGTGGAAACAAAAACCTTTGAGTTTTACAGCCACTTTTTTCAAAGGCATGGCCTTGCGCTCCATCCTGATATTGAGGCCGCCAATACGGTGCAGCTTCTCCCGATGATAAAAGGAAATATGGGTCTTGGGTTTCTGCCGGAGGAAATCGCGGCAGACGCGCTTTCGCGCTGCGAAATTTTTCGGATTTCTCTGCTGGAAACTATTCCGGAACGATTTATCTGCCTGATTAAGGATTCCCGCCAGCCGCTGAGTCTGGCCGCGAAAAAGCTGGAGGAAATTCTGCGGACGCCGTAATGATTTTTAACGGCTGATTAACGGGGCACCGGCACCAAGCGTTAAAGCATTGAGAGAATTTCAGTGAAATATGTCTCTTTTCTGCGTTTCATAGAAAAATGACGATCAATATGATATGATAGATTCTCCCTGCGGCGGTTCCATTCAGCAGCCGCCCGCAACGCGAAGCGATACGAGGAGGGTCTTCCCATGCCAAACATATTTATTCTGACGGTGGCCTTGTCCGTGGTAATTGCCGTCTTTATGGCGGTATTTACCATTACCAACCACACCGTTGAAAAATCCCTCTACTTGATTCTTCTTTCTGTCGCCAATCTCTTTTTTTCGTTTGGCAACTTGCTGGAAATTACCGCCCCTACGCTGGAAACCGCTTTTTACGGGGTCCGGGTTCAGTATTTGGGCGCGCCGCTTCTGGTGCCGCTGGCCTATCTGTTTTTTAGAGACTTTTACGAAAAAAAACGATTTTCCGCGCGGCAGCACGCCCTGATTTTTGCAATTCCCGCTGTGTCTATGGTGTCTTTGCAGTTGTATCCTCTGGTGCGGCTGCATTACGGCAATATTTGGTACAGCACCAACGGGCAAATTTCCAGCATTCAGCATACCGACGGCATTGCCTATCTCCTTGGGGTGCTCCTGAATTACATCTGTATTGCTCTGGGCCTGTTTCTCATCATCAGCCACATCCGAACCGGCAGCAAAGCTCAACGAAGGCAGAGCTTTATTTTGCTGCTGGGCTGGCTGGTTCCGCTGGTGTCCAACTTTTTCTTTATCTTTATCGGCGGCAACGAAAGCTATGATTTTACGCCCGTCGCCTATGTCTCCGCTTTGGCGGTATTTCTTTATTCCGCCCTGACGCAAAACCTTCTGAACGTGCTTCCGCTGGCCCGGGCGCAGGTGATTGATGGGCTGGAGGACGCATTTATCGTGTGTGACGCCGACTTTCACCTTTTGGACGCGAACCAGTCGGCAAGGCGCCTGTTTCCACAGCTCTCCCGCATGGTGTCCGGTGAATCTCTTGAGGCCGTGGAGGGCTTTAAGCCGCAGGGCGAGACGCTGATTTGGAAAGGCGGGGAGGCCCGGCGCTATAAAATCACCGCGAATCCGGTTTTTCAGGGCACGAAAAACAGCGGCATCTGCATTGTCTTTCGGGATGTGACCGTGGAAAGTCATCTGCTGGAGGACCTGCACCGTCAGGCCACTATGGACGCGCTGACCGGGGTATATAACCGGGGTACGTTTTTTGATCTTGCCAGACAGACGCTGACAGGAGACGGGGGACAGCGGGCACTGGCGCTTTTGATGATTGACGTGGACCATTTTAAGCAGGTAAACGACACCTATGGCCACCCCTGCGGAGATGCGGTGCTGAAGGCCATTGCGCAGGCTGCGCGGACGCATTTTCGTAAAAATGATCTGGTGGGGCGCTACGGGGGCGAGGAATTTGCAGTGCTGCTGGAGGACCTGTCCTCTCAGCAGGCGGTGGAGACGGCGGAAAAACTTCGTCGAACCATTGAGGACATGCGGATTGCTTTTCAGGACAAGATTCTTCGCGTGACCATCAGCATCGGCGTGGCCCACTGTCCTGCCAACCGCAGGCAAACGCTGGAGGAACTGCTGAATCAGGCGGACGCGGCGATGTATCTCTCCAAAAGCGGAGGCCGCAACCGCACCAGTCTGTACCACGGTGATGAACACACGGTGTAAGCTCGCCTTTAGGTCCGGAGACTCCTGTGTCTCAGCACGCAGATGTCAGGTGTTCTTCCTTTCCGTGGCGCACAGCGAATACACGCCGCTTATATTAATGAAGGAATCCGAAGCTGCCCCCAACGGGGACAGCTTCGGATTTTTATATTCTGTATTATCAGGTCAAAAGAAATGCGCCGTCGTTTTTGGATTAAACAGGGCTTTCCAAATGATAAATCTCAAGGCTTGGATGGCTTTTCATAAAATTCAGAAACTGATCTGCGTCCGCATCCTGCAAGTCTTTCTTTTGGAGAAGAATGAAACCCTTTTCCCAGTTGAGTAAAATCATATCCTGACAAAATACCGCCTGCAATACATCTTCAAAGGCCACCAGCATTTGATCATTTTCCCAAATACCTGTGTCTTGGAAAACAACCGTTGTGCGTTTGCCTTCATCAAGAGTCTTATATCCGGACCAAATTCGTTCCGTTTCCTTTTGAAGACGTTGATCGGGATTTATTCGGGGCTGAAACAGGTAAACCACCCCTAACAAAAAAGCCGCCGCGCCAACAATCAGCACAGCCAAAAGTTCCTTTGGAGCCATAACACCCGGAATAAGGGCAAACAGCCCCAGTATGATTAAAAATGCTCCATAAACTTTATATCGCTTCCGGCGTTTTTCGGAGGTGCTTTTTGAAACTTTTGGGACAGCGTCCAGCTTGTCTATCCCTGCCCACATTCTGGGACATGCTTTTCTGCTTTTCATTTCCGCCAGTTTTTTAAGTGCATAAAACAGTTGGGATCTGCCCAGTTCCTCATAAGGGCTCAACAAAAAAGTGAATTTCATTTAATGATTGTCAGCTCCTTTGATTCTCTTAAAAATTTTTTTGCGTAATAAAACCCACTGCATGGAGGCAATACGAAAAGGCGGCTCAGCAGCCAAATGGCCTCCCCAGTATCACATGACTACTTACACGCCGCCGCTGCTTGTGTTAAAAGAAGCGGTGATATCCTCTCCGTCTGCATTATATAAGGTGGTATTATTCAAAAAAACATGATTATCAATCGTTTCATTTTCAATTTGAATGTATTCAAAAAAAGAGTCACCCGGATTTACAAGGTCTATGTCATACTGAATATTATCGAGGGTTACAGTCATTTTCTCAATTTCATGATTTGGGTTTCTTCCGCCTACAAGCAGGTATTTATTTCCCTTGCTATTAACAACTCCATTTACAAAGTTTGCATCCGTGCGGGACATGCCCTCATATCGGAAACGATTAAACAGACCTCGCTTCATTCTTAAGACAGCAATCTCATTCTCTACCACGGCAAAATAGTAGAAATCCTGATTGTTTAATCCAATGCCTGAGTCAATTTCCGCATTTGCATCAAACTTTTCCTGAATAATATGTTCCGCCTCGATGCTGTCGTTTGTGATGGGATAATATCGCATATATCCTGCGACGATTGCAAGCAAAAAAACGATACCCCACAGCACTCTTGATTTTTTCATTGCAGCCCCTCCTATTAGTCCCAGCTTAAGCTTATCACAAGAACGTAATAAAGTCATGTATGAGAAATTGAACTCATACAGGCTTTAATTATGGGAGAGCATCGGAAAATAAATTTTCGGGTTGTTCCAAGCAAAGCACAATTGCCATAGTCGATAAGCCTATTTTGAGGGCTGGTACATGTTTCGAGCTTTACCTCTTTTATGAAAAGGTTTATTTCACCCATTAGATGACTTGACAAATGCTTTATGTTGATTTAATATAACAACGTTATTAAATAACATTGTTATATTAAGGAGGCTTTATGCGCCCTGTCAACGAGGAACTTGCCGCCGCCTTATTAGAGGCGGGAAAAAAAGAATTTATGACCCATGGTTTCCTAAAAGCAAATATGCGGGATATCGCTGCCACAGCGGGGGTCACCACTGGTGCGCTGTACCGGTATTATACCGACAAGGAAGCGCTGTTTGAAGAATTGGTGGAAGAACCCTCCCACGTATTTGCTGAACGCTACCGGGAGCGTCAACGCTCCTTTGCTGCTCAGTCGCTGGACAAACAGCTTCAAAATATACCTGAAATTACAGATCATGAATCAGGTTGGATGATGGCCTATCTCTACGACCATTTTGATGCGTTTAAGCTCATCGCCTGCTGTTCTTCCGGAACCCGATATGAACACTACATCGACACACTGATTGAAATCGAAGCCGAGGCCGGGCACCAACTTATCGACCGTATGCGATCTAACGGTCTTCCTGCACAGGCGCTGGACGACGGGTTGATTCATATTCTCTCCGGCGCATTATTCAACGGCATGTTTGAAACAATCCGCCACGATATGCCCAGAGAGAAGGCCGCTGAATACGTGGAAAGCTTGCGGGATTTTTATTCCGCAGGCTGGTTCAAGGTTCTGGGAATAGCAGGGGGCTGAGCGCCCCTGTTTTTTCGCCATTAAGTTAGCAATATCTAACTAAATAAGGAGATGCGATTTATGAAAACCAAAAAGGAGCCTTCCCCGTTTGCCAAGCTATGGGGATGGGCAAACGCGTACCATAGAGGGTTCTGCGGCTCGGTGATACTGGCTGTCATCGGGGTAGCAGGTACCATGCTTGCCTATCTGTGTGTTGTTGCTATCATCAGGCTGCTGCTCTCCGGCGGCAGACTGCGGGAATGCCTCTCCTGGTGCGGGCTGATGCTGGGAGGATATTTGATAAAGGCGGTATTTTCCAGCCTGTCCACCGGTATGTCCCATACCGCCACCTACCATACTCTGCGGGATCTGCGAAAGAGCCTGTTAAGCAAGCTTTCCCGGGTACCCATGGGAACCATTTTGAATACGCCCTCCGGGCAGTATAAAACCACCATTGTGGACCGAGTGGAGGGGATGGAGCCGACGCTGGCCCACCTGATTCCGGAGATGACCTCCAACCTGCTTGTTCCTCTGACACTTGTTATTAGTATCTTTGTGCTGGACTGGCGGATGGGCTTTGCCTCGCTGGTTACCACGGCAATCGGTCTGCTGATCGTTTCCCAGAGCACAAAAACCTATGCCGTCCGCTGGAAGGGGGCGGTGGAAATCGGCCGCCGTATGGCAAACGCCATTGTGGAATATGTGGGCGGAATTCAGGTGGTCAAGGCCTTCAGTCAGAGCGCAGGTTCTTACAAAAAATACGCCGGAGCGGTGGAAGACAACGCCCAGTATTTTGTGGACTGGATGCACGACAATCAGAAATACATGGCCTCTTGGCAGAGCATCCTTCCCGCCGTTCTGGTTTCTGTGCTCCCCACAGGCCTGTTGCTTTGGAGCAGCGGAAGCCTTAGCGCCGCGGATTTTCTTACGAGTATCGTTCTGTCCCTTGGTCTGACCGGCCCAATGATTGCCGCCCTGAGCTTCGTGGATGAGCTTGCAATCGTAGGTACCAATGTGGGGGAAATTGCCGGGATTCTGGAGTCGCCGGAGCTTGTGCGCCCTGAGCAGCCTGCCAAGCTGAACGGCAGTGCGGTAACGCTGAAAAATATTTCTTTTACTTACGGTAACGTGAAGGAAGAAGTTCTTCATAAAATCAATCTGGATATCCACCCCGGCACGGTGACCGCACTGGTTGGGCCCTCCGGCTCCGGGAAATCCACCATTGCCAAGCTGATTGCCGGATTCTGGGATGTGACAAGCGGCGCCATCACCTTGGGGGGCGTTGATTTGCAGGATATCCCGCTGGACCAGTTGAATCGGCAGATCGCATATGTGGCGCAGGATAACTACCTGTTTGACCGGACGGTGCGGGACAATATCCGCATGGGACGACCGGATGCAACCGATGAGGAAGTGGAAGCTGCCGCCGGGTCCGCCGGGTGCGATATGTTTATCCGCGGTCTGGAGAACGGCTACGACACTGTTTGCGGCGAGGGCGGCGGACATCTTTCAGGCGGAGAGCGTCAACGGATTTCCATTGCCCGCGCCATGCTTAAGGATGCGCCTATTGTGATTCTGGATGAGGCTACCGCCAGCATCGATCCGGAAAACGAAGCACTGATTCAACGCGCTATTTCTGCGCTGACAAAGGGAAAGACCCTGATCGTCATTGCCCATCATCTGGGGACCATCGCCGGCGCGGATACTATCGTGGTGGTGGAAAATGGCCGGATTGCGGCACAGGGAAAACAGGCAAAGCTTCTGGAGACATGCCCGCTTTACGACCAAATGTGGAAGGCATATCTGGGCACCCGGGACGCGGCCTGAGAGGAGAGAATATTATGTTTGGTATATTAAAAAAGATTTTTGCCTTTGCGGGAGGCAAGCGAGGGCTTTTGAAAAAAGCAATGGTGGTATCTCTTCTGGGCGCACTGTTTGCGTCGCTCCAGTTTTTGGCCCTGATGCTGGCGATGGATATGGTGGTGGGCGGATCGAAGCTGTCTGTTTGGCCGCTTGCCTGCATTATGCTGGTTTCTATTCTGGGGCACATTGCCTGTGCCTACTACTCCACCAATGCCGAGACGGATACGGGCTACCATATGGCCGCGGAGAAGCGGGTACATATTGGTGACCGCCTACGATACATTCCTATGGGATATTTTAACGACAACAGTCTTGGCAATATCACGGCAGTGGTCACCACTACGTTAGGCGATGTGGAAAATACCGCCGCACGGTGCCTTGTTATGATAATCGGCGGATTCCTGAATACGCTGGCTCTGTGCCTGATGCTTCTTTTTGCCGATTGGCGGCTGGGACTTATTGCCATCGCGGGCATTCTATGCTATCTGGTGGTCACGGAGCTCTCCCAGAAAGCCACCTCCAAAACCGGCCCTGCCCGCCAGCATATTCAGGAAGCTCTGGTAGAGAAGGTGCTGGAATATGTGCAGGGCATGGGTGTGGTGAAGTCCTATGGACTGGAAAAAGACAGCGGGCAGGCAGTTTACAATACTGTGGATGACAGCTGCCAAAGGGCGCTGTCACTAGTGCGTTCGATTACGCCTTGGTCTGGAATTCGCCAAATTACGGTGCGGATTTTCAGTGTGGCAATCGTTGTTGCGGCGCTGGTTTTCTATGCGGGAGAAACCTTGCCGCTGGCCCGCTGCCTGCTGATGCTCATTGCTTCTTTCTTGATTTACGCAGAGTTGGAAAGTGCCGGAAATATGTCCGATCAGCTCCAAATGCTGGGTTCCGCCATGGACAAAGCCACCTCCATTGACGATACGCCCACTATGGACATTGACGGACAGGATATCGCATTCCCCCATGCCACTGTCGAATTTCAGGATGTTCGCTTTGCTTACGGTGACCGCACGATATTAGACGGCATTAGCTTTACAATTCCGGAAAAAACCACCACTGCCGTGGTTGGTCCCTCTGGCGGAGGCAAGACCACGCTATGCAATTTGATTGCCCGTTTCTGGGATGTGGATGGCGGAAAAATTCTGGTTGGCGGCCACGATGTGCGGGAATACAAGCTGGACAGCCTGATGAAAAATATCTCTATGGTATTCCAGAATGTCTATCTGTTCAATGACACGATTGAGAACAATATCAAATTTGGCAGGCCCTCCGCCACACGCGAACAGGTGATGGATGCCGCTAAGCAAGCCTGCTGCCACGATTTTATCACCGCGCTGCCGGATGGCTATGACACGGTGCTGGGAGAGGGCGGAGGTACGCTCTCCGGCGGAGAAAAGCAGCGCATTTCCATTGCGCGGGCAATTATCAAGGACGCGCCGATTATCATTCTGGACGAGGCCACGGCAAGCGTGGACCCAGAGAACGAGGTGGAACTTCAGACAGCCATCAATGCGCTGACGCACGACAAAACCATTATAATGATTGCCCATCGGCTAAAAACCGTAAAAGATGCTGACCAGATTCTGGTACTGGACGGTGGTCGTATCGCACAGCGCGGCACCCATGCAGAACTGTTGGAGCAAACCGGCCTGTACGCCGATTTTATCGGCCTGCGCCGGGAAGCTGTGGGCTGGAAGCTGGCATAGCGAATGGGATACATTCACACCTTTTATGTCCGGCAAAGATTATTTTCAGCATGGGTAAATACGGTCACTTCTACGTTGACCGAATTTCACCATGTCAGTATTAATGGCAAAATACCGGACGGCCTAAAAAAGCAGGCACTTGGGCATTCTGCCAATATGGAAACCGAGGGCGTTTATGGACACTTGAAGGACGGTAAATTAGATCGTATTGCGGCATACAGTGATACCGCCATTATAAAAATTACAGAAAAACAATCAAATTGTGTACTAATATAAGTACTTAGAAAACAAAAGACCCGTTGCAGCGCTCGGGCTGCAACGGGTCTTTTTGGTCGGGGTGCTTTTACAGCATTTATTTAAAAAATTCAGTAATATTAAAGATTATTACTCATAGAGGCAGTAATTAAACCGAGGGGTAACGGGTATGGGGTAAAGAAGCCAGCAGCCAGTCACGCAGTGATAGATTACCATACGGGGGTAATTCCCCACTTTTCCGCTGTTTTTTTACTCTGACATATACCTGAGTTTCCTCCTGATCTATTCTTTATTCATTATATTTCATGTGGCAGAAATACTTAACAGAAGAAAGCAAGTAAGTTGTATCAATGCTTGTCTATTTCAAATTGTGCCCTATATTGCAGATGCTCCTGCTCCAGTCGTTTCCATTCTTCATCCGCTGTCTGAAATTCCGACAGAGCCTTTTTCATCTGAGGCGAATCATAGGAAATTTTCTTCTCTACCAGTTTTTTCAGCTTATTCCTGCGCTTTTCAACGGTTACTCCCAAAGTATATAGCTTACTTGCTTGCCGCATCAATTTGCCTTTTTCTTTTGCATTCATTTATCCATCCTCCGCATTTAATAAGCATATCTTTTACAGTACCACAAGATACCATTGTTATCAATAACAAGATATTCTTTTTGCAAACAATAAGATAATCTTATTAAAATAATGCAAGGAGGTGGTTGAATGTATAATCTTCGTCTGCTACGCGAGGAAAGAAAGCTGAGCCAGCAAAAGTTGGCAGATGAATTCGACGTTGCGCAGGCACAAATTCAAAAATACGAAACCGGCGGTTATCAGCCCGATATTGCAATGCTGAGCAAGTACGCAGATTTTTTTGATGTGTCGGTAGATTTTTTGATTGGTCGCACAGACATCCGGCGAAAGGCGGAACCGACTGAGGAATGCGAGTTGAATGCAGAAGAACAAGAGATTGTAAACCGCTACCGAAACTTGCGGCCCAATCAGCGGCAGAGCCTTGTTCTGTTTTTCAACACCTTAGAAGACAAATAGCTCAAATCCAGAAAAAACACGTTGTTCTCAGACTTTGCTTTTGTCTTGAGGAAATGGCGTGTTTTTCTTTTTTCCGCAAATTGCAAGTTCAAGTTGGACACCCATGGTAGAGAAGGTGTAGGTTCTTAG
>NZ_DALZCH010000039.1:0-26745 GCF_031978065.1 Oscillibacter sp.
CTGGTCCAGATAATCGTACAGCACCTTGGCCTTCTCCTGATTGCGCTGCTCCATGGCCTCCAGTCCGCCGTTTTTCAGCAGGTAGTTGAAAACCTTGCCGCAGCAGTAAATGGCCCAGCAGTTGGGGGTGTTGTACAGGGAGTCGTTGTCGGCGTGAATCTTGTAGCTGAGATAGGTGGGAACCTTGGAATCCAGATCGTCGGGGATCAAATCCTCACGGATGATGACCACGGCCATGCCCGCAGGGCCCACGTTTTTCTGCACGCCGGCCCAGATCATGCCGTAATCGGCCACATTGCAGGGGCGGGAGAGGAACATGGAGGACTGGTCGGACACCAGAACCTTGCCCTTGGTGTTGGGCAGCTTGCTATAGGTGAGGCCGTTGATGGTTTCGTTCTCGCAGATATAAACATAGTCCGCATTGTCGGGAATGTCCAGATCGGAGCAGTCCGGCACATAGGAGAAGTTCTTGTCGGCGGAGGAGGCAACTACCTTCACCTCGCCAAATTTCTTGGCTTCGGAAATCGCTTTTTTGGACCAGGCGCCGGTTTCCACATAGCAGCCCACGCCGCCCTTGAGCAGGTTCATGGCCACCATGGCAAACTGCAGCGTGCCACCGCCCTGCACAAACAGAATCTTATAGTTGTCGGGAATGCCCATCAGCTTCTTCAGGTCGTCCTTGGCAGCGGCCAGAATTTCTTCAAAAACCTTGGACCGGTGGCTCATCTCCATGACGCACATGCCGCTGCCGCGGTAGTTCATCATTTCGGCGGCGATCTCCTCCAGAACCGCTTCCGGCATCATAGCGGGGCCGGCGGAAAAATTGTAGGTACGTCCGTACTTCATCATCTGATCCTCCATATTATTCATATTGTCGCGTTTTCAAATCCAGATATGCCATTTTGAATCTGACATACATCTGACGTACAGTATACGATGTTTTAAAGGAATATTCAACCGTAAAGGGGGAGATTGCGGAAGCTAAAAAACCAAGGTATTTTTATTGAAAAAGCCCAAAAACGATTACGTATTCTATATATTTGCCCATATTGGCGACAGGCGGGAAGGAAGATCGTCTGATGCCGCCATCTCGTGCGCATATTTCTCCGAAATTTATAAAATAACAGTTTCCACGATATTTTTGCACAGGGCCTTTTCCTGTTCGGCAGATTTTTGATGCAAGCGGCCTTGTTAAGATATCTTAACATATGCTATACTGTAAATAGCTGTTTTTTAATAGAATCGAAGCAGGGGATTTTGACAATGAGTGAACAGAGAACAAAATTTTATCGGTTTTTATCCGACTTCAACCGGCTGAAATGGGGCATCGCGGTCAAGGCGCTGCTCACCGGCGCGGTGGCGGGGCTGATTACAGTGCTGTACCGTCTTTTAATTGAGCACGGGACCGCCTTTGCCGTGGCGTGCTATGCCTATTTTCGGGAGCACCCCGTGTTTTTGATTCCGTGGACGCTGGGGGCCACGATTGCCGGGCTTTTGGTTGCCTGGCTTGTAAAGCTGGAGCCGTCCGCCGCCGGAAGCGGCATCCCGCAGGTAGAAGGGGCGGTGCTGCTGGGCATGGAGCTGAAGTGGCGCTCTGTTCTGGCGGTGCGGTTTGTGGCCGGGGGACTGTGCGGCCTCTTCGGACTTTCTCTGGGGCGGGAAGGGCCCTCTATCCAGATCGGCGCGGCGGGCGCAAAGGCGGTGTCCGGCCTTTTGGGCAGGAGCAAGGTGGAGGAGAATTATCTCATCACCGGCGGCGCTGCCGCCGGACTTGCGGCCGCGTTCAACGCGCCGCTGTCCGGCGTGATTTTCGCGCTGGAGGAGGTACACCGCAATTTCTCCCCCGCCATTATGCTCACGGCCACCGCCGCGTCGCTGGTTGCCGACTTTGTTTCAAAATACTTTTTCGGGCTGACGCCGGAGCTGCATTTTACCCAGATTCCCCAGATGCCGATTCACATGTATTTCTGGATGCTTCCGCTGGGGGCGCTGACAGGGGTTGTGGGAAGTCTTCTCAACCGGGCGCTGCTGGCCGCAGGCCCGCTGTACGGAAAGCTGCTGCCCGCGCGGTGGAGGCCCGCTGCGGTGATGCTGCTGTCCATCCCCTGCGGGCTGTTTCTGCCGCTGACGCTGGGCGGCGGGCGTGACTTGATTGAGTTTGCCCAAACCGCCACCGGCGGCATATCGCTGCTGCTTGTTTTGCTGGCGGTGAAGTTTTTATTTACCTGCGCCAGCTTCGGAAGCGGCGTTCCCGGCGGTATTTTTATGCCCATTCTGGCGGTGGGGACCCTGACGGGGAGTATTTTTGGCATCGCCTGCGTGGAGATGGGGCTGTTTCCCGCGCAATACATCCCGGATTTCGCCGTGTGCGCCATGACGGCGGCGATGGCTGCGGCGGTGAAGGCCCCCATCACCGCCATTTTGCTTACGGTGGAGATGACCGGCACCTTGGTACATATGCTGCCGGTGGCCGCCTGTGCGTTTGCCGCGCTGCTGGTTTCCGACCTCATGAAGGTGGAGCCGATTTACGAGGCGCTGTTAAACCGGTCTGTGGCAAAGGAGCGCAAAGCCGAGACCGCCCCAGCTCCAGAGGGGAAAGACCTGATGGAGATTCCTGTGGAGCTGGGCTGCTGCGCGGCGGGGCGGCGGATTGACGAGATCGGCTGGCCTGCGGGCACGCTGATTGTCAGTCTCCTCAGGGGCAACCGGGACATTATCCCCCGGGGCGAAACCACGCTGCTTCCTGGAGACTATCTTGTGGTGCTCTATCCTCAGGGACAGGAGAAAGAGGTCCGCGCCGCTGTTACCGACCTTTGCCACGAGAAGTTTTGAAAAACGAAATTCGGCTGGGGCGTGTGGCCCTGACCGTGAGAAAAACGCCCTTCGTACAAATTTGTACGAAGGGCGTTTGTTTTGCCGACGGGGGTCAGGAACTGCCGCACAGCGCCCGCTGGGCCGCGATGGTGTTCAAGGTATCCCCAAGCTGGGTCAGCACCGCGGCGCAGAAGGCCAGCTCGTCGTTGTCCAGAGATCCCGCCATGCACACCGCCAGAGAGTTGATTGCCGTGGTCAGAGCCAGAGGGTCGGAGCAGTTTTGATTCATAGCATCACCCTGATGCAGGGTATGAAAAAAACGCGGCTTCCAGCACCGAAAACGCATTTTTCGGGCCGGAAACCGCGCCTTTTGCGGATTGTCCGCCGTTTAAACGCCCATCAGGCGCTTTGCAGCCTTCACGTTCCGATGCTCCATCTCCCGGAGCCGGGCCACGGCAGCCTCCTGCTCGCCCGGGCGCTCTGCCCGCTCCACAGCCTTGTCAATCATGGCGCACAGCGGCCCGGAGGACGCCTCCTCCAGATCCACGAACAAGTCCTGCCCGATATAGCGCAGGAAGGAGGAAACCTTGGGATCGTACACCACGCCCACAAGGGGAATCCCCTGTCCGGCGGCAAAAATCAGCGCGTGGAGCCGCATGGATACCACCACCTGCATCCGGGAGAGGACGCCGATGATGGTGTCGGCCCGGCCAGCGTCGTTGAGGAAATAGTGGGGTACCGTAAGGCCCTGCGCGGCCAGTGCCGCGGCCAGAGGGTCCTGATGGGTTTCCACCGCTAAAAATACCGGGGTCAGCCCGTGGCGATTGTAGGCATACTCTGCGGCGACGGCAAAAACGGGGGCTTTTTCCTCAAAGCCCTTCCACTGCCGCAGGGCAAAGCAGATATACCGCCCGTCCGTGGGAATCCCTGCCTGCAAAAGCACGCTGTCCGTCCTCTCCGGGGGGGCGCAGTGCAAAGTCAGGGCCGGGTCGGCGGTGAGAAGGATCACAGGATTAGTCACGCCCATGGACGCAAGCTCCGCCTGAGAGTCTGGCTCCCGCAGCGTGATCACGTCCACGGAGGCGTTCAGCACCTTTGCCGCCATTTTTCGGTGGCTGGGGCGGGAGACGGGGCCGATGCCGCAGCCATACATCTGCACTTTGCAGCCCAGACGCTTGGCGGTGGCGATGTTGTGCAGGTAAAACCACAGCGACCGGCGGGAGGTCACGTCCTGAATCAGGCTGCCTCCGCCGTTGATATACAGCTTGCTGTGACGCATGGCGGCGCGCCAGACGGGATAGTTAAACCGCTGTACCGCCGGGACCCGGTAAGCAAGGCGGGTTTCCGCGGGGTTTTTGCTCAAAACCAGCACCGGCATGTCCGGGTCGATGGCTCGCATCTCCTGCAAAATGGCCTCCAGAATCGCGTCGTCCCCGGCGTTGCCCCGTCCGTAGGCTCCGCAGATGACCACCCCGTCCCGTCCCGCTTTGGGGCGGTTGTGGCGGCGGATAATCTCCCCGTAAATGTGGAGTTGGGTATCCACCGTCTTCTGAATGGAAAACTGAGTGGACGCCTTTTCATACAGCCGCTCGCCCATGTCCCGACGCAGATCGTCGTTCTCCGCCAGAGAGGCCAGCGCCGCGCCAAGGGCCTCGTCGTCCCCGGGCGTGAAAAGATAACCGTTTACATCCGTGTCGATCAAGGCGGGGATGCCGCCCACGGCGGTGGCCACGGTGGCCAAGTGAAACCGGGCGCCCTCCGTCAGGGCATAGGGAAACGTCTCGGACACGGAGGTGAGGGCGTTGACGTCCAAAGCGCTGTAAAACCGGTCCATGCCGCCGGAAATCCACCCGGCAAAGCACACCTGCTCACCAACGCCCAGTTCATCCGCCAAAGCCTCCAGCTTCTGCCGCTCCTCGCCGTCTCCTGCGATCAGCAGGCGCAAGCGGTCACACTTTGCGTGGGCCTTTGCAAAGCCCCGCACCAGCGTGGAGATGTCCTTCACCGGGTTCAACCGGGCGGCGATGCCCACCACCACGCTGTCCTCCTCCGCGGCAAGGCCCAACTCCCGCAGATAGGGCAGTCGGTCCCCCTGCGGCGGGGCGGGAGTGAAGTCGATGCCGTTGTAAATGGTGAAAAATTTGTCGGGAGGGAAGCCCCGACGAATCAGCAGGTCCACCATCGCGTCGGACACGCCGATGCGATAGTCCAGCGTCCGCAGCGCCCGAGCGTTAATATTGCCGAAGGTGAGACGGCTGAAGGGCCTGCCCATATAGTCCAGCTTATAGTCGCTGTGGACCGTGGAGCAGACGGGAAGGCCGGTGGTTCCGCGAAGCATGGCCCCCAGAAGATTGGCTCTGGCCCCATGGCAGTGGATCACCTGATATCCGCCCTCCCGGATGTACTGCGTCAGGCGGCTGCGGATGCGCAGGATATGGTTTCCCGACATAATCTCCGTGGGAATCCCAAATGCCCGGGCCTCTTCTGCGAAGGGCCCGTCCCGGAAGCAGACAAGCTGGGCCGTAATGGTTTCGTTCAGATGGCGCAGAAGACTTAAAACGTGGGTTTTGGCCCCGCCGGAATCGCCGCCGCTGATGAGATGGATAACTTTCATAGCGCTCCCTCTTTTGAAAAACGCCCGTGGGCGTGAAATCCCTCTTGTACAAACTCGAAAAATATTATACAATAGCCAAGGTTCGAAAGCAAGGAGCAAGAGACGAACGGAGGCGCATTGATGGAAAATGACCGTAAAAATTGTAAAATCAGAGTGGCCACTCCCGAGGATGCGGAGGCGCTTGTGCGCATATACGCGCCCTACGTGGAAAAGACGGCCATTACCTTTGAATATGACGTGCCTAGCGTCAGAGAGTTTGCCGGGCGCATTGAAGAAATTCTGAAGCGGTATCCTTACCTCGTGGCGGAGGAGGACGGCGAAATTTTGGGCTATGCCTACGCCCATGCGTTTCATGAGCGGGCGGCCTTTGGCTGGGCGGTGGAAACCACGGTGTATATCGCGGAGAGGGCGAAGCGCCGGGGCCTTGGAAAGCGGCTTTACGATGTGATGGAGCAGGCGCTGGCGGCCCAGAATATTTTAAATCTCTACGCCTCCATTGCCTATCCCGCCGGAGAGGACCCGCATTTGACCCGGGACAGCGTGGAGTTTCACCAGCGCCTCGGATACAAGCTGGTGGGGCATTTTTCCCAATGCGGCTATAAATTTGGCCGCTGGTATGACTCGGTGTGGATGGAAAAGCACCTCGGCCCCCACACGGCAGACCAGCCTGCGGTGAAGCCCTTTGACGCGCAGAGTTTTTCGTATCTCTGATTTCCCTGCGGCGGGTTATCGGCGCGGCAAAAGCGTCCCGCGAAAGTCCCGCGTTTATTAGGAAAACCCGCGCCGGGGGCGCGGACCGGCGAGGACAAGCCCAAGCCGGAAAACACAATTTACTTGGAGGTTGACAGATGGAGCGGTCCAAAAAGAAATTTAACGTGATCGACGTGATTGCGGTCCTTTTGCTTCTGGCGGTGGCAGTGTTTGTGGGAAGCAAGCTAATCAGCCGCGGCGGCGGCAGTTCCGGCGGGGAGGCCAAGACGGTCCGTGTGACCTACGTGATCAAGGCCGAGGGGGTGGACAACGCCCTTTATGAAAATTCTCTGGAGCACATCCCTTCCAGACTGATGGCCTCCGGGAAGCTGCTGGACGGGCAGATTGATTCCGTTGAGCAGGAGCCTTATTATGCGCTGGACGAAAACGGAAACTGGGTGGAGGACCCCTATCACAAGAACCTGTACTTCACCGCCAGCATCAACGTGCCGGACGCGGCGGTCCAGACCACCAAGGTGGGCGATCAGGAGGTCCGGGTAGGCAAGACGGATTACGTTTTGAAAAGTGAGTACATTGAGTTCAGCGAAGTCACCATTGTGGACGTGACGTGGGGCGAGTAAGCTTCGGAGAGATATAACAGGAGGGCATTTTTATGCTTCAGGATATCGCGCCCCACAGCTTTCACAATGAATTTAAGGTTCCGCCCCTGCCGCCATCCGGCGGCGATTCGGCGGTTCTGTTTTACAAGGGATCCGTGCTGCTGACGGGAGAGGGCGTCTTTCCCACGGTGGCGGAGGTGCTGGCGTTGGGTGCGGAGGAGGAGAAGCTGATCTATCTCTTCTCCGTGGACGAGCAGGGATTTTACCTGCTGGAGGAGCCGCCCGAGGGCGTTTGCGCCGGGCTGCGGGCGACGCCCACGGCGGCGTTTCGCCGCATGGAGCCGCCGTTTCTCCGTCTTGTGGGGGCCACGGCGATGCACCTTGCAAACTGGTACCGCTCCAATCGCTTCTGCGGCTTCTGCGGTGCGCCCACGGTCCGGGACGACAAGGAGCGGGCCATGCGCTGCTCCGATTGCGGTGCGCTGGTGTATCCCCGCATCAACCCCGCGGTGGTGGTGGCCGTGCGAAACGGGGATAGGCTGTTGCTGATTCGCTATGCCGACCGGCCCATGGTGGCGCAGTACGCCCTGGTCGCCGGGTTTACCGAGATTGGGGAAACCATGGCTGAGACCGCCCGCCGGGAGGTCATGGAAGAGGTGGGCCTGCGGGTGAAAAACGTGAGGTACCACGCCGACCAGCCCTGGGGCTTTGCTGGCAACCAGATGGTGGGCTTCTGGGCGGAGCTGGATGGGGACGAAACCGTCACGCTGGATACGCGGGAGGTGAAGGAGGCCGTCTGGCTGTGCCGGGAGGAGATTCCCGAAAGCGACGGACCCATTGATTTGACCCATACTATGACGGAGCTGTTCCGTCTGGGGAAGGACCCTCGCTGACGAGACTGCCATTGCCTTAGAGGAGTCTTCGGATATTCTTTCCGCAAAGCAAACGCGGGGCGCAAATGTGAACGCAGAACGGTGAAAGCAGGCGAAGAACGCCGAAAGTCAAAAGCGTATGGGCAGAGTGCCGAAAGCCTACATAAAGCGATCAATGAAAACGCGAAGCGGCAAAACCGCTGTCCCCAAAAGCCTGCCCACGCCGGTGCGGGATGTAAAAAAAGGAACAGGAGCGTCTCTCCCGAAGGAGAGACGCTCCTGCTTTTTGAGCTGTTGTGTTGTGCTTAGACGAACTTTCCCGGAGAGTTTCCTCAGGCCAGCTCCGCCTGACCGGTGTAGAGCTGGTAGTAGCGGCCCTTCTGGTCCAGCAGGTCGTTGTGTCCGCCCCGCTCGATGATTTCGCCCTGCTCCAGCACCAGGATGGCCTGAGAGTTGCGGACGGTGGAAAGGCGGTGGGCGATGACAAACACGGTGCGCCCCGCCATCAACTGGTCCATGCCCTTTTCAATGAGCTTTTCCGTCCGGGTGTCGATGGAACTGGTGGCTTCGTCCAGAATCAGCACCGGCGGATTGGACAGCGCCGCCCGGGCGATGTTCAAAAGCTGCCGCTCGCCCTGACTGAGACTGCCGCCGTCCCCAGAGCGGACGGTTGCGTAGCCCTGAGGCAGGTGGCGGATAAAGCCGTCGGCGTTTGCAAGCTTCGCTGCGGCGTCCACCTCCTCGTCCGTGGCGTCCAGTCGGCCGTACCGGATGTTGTCCGCCACGGTGCCGCTGAACAGGTGGGTGTCTTGCAAAACAACGCCAAGAGATTTGCGCAGGGAGTCCTTTTCAATATCCCGGATGTCGATGCCGTCGTAGGTGATGGTTCCGTCGTCAATCTCGTAAAACCGGTTAATGAGGTTCGTAATGGTGGTTTTGCCCGCGCCGGTGGAACCGACCAGTGCGATTTTCTGCCCCGGCTCGGCGTAAAGGGAGATGCCGTTTAATACCGACTTGCTCCCGTCGTAGCTAAATACCACATGGTCGAACCGCACGTCACCCCGGACGGGAATCAGCGTGCCATCGGGCTTTTTCCAGGCCCATGCGCCGGTTTCAATGTCGGTTTCCTCAATCCGGTTTCCGGGAAGACATTTTGCCCGGACTAAGGTAACTTTGCCGGAATTTTGCTCCGGCTCCGTCTCCATAACCTCGAAAATGCGCTCCGCGCCCGCCACCGCCGCCAGAAGGACATTCACCTGCTGGGACACCTGACTGACGGGCTGGGACACCTGCCGGGTGTACTGCAAAAAGGCCGCAAGCCCTCCAAGATCGCCGCTGCGGATGGCCAGAAGCGCCCCCGCCATGCAGGTGACGGCATAGTTTAAATAGCTGAGGTTGCCCATCACGGGCATCATGGCCCCGGCAAAGGTCTGCGCGTTGGTGGCTGCTTGCCGGTAGGTTTCGTTCCGCTCCCGGAAGCCTTTGATTGCGGCGGACTCGTGGTTGAAGACCTTGATGACCTTTTGGCCCTCGGTCATTTCTTCAATATAGCCGTTTACCGCGCCGATGGCCTTTTGCTGGGCAGTGAAGCTTTTGCGGCTCCGCCCGCCAATGCCCCGCACCGCCGCCAGCATCACCGCCAGCACGGCAAAGGTAATGCATGTCAGAAGGGGACTGATATAGAGCATCATGGCAAGTGTCCCCAAAAAGGTGGCTGCGGAAGAGATCAGGGAAGCAAAGGAGTTGTTGATGGCCTCGCTCACGTTGTCGATGTCGTTGGTAAAGCGGCTCATCAGCTCACCGTGGGTGTGCGCGTCAAAATACTTCAGGGGCAGGGTTTGCAGCTTTGCAAACAAATCCCGCCGCAGGGCGGCCACGGTGCTTTGGGAAATCCGGACCATCATCCGGGCATAGGCAAAGCTCAATCCCGCGCCAAGAAGATAGATTCCCCCCATCACGGCCAGCATTTTTGCAAGGCCGGGAAAGTTGCCCGGGAGAATATAGTCGTTGATCAGCGGGCGCATCAGATAAGACCCGCCCACGCTGCACGCCGCGCTGAGGAGGATGCAAACCGCCACTGCCGTCAGCCGGAGTTTGTAGCGGCCAAGATAGGCCATCAGCTTTCCTACGGTACCCCGCAGGTTTTTAGGCTTTTGATAGCCGCCCTGATTGGGTCCGCCTCGGGGGACGGGGGCGCGATTCGCGCCGTTTCTTTGTTCAGCCACCGATACTCACTCCTTCCTGCTGGGACAGATACACGTCCTGATAAATTTCACAGGTCTTCATCAATTCCTCATGGGAACCTTGGCCCACAATCCGGCCCTTATCCAGCACCAGAATCAAATCCGCGTCCGCGATGGAGGAAATCCGCTGGGCGATAATCAGCTTTGTGGTGCCCGGCAGGTCCCGGCGGAAGGCCTCGCGGATTTTTGCATCCGTGGCGGTATCCACGGCGCTGGTGGAATCGTCCAGAATCAAAATTTTCGGCTGCTTCAAAATGGCCCGGGCAATGCACAGCCGCTGCTTCTGCCCGCCGGAGACATTCACGCCGCCCTGTCCAAGGTCGGTGTCCAGCCCCTCAGGCATCCGGTCGAGAAATTCGTCCGCGCAGGCGGAGCGGCAGGCGGCGAGAAGCTGGTCCTCCGTGGCATCGGGATTGCCCCAAAGAAGGTTTTCCCGGATGGTGCCGGAGAAGAGGGTGTTCTTTTGCAGCACCACGGACACCGCGTCTCGCAGGTGCTCCATGGTGTAATCCGCTACGGGGCGGTCTCCCACAAGAACGGAACCCTTCTGCGCCTCGTACAGCCGTGGAATCAGGGACACGAGGGTGGATTTTCCGCTGCCGGTGCCTCCCAGAATGCCCACGGTAGACCCGCCGGGGATGTGAAGACTCACATCTTCGAGTACCCACCCGGCGCTCTCGTCATTGTACCGGAAGCTTACATTTTCAAAATCCACGGAGCCGGACTGCACTGACACGCCGATTTTGGCCTGCGCGTCGGTGACGGAGGGAACCTCGTCCAGCACTTCACAGATGCGCTTTGCGCAGGCGATGGAGCGGGACATCATCATAAAGATCATGGAAACCATCATCAGGGATATCAAAATTTCCGTGATGTAGGAGAAAAAGGCGGTAAGGCCGCCCACCTCCATGGTCCCGGCGAAAACCATTTTTCCGCCGAACCACATGACGGCGATAATGGTTCCGTAGATAATCAGCATCATCACGGGCATGTTTACCACCACCGCGCCAAAGGCTTTTTCGGAGGTTTCCCGCAGGCTGTTGTTCCGTTTGGAGAATTTCTCCTTCTCGTGCTCTTCACGGACAAAGGACTTCACCACACGGATGCCGGTGAGGTTTTCCTGCACTACCAGGTTCACATCGTCCGTTTTCTCCTGAAGCAGCCGGAACAGAGGGCCAACCTTTGTCATCAGCAGCACCACGAAGATTACAAGCAGCGGAATCGCACCCAGAAACACGCGGGAGAGCTGGCTGCTCAGCCGCACGGCCAGCACCAGCGCCGCCACCAGCATCACCGGCGCCCGGACCAGCAGCCGCATGCTCATCATCAGCGTCATTTCCAAAACCCGCACGTCGCTGGTCAGGCGAGTCACAAGCGACGCGGTGGAAAACTTTTCGATGTTGGAAAAGGAAAAGTCCTGCACCCGGGCGTATTCCGCCGTCCGAAGGTTTGCGCCAAAGCCCATGCCCGCCCGGGCGGAGGACGCGGCGCTGCCAAGGCCGAAGGCCATGGCCACCGCCGCCAGAACCACCATGAGAAGGCCCTTGCGCACAATGAAGCCCGTGTCGGCGTTGGCAACGCCGATGTCCACGATGTCGGCCATCACCAGCGGGATGAGAAGCTGGAAGATGGCGTCCATGGCAGAGCAGGCGATACCCAGCGCAATCCATGGCCGATAGCCCTTGGTATATGGCAGGAGTTTTTTCAGCATTTTTTCCGGTCCTCCTCTAAATTCTGAATCATGCGATTGACAAGGGCGTAAAACTGGGCCAGCTCTTCGGCGGTAAAAGCGGACTCCAGAAGGCGCTCCGTCTCCCGCATTTCCTGATGTAGCTGCTCCAGCCGCGCCTGTCCCGTCTGTGTCAGGGCCACAAGCCGACGGCGTGCGTCCGCTTCGTCGGCGCTGCGCACAATCAGCTCCCGTTCCACCATGCGGTCCACAATGCCGTTGACGGTGGAAGGCTTTACCCGCAGATGCTCGCCCAGCGCCTGCTGGGTGGATTTGCCGCCCTGATGGGCAAGATGTACCATGACATGCGCCTGAAGAGGCGTAACGTCGTATTTTGCCATGCGCGCGTCCGCCCGCTCCCGAAACAAATGAGATGCACAGCCAATGGACCGCCCGAGAGATTTCATTTCTTCCATACTGCCGGCTCCTTTCCGAAATATATTACGCAGGCTAAATATTAGCGTGCTAAACAATAACACGCTTTGGAAAAGTTGTCAATACGCAATTTTGGATTTTATTTGAACGTATTGTGAACAAATTTTGAAAAAATGCAACGTTTGTAAACAAACTATGAAAGGTGCCTTGGGGCCGTTGACATTTCTCCGGCCCGACGTTATTATGAACACATCAAGCGGAACACTTGATACATTTCTCCAATTTCTCCCTCTCCTTTCTCTATACCATACAGGCAAAGCGGACGGCTGGCAGGCCGTCCGCTTTGTCGTATTCCCCACAGAAAGCCCGGCGCAAGCCGGGCTTTCTGTGGGCCGCCGTTCAGATCACGTAGTTGCCGCCGGAATCAGAGGCTGTCAAATCCGCCACGGTGATATTGTCAAGATAGTCGCGGATCACCTTGTCCAGCCCGCGCCACATGGGAAGCGTCCGGCACTCCGCCATTCTGGGGCAGGACACAGACTCCCCCTCCAAGCAGGAAACGGGGGCCAGAGATTCCTCCGTCAGGCGCAAAACAACCCCCACGGAATACTCCTCGGGAGACTTTGTCAGGCGATATCCGCCGCCTTTGCCCCGCAGACCGGTCAAAAGCTTCCCCTTGACCAGAAGCTTGATAATGCTCTCCAGATATTTCTCTGAGATATCCTGCCGCTCCGCAACCTCCTTCAGGGGGACGTAGCCCTCCGTCCGGTGCTCGGCCAAATCAATCATCACCCGCAGGGCATAGCGGCCTTTTGTTGAAATCAGCATATAAAATTCCTCCAGATGTGTTAAACCTATTATATAATATGGTTAGTGGGGAATCAACTAAAAGCTTTGGAAATTTTTTTTGCTCTGCCTATTGACAAACTCAAGAAGAATGCTTATAATCCATATTAACCTACTTGAAAGGTTGGTAATGATATATGAATTTCATGCTGTCTCTGCCCATTGGCTTTCGATGTTACCCCGTTTCCCGCACCCGGAGGGAAGCGTCCTGCTGAACCACATAAACAACATTGAATGAATTATAGGAGGAACAGACTATGAGCAATATTTATACTTCCGTCGATCAACTGATCGGAAAGACCCCGCTGCTGGAGCTGAGCCACATTGAGAAAGAAGAAGGACTGGAGGCCCGGATTCTGGGCAAGCTGGAATACTTCAATCCCGCGGGCAGCGTGAAGGACCGCATCGCAAAGGCCATGATCGACGACGCGGAGGCCAGCGGCAAGCTGAAGCCCGGCTCCGTCATCATCGAGCCTACCTCCGGCAACACCGGCATTGGCCTTGCCTCCGTGGCGGCTGCCCGGGGCTATCGCATCATCATCGTCATGCCGGAAACCATGAGCGTGGAGCGCCGCCAATTGATGAAGGCCTATGGCGCGGAGCTGGTGCTTACCGAAGGGGCAAAGGGCATGAAGGGCGCCATTGCCAAGGCGGAGGAGCTGGCGGCGGAAACGCCGGACAGCTTCATTCCGGGCCAGTTTGTCAATCCCGCCAACCCGGCGGTCCACAAGGCGACCACCGGTCCGGAAATCTGGGAGGACACCGACGGGAAGGTGGATATCTTCGTGGCAGGCGTCGGCACCGGCGGCACTGTCACCGGCGTGGGCGAATATCTCCGTGAGAAGAACCCCAATGTGAAAATCGTGGCTGTGGAGCCTGCGGCCTCTCCCGTGCTGAGCGGCGGTGCGCCGGGAAGCCACAAGATTCAGGGCATTGGCGCGGGCTTTGTTCCCGATGTGCTGGATACCAAGATTTATGACGAGGTCATTCCGGTGGAGAACGACGAAGCTTTTGCCGAGGGCAGAAGAATCGGCAAAGCCGAGGGTGTTCTGGTGGGTATTTCCTCTGGAGCCGCCGTGTGGGCTGCCGTGCAGCTTGCAAAGCGGCCGGAGAATAAGGGCAAGACCATTGTGGCTCTGTTGCCGGATACTGGCGACCGCTATCTCTCTACCCCTCTGTTTGCAGAATAAAAAAGGCCTTGTCCGGGGCCGCCGCCATGCGCGGCGGCCCCGGACTTTTTGTGCGCCCGCCCGGTCTTTTCGCAAGAGCCCCACGGTGGATGTACCGTCGGTATAAACGACGGGGTGTTCGCAAAAACTTCACAGGTGTGGACTTGCAAAATTCCACATTTATGATAAGATAGACAGAACAAACTGCCGGTTGCGGAGATGCGCCGGTGAAAATCTGTCATCAGGAGGTGGGACCATGGAGATTCACGAGTCGGCGGAGGACTATTTGGAGTCCATATTGGTCGTGCAGGAGAGATTGGGGTCCGTGCGCTCTATTGACATTGTGAACGATTTGGGCTATTCCAAACCCAGCGTCAGCATTGCCATGAAAAAGCTGCGGGAAAACGGTTACATCTCCATGGCGGAGGACGGAACCATTACACTGAATGATGCCGGCATGGAGATTGCCTCCCGGGTTTACCGGCGGCACAGAACGCTGACGGAGCTATTTACGTTTTTGGGTGTGCCCGCTGAGATTGCCGCGGAGGACGCCTGCCGGGTGGAGCACGATCTTCACGAGGAGACGTTCGCCCGGGTCAAGGAGTTTTTGGAGAGGGCCAAATCAGACAAAGGCTCCGTCTGAGGGCGCAGGGCCCGCGCGGACCGGACAAGGAGAGAGAAATGGATTACGCGAAGGAATCCCTGCGGCTCCATGGGGAGTGGAAGGGGAAAATTGAGGTGGTGGCCGCCGTTCCGGTGGCCACGCGGGAGGACTTGTCGCTGGCCTATACCCCCGGCGTGGCCCAGCCTTGTCTGGAGATTCAAAAGAATCCGGACAAGAGTTACGAGCTAACCCGGCGGCACAATTTATGTCTGGTGGTTACGGACGGCAGCGCCGTGCTGGGTCTGGGGGACATCGGCCCGGAGGCGGGCATGCCCGTGATGGAGGGCAAGTGCGTGCTGTTCAAGGCTTTCGGCGGAGTGGACGCGTTCCCTCTATGCGTGAAAAGCCATGATGTGGACGAGTTCGTCAACACCGTGTATCAGATTTCCGGCAGCTTCGGCGGCGTAAATCTGGAGGATATTGCCGCGCCCCGCTGCTTTGAAATCGAGCGGAAGCTGAAAGAAAAGTGCGACATTCCCATTTTTCACGACGATCAGCACGGAACCGCCGTCATCACGCTGGCGGGGCTCCAAAACGCGCTGAAGGTGGTCGGCAAGCGGCTGGAGGATGTGAAAATCGCGGTGAACGGCGCGGGCGCCGCCGCCGTGGCCGTGACCAAACTGCTGCTTGCGGCGGGGGCGAAGGACATCGTCCTATGCGACCGCACGGGAACCATTTACAAAGGCCGGGAAACCGGAATGAACTGGATTAAAACGGAGCTGGCAGAGATCACGAACCCCCGGAATCTCCGTGGCGGGCTGAAAGAGGCCATAGCGGGCGCGGATGTGTGCATCGGCGTGTCCGCTCCCGGCTCTGTGACGGCAGACATGGTGCGCTCCATGGCGGAGAACGCGATTATTTTTGCCTGCGCAAACCCCACGCCGGAGATTTTCCCTGACGAAGCGAAAGCCGCCGGGGCGCGGGTGGTGGCCACCGGGCGCAGCGACTATCCCAATCAGATCAATAACGTTCTGGCGTTCCCCGGCATTTTCCGGGGAGCCTTTGACGTGCGCGCCAGTGACATCAACGAGGAAATGAAGATGGCCGCCGCGCAGGCGCTGGCGGAGCTGATTTCTGGGGACGAACTGAACGAGGACTATATTATCCCCGCCGCTTTTGACCCCCGGGTAGGCCCGGCGGTGGCGAAGGCCGTGGCGGAAGCGGCCCGGAAAACCGGTGTTGCCCGCATCTGAGGTGCGTCCCCGAAAGCCTTTTCCGGAAAGACAGCGAGCACTGCGACGGCAATTTTCCTGACAGACCGGCATTGCTTCATCTCAACCGGCGGACGCGGCAGAAGGGGATTCTTCCCAAGTGTCGGAGAGTCGCACGGGCAATATTCCGAAGAATTTGACAGAAGAAATACAAAACAGGACAGGGGCCGAAGCCTCTGTCCTGTTTCTTTTATTTGGTCGGCGCAGGAAGAATTCCCGCAGGTGGCAGCATGGGCAATTTTAAAAACAGGCGAAATGAAGGGCGATTCGCCCATTGGCGCCCTTACTTTCTGGCCTTGAATCCCCGGACATACTGCTCCGGCCAGAGGTATTCCACGTTCAGGTCCCGGGCCGTATGCAGCACCCAATAGGGATCCCGCAAAAGCTCGCGGCCCAAAGCAATCAGGTCCGCCCGGCCCTCGCCCAGAATCTGCTGGACCTGATGGGCCTCGGTAATCAGGCCCACGGTAATGACGGGAAGGCCCGAAGACTGCTTCAAAATCTCCGCGGCTCTAACTTGATAGCCGGGATAGATTGCCGTCGGCGGCGTGGGCATCACGCCGCCGGAGCTTACGTCCAGCACGTCGATATACGGCTTTACAAGCTCCACAATTTTGGCCATTTCCTCCGGGTGGATGCCCTCCGGCTCATAATCCTCGGCGGAGACGCGCAGAAGCACGGGCTTTTTCGCGGGCCAGACCTCGTGTACCGCGCGCAGCACCTCGAGCAGGAAGCGGCAGCGGTTTTCCGTGGAGCCGCCATAGTCGTCCGTGCGGCGGTTGGCGAGGGGCGAGAGAAATTCGTTCAGCAGGTATCCGTGAGCTCCGTGGATTTCCAGAGCGTCAAAGCCGATGGCGGCTGCCCGGGCCGCGGCGCTGCGGAACGCCTGAACCACGTCCCTGATCTCCTCCTCCGTCATCTCCTTGGGCACGGGGGATGTTTCCTCAAAGGGGATGGCGCTGGGGGCGAAAATCGTCTTCTCCTTGGCCTCGCACTTGCGCCCCGCGTGGTTGAGCTGAATGGCCACCTTGGCCCCGAATTTCTGGCAGGCGGCAACAATCGGCTTCATCGCCTCGGCCTGCCGGTCGTTCCAAAGACCAAGGCACCGGTCGGAAATGCGGCCCTCGGGCAGCACGCCGGTTGCCTCCACAATAATCAGCCCCGCGCCGCCCACGGCCCGGGAGGAATAGTGGGTGAAGTGGAAGTCCGTAGGTACGCCGTCGCCTTCGGTGCTGTACATACACATGGGAGGCATGACGATTCGATTGCGCAGAGTCATGTTTTTTACGGTGAGCGTGTCAAACAGGTTCATAGGTTGTTCTCCCTTCTGCCGCAAGGCTCCAAAAATTTCCTCAAATAATATGGCTATCATAGCACGGACAGGTCATAGATGCAATGAGAAGGTGGGGGAAGACCTGACATTTTACGGAAGAAGCGCATTGCGCCGTGCCCGCCCCGCTATGAACTGTGGGCGAGACATAAAGGACAAAAAGCGGCCATATCCCCACGGGTATGGCCGCTTTAAAAAGCTGTGCAAATAAAATTACTGCGCATAAGACCCATCCCCGGTTTGCCGTTAAAAAAGGCATTCCCGCCGTGTAATATCAAGGGAGATCGCTTGAACTGAAGACCTTGTTTCTGCCGGATTGCTTGGCGTAATACATGGCGCAGTCAGCCTCGCGCTGGATGTCCGCAATAGAATGGTGACTCTGATTTTTTAAAGCTACGCCAATGCTTGCCGTGATCTTCACCAGACTTCCTTCCACCACAATTTCCATCTGCTCGATTTTCCGGCGGAGCTTTTCGGCAAGGGCCATGGCATCGCTGTGGTCGGTTTCCGGAAGAAACAGAGAGAATTCTTCTCCGCCCACACGGCCAATTAGGTCGCGCTTTCTGCAAGCCTGCCGGATGCATTTGGCGGTGCTTGAAAGAACCGTGTCTCCGGCGCCATGACCGTAAGTATCGTTGATTTTCTTAAAGTGGTCCAGATCCAGAAACAGCACGGAGCAGGGCGCATGAGAAGCTTGCCCGGAAAACAGCTTTTTTTCGGCTTCTTCGTAATAGGTGCGTGGGTTTAAAACGCCCGTCAGGTCATCGTATCTGGACAAGTAGAGGAGCTTTCGGTTTGTCTCCTCAAGTGCTTGCTCCAGTTTTTTTGTCTTGGTAATATCCATCAATGCAACCATTTCCCCGATTGCATATCCTGTATCGTCCCGCAGCGGGCGAACAGAGACATAGAAGGTTTTTCCCCCAATGACCACCTCATGGTCCGGGACCTCCTGATTCGCGTCAAACATACGAAAATCACGAATGATATTTCTGCTGCTCTCTTTGCTCATATCTTCAATTTTTCGCCCGATGAGGTCCTCGATGCGAGAGCCGCTGATTGACGCAAGCGCCTGATTGACTGCTACGTGCTCGCCTTTCCGGTTAATCAGCACCATTGCCACCGGCATGGATTCAAACAGCTTTTCAATTGTAATTGACGTATTCATAATTGTGATTTCTTTCATAACAGCATCCTTTTTCGTTCGGTTCAAGGCTCATCAAAATTACATTTACCGGAAAAGGTAAACGGTTGCAGTAATGAAAAAAATTGCCAACCGCTATTTGAATGCTCTTATTCTACATCAAATCGGGAATATGCGCAAGATTCTGAAATTATCCTCCCTTTTTTAACGGATTTATCGCGGTGTATGACTGCGTAAAAAGACTGCATGTAGTCCATCGCCGCAAAAATCGGGCCGAGCCAGAGAAGTGACAATTGCAGATAAGAACTGTCATACCACCGGCTGAATTGCCGCCATAAAGTAGTTCGCAAGCTCCTCCGGTGATTGCTCCATATCGTTTTTCAGCCACCACCGGACCACGCCCACAAAGCTGCCCGCAATGTGATCCATCAGAAAATCATCTGGCAGCACGGCGCTTTTGCGCATGCTCTTGCCAAGAATATGCCGGGTCACCAGCTCGTTGAAATATTCGTTAAAGTAGCGCTGAAAAAGCTCGCCCTGCTCGCAGGTTAAAAGAACCACAAGCATTCTTCCGTGCTCGCGCAGATGGTAGAAAAGATGGGTGACAATTGCCTTTGGGTCACCCCGGGCCATGGAAAAATCGTGGGTTGGCTCCGCTTTGGGCGCTTTGGAAAAAACGTGGGCAAACATCTCTGCGCACATCTCCCGCAAAAGATCGTCCTTAGTGGGAAAATGCGCGTAAAAGGTGGTCCGGCCCACGTTGGCCCCGTCGATAATCTCCTGCACTGTGATTTGCGAATAGCTGCTGTGCAGCAGCAGCTCGCTGAATGCCTCGAAAATCGCATCTCTCGTTTTTCTCTGCCGTCTATCCATACGCCCACTCTTTCGGAACAGTTTTACCAATTTATTCGGTAGTGCACATTCTTTAGTAACAGGTTCTTGTAACCCACGAGCACGTTTGATACACTACTAAAGAACAATCTATTCGGTTACGAATTGATTGTACTCAAAATGGGTGAAAGAATCAAGTGCTAATATAGGAGTGGGAGAATATGTTCAAAAAAGCAAGCGATTTGCTGACAGGATTAAAATGGACCTTTGTTTCTGGCGTGTTTCTGGTATGTAGCCTGATTCTGCTGCTGACGAAAACAAAGCTTCCCGTGGACCCGGCCTGGGTGACGGTGGCGCTGTCCGGGTACCCGCTGATCTATCAGGCGGTGTTTAACCTCACATGCGAAAAACGGATATCCTCCGCGCTGCTGATTTCCATTGCCATGATTGCATCTATTGCAATCGGAGAGGTTTTTGCCGCCGGTGAGGTGGCCTTTATTATGGCCATCGGCGAAATTTTGGAGGATAAAACCGTGGAACGGGCCAAGAAGGGCTTAAAAAAGCTGATCGGTCTTACACCCGTACAGGGAAGAAGAATTGTTTCCAATGCGTCGGGGAGCACCGAGAAAATTATTTCGGCGGAGCAAATCCGCAAGGGCGATCTTCTCCGGGTTTTACCCGGAGAGGCCATTCCGGCGGACGGTGAAATCACTGCCGGAAACACCTCGGTTGACCAGTCCATCATGACGGGCGAATCGCTTCCCGTGGATAAGGGCCCGGGCGACAGCGTATTTTGCGGAACCATCAACCGCTTTGGCGCAATTGACATTACTGCTTCCAGAGTCGGGGAGGATTCCTCTTTGCAAAAGCTGATTCGTATGGTGCAGGATGCGGAAAACAAAAAGGCGCCCATGCAGCGCATTGCGGACAAATGGGCGGCATGGCTTGTTCCTGCCGCGTTGGTCATCGCCGTGATTACCTTTATGGCAACGAAGGATGTTATCCGCGCCGTGACAATTTTGGTGGTGTTCTGCCCATGTGCGCTGGCGCTGGCCACGCCGACCTCCATTATGGCGGCTGTGGGACAGGCGACCAAGCACGGCGTAATTATCAAATCCGGCGAAGCACTGGAAAATATGAGAAAGGTGGACTGCATCGCCTTTGACAAAACGGGAACGCTGACCAACGGCAATCTTGTGGTGGCGGACATTCTTCCGCTGGTGGAAGAAGTCAGCCGCCAGCGGCTGTTGGAACTGACCGCCGCGGCTGAGTCCTATTCCGAGCATCCACTTGCAAAAGCGATTGTTGCCTGCGCAAAGGAGCGGGGCGCTTTCCATGAAAGCGCCGCCGACTTTCAAATGCTGCCCGGCAAGGGAATCACGGCGGTGGTGGATGGGCAGGCGCTGATCTGCGGAACGCTTGAATTTCTAAAAGAAAAGGGCGTTTTGATTGACGAAGCCGTCGCCGGTCCGCTGGATGGGTTTTGCGCACAGGGAAAGGCCGCGATTCTTATTGGCAGAGGGAAGTCGCTGATTGGCGTGATCACCCTGTCCGATACCCTGCGGGAGTCGGCCCGCGATATGGTGGAGGAGCTGCGCGGTATGAATGCGGAGGTGGTGCTCCTTACGGGGGACCGCGCCCACACCGCAAAGTATTTTGCCGCGCAGGCCGGGATTCAGACGGTAAAAGCGGAACTGCTTCCGCAGGGAAAGGTTAGCGCCATTGAGGAGCTTGAACGGCAGGGGCGAACGGTCTGCATGATTGGAGATGGCGTGAACGACGCGCCTGCGCTGAAGGTTGCCCGGGTGGGCGTTGCCATGGGCGGAATCGGAAGCGATATTGCCGTGGAGGCGGCGGATATTGCGCTGGTTGGCGACAACATTTCAAAGATTCCCTACCTCAAAAAGCTTTCCAACACCACGCTGCGCACCATTCAATTCAACATCACGCTGTCTATGACAATTAACCTGATTGCGGTGGTTCTCTCCATCGCCGCCGTGCTGAATCCGATTACCGGCGCGCTGGTACATAATGCCGGTTCCGTGCTGGTGGTGCTGAACGCCGCCCTGCTTTACGACCGAAAAATTGCGTAGGGCAGGAGGGCAACTGGAAACCCTTTCCCGCATTTGTGGCTGAAAGCCAATATGCCTGAGACTTGCCGCAGCCAAACGGGGGATAAAGTCGCTGTCACAAGCTGGGCTTTAAAAGTGCTGAAAAGCAAACCAACTGAGAAATAAGAGCGCTGAAAGGCAGAGGCCGTTCGCACAGAAATCAAGCCCGCCGCAGGCGTTAAAAAGGAAGCCCTGATTTTCAGGGCTTCCTTTTTTGTAAAGCAGAGCAAGCGGAAAAGTCGCTCGTTATTGGAACAGATAGCTGGTCATGGAAAGCGCACCAAGGGTGCAGGCGTCATTAAAAACGGTTACGCGCTCAGCGTTTTCCGACGCGCCCAATACGTACAAAAGCGGCGAAAAATGATCCGGCGTTGGAACGGACATCGCGGCCGAAGCGCCCGCCTGTTGATAATTGATCACGTTTTCGTTTTGGCGCGCCATCACGTGTTCTTTAATATACGCGTCAAATTCCTCCGCCCAGGGATAGCCTCCGTCCATGCTCCAATTTACGCGAGCAAGGTTATGCACCACATTACCGCTTCCAAAAATCAAAACGCCCTGCTCCTGAAGGGCGGAAAGCTCCCTGCCGATTTGATAATGCTCATGGGGGGAGATTCCCCTGTCAACGCTGAGCTGAAATACGGGGATATCGGCATCCGGATAAATTCTGTGCAGAACCGACCACGTGCCGTGGTCATGTCCCCAGGAATTGTCAATCGTGACCTTGCGGCTGATCATGCTCTTTGCAAGGTGCGCAAACTCCGGAGCGCCCTTGGCGGGATAGACAATTTTATAAAGCGCATCCGGAAAGCCATACATATCATAAACGGTTCTGGGAGCCTGCGCGTCCGTAACCCGGGTGCCCTCCGTAAACCAATGCGCGGACACGGACAATATAGCGGCGGGCCGCGGAATTTTATTTCCAAGGGCCTTCCACTCTTCGACAAACCGGTTCTCTTCAACCGCGTTCATGGGGGACCCATGGCCGACAAATAATGCGGGCATTTACACACCATCTTTCTATTGTGATATATCAAGAGGGTAACACAAATTGGTACAAGAATTCAAGCAGAAATTATGAACAGCGGCGCTTTCAATGGAGAAAGCAATGCTATCCCGCCGCGCTTTGGCCTTTTTACTGACGTCGCAAAATGGGGCCTCTGACAATGGTATCGGCAACTCGGCTCATAAGAAGATGTCCTGTGGGGAAACCCACAGGACATCTTTTGTTGGTAAAGCGTCTGTGTACGGACGGGGCTGCTCTGCTTTCATGGGCGCATCCCGTCTGCTGGTACCGCTTTCTTAGCTGACGGGCTGGCCGATCGGACAGGAATCGTCCGCAAACAATACCTTGCAGTCGTCCTGCTCCGGCACATCCACCGCGATCAGCATTCCCTCGCTTAAAATGCCGCAAAATTTGTGAGGCTTCAGATTGACCAGCACAATGATTTTTTTGCCGACCAGTTCCTCTGGCCTGTAATAAGCGCGAATGGTGGACATGATGGTGCGCTGGCGCTCACCGTCATTCACCGTGAGCTTTAAAAAGTTTCGGCTTTTTAAGACCTCTTCGCACGCGATGATCTGGCATACCCGGAAATCAAGCTTCTGGAAATCCTCCAGCTCGATTTCTGGCTTTTTTTCCTCTAAAATGACTTCTTCCATAACTACCTCCAAGCGTTTACTTTTCCAGACGAGACTGGTCTATTTTGCGGTAAAGAGTCCGAACGCTGATACCGAGGGTCTGGGCGACCTGAGCCTTTCCTCTGGAGTCCCAGCCGTATTTATTCAGAAGATCGCGGATCACGCCGCCTTCGGCCTCTTTCAGCGCAGGGAGAGGCTCGGCTTCCACCTCTTTGAGAAAATGCGGTGGCAAATCGAGAAGCTGCACAATGTCGCCGTCGGCCATATTGATGCAGTATTCAACGATATTTTCAAGCTGGCGGATGTTCCCGGGCCAGCTATACCGGTTGAATTGCTGAATGACGCGCTCATCAAAGCCCTTCACGGCGGCGTGGAGGCGATAGTTATATTTGCTGAGAAAGGCGTCCAGCAGCTCGGGCAGGTCTTCCATCCGGTCCCGCAGAGGCAGAACTTCGATGCTGATCACATTGAGCCGATAAAAAAGGTCCGCGCGGAAGCGGTCCTCTTCAATTCGCTGCTGAATGTTTGCGTTGGAGGCGGAGATGATTCTGGTATTCAGCGCGATGTTTTTCGTCCCGCCCACATGCTCGAATTGCCGGTCCTGCAAAACGCTTAAAAGCTTTGCCTGCATGCTCATGGGCATCTCGCTGATTTCGTCGAGAAACAGCGTTCCTCCCTCGGCAAGCTCCATCTTTCCGGACTTTCCGGTTTTTAGCGCTCCGGTAAACGCGCCTGCTTCATAGCCAAACAGTTCACTTTCAAACAGCGATTCCGGAATATTCGCACAGTTGATAATGATGAAGGGTTTGTCACGGCGATTGCCCTCGTAGTGTACAGAGCGCGCCAGCACGCCTTTTCCCGTGCCGGTTTCACCGGAGATAAAGACGGAAGAGGGGCTGTTCACAATCTTCCCCATCCGCCTGCGTACGCTTTCCATATGCGCCCCGCCGCCGCGCATTTTTTCATACTCGGAAACCTTGGAGGCTGGTGAAATAACGGTTTGCTTCGCGGTCAGACGCACCGCGAAGCCACCGGAGTCTCCAAGCGGGCTGAAAACGGGCGCGGAGGAAAGAGCAACCGTCAGCCCTTGGCGAATTTCAACCGCCTGATTGACGACATGCCGCCCGCTCATCACTTCCTCGCTTAGCTCCGCCGGAAGAAAATCCCGAATGGACTTTAAACATACGCCGCTGAGAATGTTCAGCGCGGCGTCGTTGATGTCCAGAATATTACCATCCACGTCCGTGGTCAGAAGACCGTCCGGGAACAGGGAGGATATGGCGGAAAACTGGTTTTTATCGTTTGTGAAGGCATTGCTTTTGGCGTTTTTCAAAACGGTAGCCAGTAAATTGGAAAAGTCCGCGATAATTTGCTTGAAGTAGTCAATTCGGGTGATAATCTCGTCATGCTCATCCTCTGAAAAAGCGGAAAAAGACAAAACACCCACAGGGACGCCCTCGTTTGTGATTCGTTTCAGCAGCTCCAATGTGGCGGGGCAGTTGCTGCTGAAGCGGCAGCCGATACAAGATTCCATCTTGCCGGGACACAGAACAGTGACCTCGTCGTTTTCGATGACCTCGGCAATGGAGGGCTTATGCACGGTGGTGCCTTTAATCTCCAGATATTTTTCGCTTCCGGCAATCAAAACCGCGCCGGTATCAAACACGGCGGCTTCGATTCCAAACAGGTGATGTATTGTTTGCAGCACCAAGGCAATTTCGGAAACATAGCCTGAAAGTCCCATAACGCAGCTCCTATCAAAAGAATGAGGCTTTTTCGCTTAGTATAGCGGCGGTTTTTTAACAAGTCAATCTCCAAACGCAAATTTGTGCCATAATTGACAATTTAATTGACAAAAAAGGCACTCTTAAAAGCGAGCGATTCCGGGGAAACCGACTTGGAGCGGTGCAGCGGACTTGTGATTTATGCATTGTGCTAGAAATGGAAGGATTATTTAGCGAGATGTTGTAGTATCCGGATAAAGTAATAAATTAGCTGCCGTTTTCTGAATTGTGGAGGGAAAATTGCTTTAATACAAGTAAGCGGCTTTAGGACTTACTTTGCAGAGGGAAGAAGGAGGCGTAAAACATGATTGACAAGAAGGACTATTTAAATTTATCCGGAAAAGTCGCGGTAATTACCGGCTTGAAGAGCGGGAATGGAATTTTGTGCTTGATGTGGGCCTCAAGGGCCTGTTTCTGATGAGCAAACACGTCATTCCCGAACTGCGCAAGGTCGGCGGCGGTTCCATCATCAACACCGGCTCCGGCTGGGGCCTGAAGAGCGGGGAACAGGCCGCGGCCTACTGCGCGGTAAAGGGCGGCATTGCGTAGGGCTTCTCGTCAAGCCGGTATTCACAATAAGAAAGGAACATTGAGATGAGTGTAAAAGGATTCAAAAGTCATCCCTACATCCCAAACTCGGTGCCTGAGGTGGAGCAGGAGATGCTGCGGGAGCTGGGTTTGCATTCCATTGAGGAGCTTCATGAGGAAGTGCCTGACGAAATCATATTAAAGGAGAGCATCAATCTGCCGGAGGCGTTTGGCTCGGAATACGAGCTGCGCCGCCATGTGGAGGGCCTTCTGAAAAAGAACGAAAGCTGCGCCGATTACCTGAATTTCCTCGGTGCGGGCTGCTATCAGCATTATGTGCCCGCAATCTGCGACGAAATCAGCGGCAAGGGGGAGTTCCTCACCGCTTACGGCGGCGAATCCTACAACGACTTCGGTCGTTTTCAGACGCTATTTGAATTTGAAAGCATGGTTGCCGAGCTGGTGGATATGGAAGTGGTCAACGTCCCCACCATGGACTATTCTCAGGCCGCCGCCTCTGCAATCCGCATGGGCTGCCGCGTGGCAAACCGCACCGCCGTGCTGGTGCCTTCGGCAATGGACCCCGAAAAGTTGGCGGTGATCAGGAATTACTGCACGCCGGACCTTCTGATTGAGGAGGTTGCCGCGAATAATGAAACCGGCTGCATGGATATTGCTGATCTCAGGGCCAAGCTCAGCGAGAATGTGGGCGTTGTTTATTTTGAAAACCCCGCCTATCTCGGAATGCTGGAAATCAACGCCCGGGAGATTGCGGAGGCGGCCCATCAGGCGGGGGCGCAGTGCGTGGTGGGCGTGGACCCGATTTCTATGGGCGTCATCGCGCCCCCCCGCGCCTATGGCGCGGATATTGTCTGCGGCGATGTGCAGCCGTTGGGCATCCATATGAACTATGGCGGCGGGCAGTGCGGGTTTATGGCCACGATGGACGACCCCAAATACGTGCTGGAATTTCCGTCCCGCCTGTTTGGCATCTGCCAGACCAAGGAGCCCGGGGAGTACGCCTTCGGGGACGTTGCCTACGACCGCACTTCCTTCGGCCATCTCCGGGACAAGGCCAAGGAATATGTGGGCACCCAAACCGCCCTGTGGGGCATCACCGCCGGGGTATATCTGGCCACAATGGGGCCCAGGGGCATGCAGGAGGTGGGCCAGACCATCATGCAGAACGCACAGTATGCAGCGGGGCGGCTTGCGGCGCTCAAAAATGTCTCCCTGCGGTTTGAAACACCGTTTTTTGAGGAGTTTGTTCTGGACTTCGGCAAGACCGGAAAAACCGTGGCCGAGATTAACCGGGCGCTGCTTGCGCGGGGGATTTTCGGCGGAAAGGACCTGTCCCGCGACTTTCCAAAGCTTGGCCAATGCGCCATGTACTGCGTGACAGAGGTCCACACCAGAGAAGATATGGACACGCTGGTTTCCGCGCTCAGCGAGATTCTGTGAGAAGGAGGAGAGACAGAAATGAAAAGGATTGACAGAAGCTCCAAGGTTCGCACCGGCTTTCATCAGGCAAA
>NZ_DALZCH010000040.1:0-26547 GCF_031978065.1 Oscillibacter sp.
GAAAAATCACCGTGGGCTTTTCTTTTCAACTGTTCAACTTCATTTACAATCAACCGTCCAAAATTTAAACAGCAAGTCTAACAGTCAGTATTATCAAAACAGAAGCAGCCAGATACCTATATAGAGCATCTATCGTCTGTTTCTGTTTCCACGGCGTATTTATACAAATCCATACAAAATTCAAAAAGTCGTGCTATACTGCCCGTAGGAGTGATACGATGAAGCGGATTTTAATTATAGAAGATGAGCCGGACATTCAGGAGCTGCTCTGCGCCTATCTGCGGGACGCCGGCTATGAAACAGGCACCGCCGGGGACGGCGTGGCGGCGCTAGAGCTTTTTCACAAAGAAAAATGGGACCTGCTATTGCTGGACTTGATGCTGCCAAAGATCGACGGATACGGCGTGTGCGAACTGGTGCGGCGGGAATCGACGGTACCCATTATTATGTTGACCGCGCTGGACGCGGAGGAAAACCAGCTTCGGGGCTTTGACCTGCAAATTGACGACTATGTGACCAAGCCCTTTTCCACCCAGATTCTGCTGCGGAAAATTGCTGCGGTGCTTCGGCGGACAGACGGAGAGACGGAAACCCATCAGCTCGTCTACAAGGACATCACCCTTGATTTGGATGACTACCGTGCCAGCGTTGACGGCCGCCCATTAGACCTGACCACCCGGGAATTTGAGCTACTGCGGGAGCTGCTGCAAAATCAGGGGCGGGTACTGACACGCGCCATGCTGCTGGGGCGGTTATGGAATTGTGATTTTCTGGGCGACGAGCGCATTGTGGACAGTCACATCAAAAACCTGCGAAAAAAGCTGGAGCGGGATCATATCGAAACTGTGCGAGGGGTGGGATACCGAATTGAAAAAGTGCTTTGAAAGGGTGCGTTCCAGCCTGACTCTGCGAATTTTTTTCATCACCGCGCTGATTTTGTTCGCAGCCTGCGGCGTCACCTATCTATTTATCGCCTGGGCCACGCCCATCACCTATCAGTCCATTGCAACAGACGCACTGGAGGAACAGACGTATCAACTGGCCAACCAGCTGCAGAGCACCACGCTGGAGGAAAGCGGCCCGCTGCTGGACAGCTTTCGCATGGACACAGGGGCCGATGTGACAATTACCGACGCAATCGGCAAGGTCGTAGATGTGCCGACATACTTTGTGACCAAGGACACGGCCACTGCATGGAGTGACGTCACCACCACGACGGTATCGGATGAATTCATAGCATCCGATACGCAAACGGCCACAGCGTTGAGTGAGGATTCCCCTTTGGGCGGGCTCGCTGGCATCGTCACGGCGGTGGCTATTTCCAATTCCGACTGGAATGTTCCGTTTGCGTTTGCCGATAGCAGCGAGATGTATGAGCTGATGGTGACGGTAAGCATCGCGGCGGTTAACCAGACCGTGGAGGCCATGGGGCGGGTGCTGCCGTGGCTTGCGGTGGTCATCCTTGCCATTTCCCTGCTGGGTGCCCTTTTTTACTCCCGTTATATTACAAGACCCATCGTCCGGATCAGCGGGATTTCGCAGAAGATGGCGGATCTGGATTTTTCATGGCAGTGCGGAGAAAATCGAGGAGACGAGATCGGCATTTTAGGACAAAACCTGAATGAACT
Organism: Oscillibacter sp.; assembly: GCF_031978065.1. Classification (GTDB taxonomy): domain Bacteria; phylum Bacillota; class Clostridia; order Oscillospirales; family Oscillospiraceae; genus Oscillibacter. Next base: position 1,629 of record NZ_DALZCH010000040.1, read on the forward strand.
GTCCCACAGTCTGTCCACGGCGTTGACGGATCTGAAAACCGCCAACGCAGCACTGCAAGAGGACATTGACTACGAACGAGAGCTGGAGCGCCAGCGCACTGCCTTCTTCGCTGCCGCCTCCCATGAGCTGAAAACGCCCATCACCGTACTGCGTGGGCAGCTTTCCGGGATGCTGGCTGGGGTGGACGTCTATCAGGATCGGGACAAATATCTGGCTCGCTCCCTCGCCGTCACCGGACGGATGGAAACGCTGGTGCAGGAGATGCTGACCATCTCGCGGATGGAACGCTCAGGCGGCGCGGTCAAGCGGGAAGTGGTACTGCTCTCCGGCCTTCTCAAGGCACAGATCGAGCTTGCGGAGGATTTGTCCATTCAGCGCCAGCAGACCATCCACGCAGAAATCGCGCAGTGCCTGACAGTCATGGGGGACGAAACGCTGATAGGACGCGCTATCCTAAATCTGCTTACCAACGCCATGAACTATTCACCGCCCGGCTCCTGCATCTCTGTTTGCCTGGAATTGAACGAAGCGGGGATACAGCTCGGCGTGGAGAACAGTAACGCGCATATCCCGGAGGAAGCGATGCCGCATCTGTTTGAAGCCTTTTACCGTGTAGAAGCATCCCGTAGCCGGGAGACCGGCGGCAGTGGCCTTGGCCTGTATCTTGTGAGCATGATTCTGGACCGACATGGCGCGGCGTACGAGATTTTCAACACCGACGATGGCGTCAGGGCAACTGTGCTCTTTCCGCCGCAGCCGTAAATTACTTCACACAAACTCCATCTAAAATACAACTCCTCTCCAAACGAGCTGTGTAGTATGAAACACAGTTCGTTAGAGAGGAGTTTTTTATGCAAAAATGGACCATCTGGGCGGCCGCGGCAATTCTGGCGGCCGGTCTCTGCGCCTGCGGCGCAAACCCGACGGAACCGGCGGAAACACCCTCGAACAGCGGTGTCTCTGCACAGGCTGTTCACGCGCTGGGCCTGACAGCACAGCAGCGTATGGAGGACTATGAAGCCCTCTGGGCCACACTCCGGGACAGCTATCCCTGCTGGGGAATTTTGGAGCGTGAGGGTGTGGACGTGGACGCCATCTATCAGGAATATAAGGAGTTAGTGTCGGACAGTGACAGTGACGTGGATTTCTACTCTGCTATTTACAGCGCACTGTGGCGGCTGGGCGCGAACGGTCATCTGTGGATCGTGGAGCCGGACACTTATGCATCCTATGTCGAGAATCTGGCGGCTTATCAGGATGCTGACCGGGGCCGCTGGGCAGAGGTTCTGAAAAGTGAAAAGACCGCAAGCGGGTATCAAAAGCTGGACAACCTGCTCCGCTTGCTTGGTGGGGACGAGGACGGCGGCACGCCGGTGGCAGACACCCCTGACACCGTGACGTCCATGATCCTGCCGGGCAATATTGGTTATCTGAAAATCAACAGCTTCTCCGGGAATATGGAGACAGACGGTGCAGCCATTGCAGATTTCTATGCCCAATGCGCCAATTGCGACGATCTAATTTTCGACCTGACGACAAACAGCGGCGGCAGTGAGGACTATTGGGAGCAATTGATTGTCGCGCCCAATATTGAAAAAACCTTGAGTGCCAGCCACACCGCGCTGGTGCGGATGAGCGAAAATAATACGCCTTATCTGGAAAACGTCTTTTCCGCAAGTGAGCTATATACCATCGCCCAGCTGCCGGACCTGCCAAAGCTGGATGCTGCGGACCGGGCGCTGGCAACCCACTATGTCACCATCGATCACACGGTTGTCCCCGCTGTCCGGCGCAGCCCGTTCCGCGGCCGCATTTGGGTGCTTGTAAGCGATGCAGTCTATTCCGCCTCAGAGTCGTTTTCCATCTTCTGCAAAGACACTGGGTTTGCCACCTTGGTGGGTACGCAGACCAGCGGCGACGGCATCGGCATTGATCCGATTTTCCTTCAGCTCCCAAACAGCGGCATCCTCGTCCAGTTCACCGCCCTGTTTGGTCTGAACGTGGACGGCAGCAGCAATGAGGAGACTGGCACCACGCCGGATATCGTATCCGCCGACGGAGAAAATCCACTTGTCACGGCGCTCCGTGCCATCAACGCACAGAAAGGAATCGAACCATGAACATCACAATTGATCACCTGAATATGACCTACCCCACGGGCAAGCAAGCCCTGCGGGACATAAATCTGCAAATGGAGACGCCCAGTCTCATTGGTTTGCTTGGCCCCAACGGCGCGGGAAAATCCACATTGATGAAGCTGCTGGTGGCGGCGCTTTTGCCTACCGACGGAAGTATCTCCGTGGATGGCACGCCGCTGACAGCCTGCGAAAAGCAGTTAAAATCTAGCCTTGGCTATCTGCCGCAGCACTTTGGCCTCTATGACGAGCTGAGCATCTGGCAGTTTCTCGACTATATGGCGGCCCTGAAGGGCATTCAAAACAGCAGAGATGCCATCGAGCGGGCCATTACAGCAACGGATCTAACGGAAAAGCGTAAGGCCAAAATCCGTACGCTCTCCGGCGGCCAACGCCAGCGGGTGGGCATTGCCCAAGCCCTTTTGGGAACCCCTGAATTCTTAATTTTTGACGAACCGACGGTGGGCCTGGACCCGGAGGAGCGCATTCGCTTCCGCAATTTCTTTTCGGAAACGGCGCAGGATAAGCTGGTACTCCTCTCCACTCATATCATCGAAGACGTACAGTCAGTCTGCAATCAGCTCATTGTTATCGATCAGGGGCGGATTCTCTTTACCGGCACGCCGGAAGCCCTCATCCGGCAAGCGGAGGGCCATGTTGGCATGTTTCTGGAACAGCGGGGCGACAGTGAAAATCCCAGCCTGCATATTACATCTCGGGTCAACACAGCCCAAGGGGTGCTTTGCCGCGGTGTGTCGGAGACATTGCCCGGCGGGGCGCAGGCGATGGAGCCGACGTTGGAAGACGCATACCTGTTCCTCATCACCAGGGAGGGCGGGGCGCAATGAAATTTTCCGCTCTGACCCGCGTGGAGCTGGGTCGGGTGGCGCGCAGCCGCCTGACCTGGCTGGCGTGTGCGCTGACCGCTCTGGCCCCCTTGGCGGGATATCAGTTTTTTCAGCCAACCATTGGGGATACCATGGCGGCGCTATACCTTGCCAATCCTCTGCTCACCTGCGGTATCGCCGGGACGCTGTGCTTTGCGATTCTGATGCTGACTACCTTGCAGCAGGCTTGCAAGAATGGCCTGAATGCATTGACGGACGCCATCGTTAGTCCCATGGCCATATGTGCCGCACGCCTGATTGCGGTGCTGACGGCGGCGCTGGGTTCATCAGTGGCCATCGGCCTTTTGTATCTGCCTTATACCGCATGGAAGCTGGACATCGTGTTTTCTCTGTCCGACTATGTGCTGGCGGTACTGCTGTTTATGCTCTCCGGACCTGTAATGGGCGTCCTTGCCGCCGCCGCTCTCTGGCATCTGACCCGTCGGCTGGATGTGAGCCTTGTTGCCATTTTGGCCGCATGGGTGTTCACGCGCAGCTCCATTTGCAGCGGTTTCTTTCTGCTGCACTGGAACGTACCGCTGGTACCTACGCTATCCGACGCCTTTGGCAGCGCCATCGTTTGGCGCACGGCCATCTACAGCCGGATGGTCTGGCTGTGCCTGCTGGGAGGCGCATGGCTTTTGTCCCTGCTTTGCGTGAGGCAATACGGAAAGGGGCTGCTTGGCTCGTTTCTCCGACATGCTCGCAAGCCGGCACTGCCACTGCTGGCCGTGATGCTGCTCTGCGGCGGGAGTCTGCTGTGGTGCTACCAGCCCTTTGTTGATCACACCCCCGCCAACTGGCAGAAGCTGATGGACGCGGAGCCGGACCGCAGCAACGCATTCCTGACGCTGCAAAGCACGCAACTGAATGTGAAAATCGAAAGCTATCTGCTGGGAACGATGTCAGGGGTGGCGGAGTATCGTATTCAAAACGCATCCGGCGCAGCGCAGGAGTTGTACTTAAGCCTGAAATCCGGTCATGCCATCCGCTCTGTTACGGCCAACGGAGAGCCGATTGCATGGGAGGATTTAAAAAATGACAGCATCGCCGCCCACGAGGTGCGCTGCACACTTCCCGCAGACGCAGAAATCGACCTGAGGGTGGAGTACGGCGGCATGGCACAGATGTGGAATCAGCAGGAATATGCCCTTGGTGCGGATGTCATCAGCAGCGAGAGCGTCACTATGACCAGCCGGTCGCTTGCGCCGGTGGTGTCAGGCTGCGTACTGATTCCCGACGACGCGAAGGTTTCCCTGTCGATTGATTTGCAAAGCGACCTTACGCCTGTGGGGAGCGGGACGCTTACCCGGCTCTCCAAAAACGACGACGGAACGGTGACGTGGAGCATGGAGGATACGGGTACCGATCGGCTGTTCCTCTACGCGGGGGACTACGTCTGCAAGGAGTTGGATGCGGGCGACGGAACGGCCATTCCGTTTTATTATAGCAAAAAGTATCAGTCCCGGCTGGAAAACGGTGCGCTGGAGCTGATGGAGCAGGCGGTGCAGTATTGTACGGCTCATTATGGCTCAAAATTTCTAAGCTCCGATGGCTTCCAGATCATCCAGACCACGGCCTTCAACTTCGGAGGTTTTGCCACGGGTAATATCAGCGGCATGGGCGAAAGCTACTTCAGCGACGAAAATCTCAACGACCCGGACAAGGGTCCGGGAAGCGCGGAGATATTGGCCCACGAGATTATCCACCAGTGGTGGGGGCTGGGTGCAATGCTGATGGACATGGAGGACAGCGCCTGGAACGACGAGGGCATCACCGTCTACACAACCTACCGCCTGATGTGCCAGATTAAGGGGCAGGAATACGCGCGGAAAAACTATGTTGAGAAATGGGAAAACACGATGGACAATCTCAATGCATCCTTCTACCAGCGGTATCCGGAGTATGTGGAGCTTCTGCCGGAGCGGTTGCAATCCAGCATCCGAGCCAACGCCGATGGGGCAAACTGGTATGACGGCAACGCGCTGATGATTTACCGCGCGGCGCAGTTGATTGGGGAGGAGACGCTGGACGGGGTCTGGGCCCAGCTCTTCACTGAAGGCGGAACGGAGCTGCCGCCGTATATCAGCCTGAATGACTTTCTGACCGCTTGCGGTCTGGAGAAGGGGGATGTTGGACGTGAGTAAGATATTTCTCTATGAACTGCGCCGGATGCTGGGCAGTAAATTTTATCTCGGTTTTGGTACGGTTATTCTGTGGTACGGCTGGCAGCTTTTGAACAACGTCACCATTTTGGGCGTAGCAAATACCGCGCCCTTTTCCCCATGGAGCTTCGGTGCCTATCTGACCGGACTGCTGCCGCTGCTTGGCGTGGTGCTTCTGTTTTTCCTTTGGAATCTGTGCAATGCGCAGGCGCGTGGGGTGCAGAGTCTGACGGACGCCGCGTCCGTGAGGCGGGAACGCTATCAGCTGACAAAATATTTGGCGGCGCTGACCGCGTGGCTCTCGTTGGTCGTGGTGCTGACTATGCTTGGTATCAGCTTCCTGTTGACACTCTTTGGCGATTCTGTCCCTGTGGCGTTGCTGCTGCTAGTGGCCGTTATTACATTGGTGCCGCCGGCCGCTCTGCTGCTGGGGGTCGGCGCGGTGGCAGGCGGCCTGCACTCGTGGACGCTGTTTGTGCTCATGGCCCTGACCTTTGGAGTCGAATTCCTGCCGGGCGATTTATACGGAGCGTCGCTGTTTACGGAATATCCTCTTACCCTCGGTGTGCTTGACCCCGCATTCTCCATGCCGCCATCCGTAGCAATTGGAAAATTGGCTGTGCTGCTTGTTGGTATCGGATTACTGCTTCAAACTATGGTATCCAAAAGAGTTAGACTTTGCAGAAATTGAGCAAACAGGGGTGTGTGACGCATCTTTCGTTTCTGAGCAAAATGAACTGAGAAATTATGAGTACACCTAATGACACAACAAGAGACGTATCCGAACAAATACGGTTTGTTTTTGTCAATGGCCTTTTCGGCTGCATGATAAATCGTGAGTAGTGGATAAGTATAAAAGACCGTTCGTCTGCAAAGACGAGCGGTCTTTATTACAGCTATAAACACTCCTGTGACCCCCTGCACGTCAAATAGAAATTCTCTTGGAAGAGCGGCATCCGACTCTCCGGCCCGGCGCTGGACAAGCCGAAGAAGGATGAGATTCAAGCCAAAACTCGGGGTTTTTTGGACAATGCGAGCGGGTTGAATTGGAACGGCGGTTCAGTCTGGAAAAGCGCAAGTGCGGCTTGGGGCTGATTATGACCATGCTGCGCCAAACCATCGCCCACAGCGTTGCTATGTCCATTCTGGCGCTGAATCTCAGAAAAATTCAGCGCGCCGTGCTATGGCTTTTTGCACGTTTGTCTCTCTGAATGTCACCGCAGAAAAATATCCTTTGTTCAATTGATATTAGCTACTCCCCCGTTCACACCGCACGGCAACACGGCTGTTCCCACCATAAGTGCAGGTAAAAAGCGTCAAGCCCGGATTTTCAGACCTCATACCCTGCATGTCCGAAGATGCCAGGGTCTCCACAGTTACTACCTGATAGCTATAAACAAAGCCATCTACATCAGTAAAAGTAATCAAATCACCCTGCTTTAACTGCTTAAGTAGGCTGAAATGCCGCTTGTAGTTATGGCCGGCAATAATCATATCATCCGTCAAAAAAGAACCGGAGTAGCGGCAGGGCGCTTTTTTCAGCTTTGGATAGCTCCAATTGTCCATCACCGGCAGAGAGAGCCCCAGCGTGGAAATATCCAGCACGCCGATGTAACTTTCGTCCTTCACGCTGACCGACTGAATTTGTTTGGCGGTGGTCTCGGTATTTGTCTTGTCAGGCAGCTCCGGAATAATTTGCTGGGTCAAAACCTGTACCGTTTCCGCAGCCTGACGGTCAGCCAGTGTCTCTTCCATACAGTTGAACGTCATTAGAAAAAGAGAACCCGCCAACAACAGGCTGCCGGCAGCCATCAAAACGATATCCCGTCTAATTTTCATGGTTTTGCCGTTTATAGTGCTCCCACCAGCCGCGGCTGAACAGCATGATCCCCAGAACCGCCATCATCGGAATTGGCCATTGCAGCAGCCCGGTCTGGGGAAGGCTTGCCAGGGGTATGAGTTCCGGCGCTAAGTCAGCCGTTGTTGGTTCATCGGTTTTTGGGAGCACCGGTGGAGTGATATTTGTCGTATACATGTTGGTAATTGTAAAGATCGCCCCCTCCTTCGAATACGAAACCGTATAATCGTCGGGAACGGTGTCTTCAATCACGGACCAGGTATATCCGGTGGAGAGATTGTTCCAGGCATATCTCCAGTTATTGCTCTGTGAAAGCCGCACGGTATAAAAAACTCTGTCGTCACGGAGCAGGGAAACCATAATGGAATTTGGGCGAAGGTCCCCTTCATCGCCGTCATTCCATATCTTCAGAACCGTAACGTTGATGGGGTCGCTGCCGGGGGACGTGTACGGCTGGTAGGACACTTTGACGGTGGCGGTGGTCGTCGTCTTTTCATTGGAATCCGGAAGGGTGACCAGAGATGGGCTGAAGGAATACGTACCGCTGCTTGTCGACAAGGAATCGCCAAAGATCAGATAGGTGCCCTCCTGATTCAGAGTGAACGTGCAGTTGCCGCTGCTGTTCGAAGCCAAGGGCGCGTCGGAGGGGTGAATCGAGGTTTTGTGGGCCCGGGCGTAAACAGCCAGCGTGTTTGCAGCGTCCGCCCAGTTGATTTTGTTGTCGGTACCCGCCTTGATGTTGGCCCCTGAATCTTTAAAATCATCGGTTAGATCATAGGAGTCGCCGGATTTCTCCAGAACCCGGTAAATATGAAACGTCGCGCCGGAAATTGCAGTCCCACCATACATGCAGTTCAGCGTAATAGAATACGGGGAGCTGTCCGCCAAGGCCTCCGTGGTTGTGAGGGAGACGGTGATACACAGCAGCGCAGCCAAATGAAGCAGCTTTTTCAGGATGGATTTCATATGGGCTATTCGCCTCCCTTCTCTTTCTCTCGGCCTTTTTGAGCGGTTCCAGTTTTACCCGGAGCGGCCAACAGCCAGATGAGCAAGACCAGCAAAATGGGTGCGGCAATTACGGGTGCCACTATTAAAGGATCAACTTGTACTGCGTCTGCGGCAATATAGGTCTCGTCGGGTGTCTCTACCCGATGCCCGCGAACCAGAAGACGCTGTGTGTTGATTCCATAAGGCGTACAGGTAACCAGCGTGCAGTAATCCTCGTTGGGGTCAATGTCCAGTGACGAGACCTCGTTCGGCTCCACAATCAAAATCTGATCTACCGTATAGGTCAATGTCTCATGCAGAACCGTAATGGAAAAAGTATCGCCGATATCCAACTCATCAAGATTGGTAAAAAGCTTTGCCGAAGGCAGTCCTCGGTGACCGGAAAGTACGCAATGGGTTCCTATTCCGCCCACAGGAAGCGAAGAACCCGTCAGATGCCCGATGCCGGCGGCCAGTACCGGCTCGGAGGTGCCGTGATAGATGGGCAGTCGGATCCCAATCTTTTGGATAGAAAGATAGCCCATCATACCGTTCCCATCTAAATTAAGTAAACCATTACACTCCGCCTCTTGTATATCTGTCAATGTGAACCATCTTTCACCCTGATTGAGCAGCTTTTCGTTATACGCCTGTGCCGCCTGAAGAGAATCTATAACGTCCTGTTCCGTTAGCTTACCCATGCTTGAGTCATAACTGGCAACAGCCCGGCTTTGGTGAAAAGAGTTGTAATAATTGCTGACGCTGGGATAGAGCAGCACGGAGAGACCCACTAAAAAAACAAATATTAAGATCATGGTAGGGTAGTGCTTTTTCATAGGTTTCTCCCTGCTTCCGATTGGAGGAAAGTAATACTTCCCCCAATCGGAGCAGTATTCATATTAGAATTATTATAGAAAAAGTCGATTAGTTTTCGTTCTTTACACGCTTACGGGCAATCAGCATAATCCCGGCGCCGGCCGCCAGCGTGCTGCCGACGGCATAGAAGATCGTGGTACCCATGCCACCGGTGGAGGGCAGTTCATTGCCAGTCAGGTTCACGACGTTGGTGCTTAGCGTGCTGCTTGCGGCTCCACCGTCCACGGAAACCGTGGGAGAATTGCTGAGCAGCGCACCGTTAGCATCATAACTTGCGCTGATTTGAATTTTGACGGGATCGGGCAGCAGATTATAACCGTCGGGAGCCTTTGTCTCGTGCAGGTAATAGATGGTGGAATCGTCCAGACCCTTAATCACGATGGAACCCGCGGAAATCGTGGTGACAGTACCGGTTGTTCCGGAGGGCGCAATCGTATAGCTGTTACCGCTTTTGATCAGCGCGATGGGGCTATTGGCTGAATTACTGTCCGTATTCAGGATAAACTCCGCGCCTGTCAAGGGGTGGCTATCTTTATCCGTCTTGTTTACATCCATGGTAAAGGTCCAGTCATAAACCTTCACCGGCGGCGTCTCGCCGCGACCGTCATCATAGGGGTTGTTGCTGTATTCCAGATAAGCGGTGTTGTCATTGGAACCATCTGTGTAGATCTTCGCACTTTCATTTAAAGTAGCGTTGTAGTAAACATAGAAGCTATCAGTCGTAGTGAGGCTTTGGGCCGCGATGAGAGCTTTTACATTGCTGAAGGCAACCGTGAAGGAATGTGCATCGGATGTAATCGTATAGTCGGTGTTTAGTGTCAATACCTTGCTGTCCTCGTCATTGATCTTGATAACCAGGGAACTGGGGTCAAATGTGAGGCCGTCGCTCATGGTATCGTGGATCACATAGGTATAGGTGGTGTAATTGTTGGTATCGGGCACCGAGGTGATCGTACGGTAGTGCACTGTGTCACCGATTTGGTTGTCTCCCACATTGCCCCAAGAACTCAATTCATTGTGTTGAATTTCTTTCGTCAGCGAGGGCACGCTCAGCTTTGGTTGAATGGTTGCGGTGGGTTTTGCGGTGGTCAGGGAGACAGAGGCGGTCACCGTGGCATCTCCACTGCCGCCGGTGCCGTAAACCAGATAGTATCCGGCGGAAGTCAAAGGAATCGAGGCGCTTTCACCGCTGGCTGTGGCAAAGCCGGCCGGAACCACTGACTTCCCCGCAATATAATTTGTGTAGACAGCGTCGGCAAAGCTGCGGACGTCCGCATCTGATGCCGTCGACAACCAGTTGATTAGAGCAGAACCCGAAAAACCATTGTATGTAACGCTCAGGCAGTCGCTATCCACCGTATAGGAAAAAGCTGTCTTGGTCGTATCGTAAACTAGGTTGAAAATCTTATAGGCTGCGTAGGTATTCCCGTCGATTGATACCCCAGTCTTGCTGGCATCATTTTCAACATCAATGGAATAGTCGACTGCGAATGCAGGAATGGTCAGCGCCAGCATCAAAGCCGCTGCCAGTAAAAAGTTGAATGCTCTTCTCAATGGTTTCATCGAATTTCCCCTTTTCCACTATACTAACTTTTTTGTTGAGAATCCAAGAGATACAGTTATGCCGCGTTCCTCCGTTTCTTTTTCTTTTTCCATAGGAGAATGGAAGACAGGAGCAGAAAGCTCAGTCCGGTGGCAGTGTAGAGATAGGTTCCGGACCCGCCGGTGTCCGGTAGTTCATAAAAATTCGTCTTGCTGTTGGTAATCGTACAACTGCCGCCGGAATCGACGGAGGTGGGGGTGAACTGGCCAATCAGGTTGGTGGGATTTCCATTCTGATAGACTCCAATCTCCACGACCGTATATGTTTTGTTCTGGTCTAGATCAGACCAGGTATATCTCCAATTGTTGCTGTTGCTTAAGATCTGCTTATCCACGAGGTTATCGCCCTGGTCTCGCAGCTCCACCTCAACGCTCCAGTCCGTGAGGTCGCCAGTGGTCAGCACATTGCCGTTTAAGTCCTTCCATACCTTGTTAACGGTATAGTCGCACGACTTCGGAAGCTTACCGACAAAATCGTCGCGGTGGTTTTCAGCTTTGATCGTAACATTGTTGCCAATAACGGTGCCGTTTATATTATGGTTAACTATGATGTTTGCTCCCGGCGCGAGGATGGAGCAGTATTCCAGTCTTGTGCTGATCGTCATTCCATTGCAGTTTGTAAAGTTCCAGAGGACTCTTCCGTTTGTGAAAGTCGTTACCTCCTGGAAATTCAGAGCATTTCCGGACTCCGAATAAATCTTACATTCCGGCATGTTAAATGTACGCGAGTTCCATCCTGTGCAATCCACGTTGATAATCATCGTACCGTCTGAAAGCGCACTACCATTAAACGTAAGACCGCGGACGTTGCAGTAATTGTATGCGCTCAAAGCATTTGCCGTGGTGTTGTAGACACCGACGCCGCCCGGGTCGGTCAGCGTCACACCACTTTTTGTCTGGTCTCCGCTATTCACAAGGGAGACTCTGATATTCTGATCGAGTATAGCGGACAAACTGTACGATAAGCCCTCTGCTTCGCTTTTTACCGCTTGGAGATCAATGAATGGCGTGCTGCTTGTGTCATAATCTTGCCAAAGGGCCGTTGCGTTAGATAATTTGTGGCCTTTAACCGTAAAGTGGGTCCCGCCATCCGTGGTGTCAACCGCATTATCGGAGCCCAACACCAGCAGCTCGTTGTCTCTGGGACCGTTGGCATTCAAGTTCGGATAATTTTGAACATAGCTGACTTCACTGAGCGGGGACAGGCCCTTTGTTCCAAAGTCCCCGACCTTGCTTAAGGTTTGCGCCAGTATGTTCCCGTTACAATCCGCGCTTATGTATAAGGTATCAAAAGCGACCAGGCTGAAATGTCCCGCAATGCCAAGCGGCCGGCCAACATTATATTCGGAATCGGTAAAAACAGGCGCATCCGAAGGAACCCGCTTATAAGTCAGCGTGCTGCTGACGGGAAGCTTAGGCGCCACCGCGAACGTTGAGAAACTGTCCGTTGTAAATGTGATGCCCTGATCCGCGTCCGACATGTCCGCTGAACTGCCCGCAGTTTTCTCCACTGCGAGCTTCTGGAGAGAGGGATCTGAGTTCTCGTTTAAAACGTGAAAGACCTGGGCTTCCTCCGGTGCAACGGCACTGTCCGTAGTATCCACAATGGTTACGCCCACCTCACTCCCGTCCGGCTCCACCTTCAGGCCATCCAGAAGGAAATAGATGTCATAGGCGCTAAACCCCGTGGAACTGACCAGGCCACCTTCCTCTACCAGCAACTGCTGAAGCTGGGCATAGCGGTCCGGGGCGCTCTCCTGCGTGATCCGACCCGCGTGGAACTCGGCGTCCATTGGAATGGAGTCGGGATCCTGCGGGACTGCTGTGACCGTCAGCCCGTTCCCGTCGTCATAGGTGTATTCAGACGGTTGAATGATCTCTGGCGCCTTGATCAAACTGTCGAGCGGAATGCCGGGATTGGTGTTTTTTTCCGCTTCAGCACCGGGAATGGGCTCTGCGCCGGGTGTGTCCGGCTCTGTGCCGGGTGTGTCTCCCTCACCGGTACCCGGCTCTGTGCCGGGTGTGTTTCCCTCATTGGTACCCGGTTCCGTGCCAGGCGTGTTTCCCTCATTGGTACCCGGTTCCGTGCCGGGCGTGTCTCCCTCATTGGTACCCGTCTCTGTGCCGGGTGTGTCTTCCTCATTGGTACCCGTCTCTGTGCCGGGTGTGTTTCCCTCATTGATACCCGGCTCCGTGCCGAGCGTGTCTCCCTCATTGGTACCCGGCTCCGTACCGGGTGTGTTTCCCTCCGGCTCCGTGCCGGAGGCAACATCCCCGGTCCCCGTCGCTTCATCCGTGTTTTCCGCATCTTCTCCGGGCAGAGCTTCCTCAGAGGAAGCTGAATTCTTGCTGGTCTCCATGGTGTTTGGATCTTCAGTTAGCGTCACAGCAGGAAGCGTCAGCAGACGAAAAGTGCTCATAGCCACTAAAAACGATAAAATGGACAGAGTGCAAAACATTTTTTTCCATCTTTTGTGTTTCTGAATAAAAACCATGAGCTGGCTCTCCGTATTATATTTTTGTAACAACCAATCCCACCCCCTTCCTGAAGAACTAGATACTCAATTGACAGGTCCTAATTTAGAAAGTGGCCAGATCCGGAAGACTACTTTTCCGACCAACTGTTCCTCTGCAACGTTTCCGATTACCTTGGAACGGCTGTCTACCGACGTTGCCCGATGGTCGCCGAGTACGAACCAGCGCTCCTCTGGAATCTGGCAGGGAAGCGTAATGTCACACTGTCCCAACGCGTTCTCTTGAACATAAGGTTCCTCCAGCGCCTGCCCGTCTATGTAAACAATTCCGTTTTGATCAATACTAATCCACTCGCCGGGGAAACCCATCACTCGTTTCAACAAAACTTTATTATTGTAATAAAAAGCGATAATATCGTCCCGCTGAAAATGCTTTGACTTTGATGCGACCACCAGTTCCCCCTCGTTCAAAGTAGGCTCCATACTGCTGCCTTCGATCTGAAGGACTGAAAAAAAGAACGTTGAGCAGATAATGGCTACCGCGGCCACAACCACCAAAGTCCAGACTGTGCCTCGCAGTGCCCGGTTAAATACTTTTTTATGGTGGCGCCGATCCAATTCTTGGTTTAATTGTACCAGCGTAGGACGTGTGTTTTTCTGCGTTCCCATCTCTTACTCAATTGCCCCGGTTGGGAATCTGTATATCAAATCCGCATGCTGTCAGCATATCCTTTAATCCCTCATGGCTGTTGTAAAATTGATCCAGTTGCAGTTGCAGAGCATCCCAGAAAGCCGCAGCCTTTCTCTGGCTCTCCTCTTCCGCCTGCCGGCATATTATATCGGTGGCCCGAATCTGCGCTTCCGCCCGCTCGTTTGTCTCGGTCTCCATCTGGCGTGCTTTCTTTTCCGCATCCACCTCTTTTTGGCGTATGCTGGCAAGATACTGATCCGCCGAAGCCTGCGCCACCTGAAAAATCCGATTGATTTGCAGCGAAGCCTCTGCGATGGATCCGCACTCTTCCACCTGGATGATCTGGGCTTTTTGCTGAGATTGCAGCTTTGCAATCTGTGTCCGCTGCTGCTCCAGTTCAGCTTCCTGATCCCGCAGGATACTCAACAGCTCCGTCTTGCTAAGATGCCTGATTTCAATATCTGTCATTGATTCTACACTCCTTGCGCCACACCTCTGTTTTGTGGCAATTTTCTGCTGCGCAGCGATCTATGATTGTACAGTTCCTAATAAAAGGCTTCCGTGCCTATTTTTTCAAGATATATCTATTAGACTTTTAATTTCGCTTTCGTTGAAGCCTCCTGTATTCCTGTGACTGCCCGCCGACCCTATACTAATGGTGGGTTATTTTGCTTAGCATATAAATTTGCCTTCTATTCTTATTCTGGACTGAGTATAAACATTCTCCATAGGCATCTTGTTTTTTAATGTTATTTTCGTAAACGACCTATTCGGCTGCGTGATAAGCCGTGAGTAACGGATAAGCCAAAACCACTCGCCCTTGTAGGGCGAGTGGTTTTCTTTACCTTATCATTTGATTAGTTCTTTCTATAGCTGGCATCCACCGAGGGACGTACCAAAAACATCACTGCATATTCCATTATTCATGTTGGTTCTAACTTAATCCAGGTGCATACCATTAATCTAACTCACGACTAATTAGTTTAAATGAGTGCAACAAATTTGCAACATTAAAATAAGATGCAAACAGGCTCAAACGGGAATAATAAAAAGCGGAGTGCAGTCCTAAGCAGCATAAAAAAACTCTTGGAACCACTGTAATTCAATGGTTCCAAGAGTTTTTCTTTTGGCAGCGGGTGAAGGATTCGAACCCTTACAGACGGAGTCAGAGTCCGGCGTGCTACCATTACACAAACCCGCTATCTGCCGTCCGCAGTGCAAGCAATCTGCGCAGCGAACAGATATTATTATACAAAAAATTCCGGAGTTGTCAACCCCTTTTTAAAAAAAATACCTGGAATACTTTTTGCACCCGGTCACAAACTAGCAAAGGGTGATTTTATGAGCAAAAAACAGCGGCCCGACCGTTCCGTCAGGCACGCGCCCGCCCTGCGCCTGGAGCCGGAAAATCGGCTTTGCCCAGCCTTTGACCCGACGAGCATCGCACTCTTCCCCGTGGCCAATCGGGGCGAGATGGGCGTGCGGGTAGTGGACAATTTCTGCGAAGAACACATTATGTAATACCTGCCCACGCCAAAAAAGCGGAATTTCCCCGAAAAACCCCGGCTCTGCTTTCGGCGGAGCCGGGGTTTGTTTGTCCACTCTGGGTTTGTCAATGGGCGTAAATTGTGATACAATTCGGTAAAAACCGGCAGGCAAATCCTTTGCCTGCCCGAAATCGGAAGAAACAGAGGAAGTACCTATGAAACGCTGTTTTATTTTCGCCGCGGGCAGCTTTTACGGCCTGCGGGAGCGTCCCGCCCCCGGCGACCTTATCATTGCCGCCGACGCGGGTTATCTTCTGTGCCAAAAGCTTGGCATCGCGCCGAACCTTGTGCTTGGGGACTTTGACTCTATGGAGGAGCCGTCGGGCGTGGCTGTACACCGGTCCCCGGTGGAAAAAGACGACACCGACGCCATGCTGGCTTTGAAAACCGGGCTTGAGAAGGAATGCGACACGTTTTACCTCTACGGATTTACCGGCGGGAAACGACTGGACCACACTCTGGCAAACCTTCAATCCCTGCTGTTTCTTCGCCGCAAAGGGGCCCGGGGGTGGCTGTACGGCGACGATTTCCTCTGGACGGCCATTGAAAACGAGTCCCTCACCATACAAAAAGAGGTGGAGTGGGGCCTGTTTTCCGCGTTCTGTCTGGGGGCTCGGGCGGAGGGCGTAGACGAGACGGGGTTTCAGTATCTCCTGAGTAATGCCGTGCTCACGCCGGAATTTCCGCTGGGCGTCAGCAATCATTTCCTTGAGTCCGAGGCTGTGATCTCAGTCCGCCGGGGCGCGCTGCTGGTGGGCTGGGAGTTGGCCCACCACAACTCGTGATACTACAAGTGGTATAACGAACTGCATAAACAAAGATTGCACCGGACAAAAAGGTATTGTATAATTGCCTCAAAGGTTGACCTTTCGGAAATGAAAGCGCGGCCCATTGATAGCCGTGGGACCGGGGCGGGCACGGAGCTGAAGGAGGAATACACGATGGCAACATTTACCGTAAACGGCAAAGCTGTAACCGTGCCGAACAACCAAAAGCTCATCCGGTTCCTGCGGGACGAGCTGCATCTGACTTCCGTAAAGGACGGATGCAGCGAAGGCGCATGCGGCACCTGCACGGTGCTGGTGGACGGAAAGCCCACCAAGGCCTGCATTCCCCAGACCGACAAGCTGGAGGGGAAAAACATCGTAACGGTGGAGGGCCTGAGCGACTTTGAAAAGGACGCGTTTGCCTATGCCTTTGGCACGGCGGGGGCCGTGCAGTGCGGATTCTGCATTCCGGGCATGGTGATTTCGGCCAAGGCGCTGATAGACGGCAACCCCAGCCCCACCCGGGAGGAGGCGGCTTTTGCCATCCGCAACAACATCTGCCGCTGCACTGGGTATGTAAAAATTATCGACGGGATCCTGCTGGCGGCGGAGGTGCTCCGCACCGGAGAGATTCCCGCGCCGCCCGAGGACTGGGGCCTTGGCGCCCGGGTCCCCCGTGTCGATGTGCGGGAAAAGGTGACGGGTACAGGGCTGTACACCGACGATGTGTAGCTGGACGGAATGATTTACGCCAGCGCGCTGCGCAGCGCCTAACCCCGGGCGCGGGTGCTGGCCATCCATACGGAAGAAGCCAAGGCCCTTCCCGGTGTGGTGGGCATTTTCACAGCAGAGGATATCCCCGGACAGAACAAGGTGGGCCACCTCGCAAAGGACTGGGACACCATGATCGCCGTCGGGGACATCACCCACTTTCTGGGAGACGCCATCTGCGTGGTGGCCGCCGAGACGCAGGATATTCTGGCGCAGGCCAAGGCGCTGATAAAGGTGGATTATGAGGAGCTTCCCATGGTCCGCAGCCCCAGAGACGCCATGCTGCCCGACGCGCCGCTGGTTCACAAAAGCGGCAATCTCCTCTCTCACAAGCATATCCAGCGGGGCAACCCGGCGGAGGCCATCGCCAAATCGAAGCATATATTGACCCAACGCTTTTCAACGCCCTGGACAGAGCACGCATTTTTGGAGCCGGAGTGCGCCGTCTCTTTCCCCGAGGAGGACGGCGTTGTGGTCTGGTCCACGGATCAGGGCGCATACGACACCCAGCACGAGATTTTGGGAATGCTTGGCCTGCCTGCCGAAAAGGTGAAGGTGAAAAACCTGCTGGTGGGCGGCGGCTTCGGCGGCAAGGAGGACGTAAGCGTCCAGCACCACGCGGCGCTGGTGGCATATCTTACTAAGCGCTCGGTAAAAGTGAAGTTCTCCCGAGCGGAGAGTCTTCTCATCCATCCCAAGCGCCACCCCATGGAAATGGAGTTTTCCATGGGCTGCGACGAAAACGGCATCATTCAGGGCGTGGCGGCGGAGGTCATCGCGGACACCGGGGCCTATGCGTCACTGGGCGGGCCTGTCTTGGAGCGGGCCTGCACCCATGCCTCCGGCCCGTATAACTATCAGAATTTTGAAATCGACGGCTGGGCCTATTACACCAACAATCCCCCCGCCGGCGCGTTCCGGGGCTTCGGCGTGACCCAGACCTGCTTCTGCGTGGAAAGCCTTTTGAACCAGATGGCGGATTTGGTGGGCATCACTCCTTGGGAAATCCGCTGGCGCAACGCCATTCGCCCCGGGCAGGAGTTGCCCAACGGCCAGCTTGTGGACGAATCCACCGGCCTTGCCGAAACGTTGGAGGCCGTGAAGCCCTATTATGACGCGGCAAAATACGTGGGCATCGGCTGCGCCATGAAAAACGCGGGCGTGGGCGTGGGCATCCCCGACACCGGACGGGTAAAGCTGACAGTGACAGACGGAAAGCTCCACATTTTTGCCGGTGCGTCCTGCATCGGGCAGGGACTGGGCACAGTCCTGACCCAGATGACCGTGGAAAAAACGGGCCTCAAGCGGGACGACATTATTTACGAGCGATCCAACACCTATCTTGCCCCCGACTCCGGCACCACCTCCGGTTCCCGGCAGACCCTGATTACCGGCGAAGCTTGTCTTCGTGCCTGTGACCAGCTCTGCGCCGCGCTGAATGGAAAAACGCTGCCGGATTTGGAGGGACAGGAATTTTACGGAGAATATCTGGCGAAGACCGACCCTCTGGGCGCGGACGTGCCCAACCCAGTGAGCCACGTGGCCTACGGCTACGCCACGCAGATCTGCATTCTCAACGACGACGGAACGGTCAAGCAGATTGTGGCGGCCCACGACGTGGGCAGGGCTGTGAACCCCACCTCCGTGGAGGGGCAGATTGAGGGCGGCGTGGTGATGTCCATGGGCTACGCGCTGACCGAGAAGTATCCTCTTCAAGACTGTAAGCCTCTTGCTAGGTACGGCACTCTGGGCTTGCTGCGCTCCAACCAGATTCCCGACGTGAAGGCGCTGATTGTGGAAAAACCGGGCTTGAACGTGGCGCTGGGGGCCATCGGCATTGGTGAAATCACCTCCATTCCCACCGCGCCTGCCATCGCGGATGCCTATTTCCGGTACGACGGGGTATTCCGCAGCAGTCTGCCGTTGGAGAACACGCCTTACGCGAAAAAATAAAGCGGCCCTCCCAAGGGAGGACCGCCGGGGGCTTCCACTTTTATTGCGTCAGAGTCCGGCTCAGGGCCTGACCCAGCCAGACCCCCAGAAGACAGCCTGTTAAGCTGAGGAATATGTACAGCGCGGCTTGTCCGCGATTCCCCTCGGCAATTAGCTGCACCGACTCCAGCGAAAAGGTGGAGAAGGTGGTAAAGCCGCCGCACACCCCGGTCTTCAAAAAGAGCAGAAGGCGTCCATCCATCCGGCGGCGGACTGCATAGCCGGTGAGAAAGCCGATGACCACCGCGCCCAAAAGATTCACAAGAAGCGTTGAAACGGGAAAGCTCCCCCGCCATGGGAGCAGCCCGATCCCATATCGGGCGACAGCCCCCAAGCCGCCGCCAAGGCCCACAACCAGAAAATTCATAGGATGCTCCCCTCTCCCAGCAAATCCTTCGCCCGGCGCAGCGCCTGCGGCGTGTCCACGTCCCACAGCTCCCCGGGGGGAACCTCCAAAAGCCGCAGCTCATCCTCGTGGCGGCGGATTACCGCCGCGCCGCCCACATCACCGGAAAGCTCCATCAGCTCGGGATAGAACTTCTCGGGAAAGATGCAGGGGTTGCCCCTAACGCCACCGTGGGAAAGGGCGGCAAGCTTCTCCGATTCCTCACGCCAGAAATTCACTAGCGCCGTCACGGATTCCCGCCGCAGAAGCGGCTGGTCCGACACCTGAAAGCACACGGCGGTGCAATCCCGCAGCGCCGTAAGCCCCAACTGAAGGGAGCGGCTCAGGCCCAGCTCAGGCTTGTCGTTGTGCAGGGCGGCGAAGTGAAACTCCCCCGCCAGCTTCAGAACGTCCGGATACTGGGTGACCACCACCACGGAGGAAAAGCACTCCGTTGGAACGGTCTCCAAAGAGCGCAGAATCAAAGAACGTCCGTCCAGCGCGGCTTCCAACTTATTTTTCCCAAAGCGGCTGGCGTTTCCAGCCGCCAGCACCACACAGCCCGGTTTTTTCATACGGGAACCCTCAACCTTCGTTTTGGTTTTTCATATTACCCCATAGTATATCCACTTTTCCCATGGCCAGTCAAGGGGGCGGGAACGGTTCAGTTAATAAAAAGGAGGCCAAACCATGAGCAAAAGCGTCGGCAAAAGCATCGTGCGCGTGGACGCATACGAAAAGGCCACGGGCCGTGCAAAATACATGGATGATTTGTGCGACGGCTCTGCCCTGATCGCCAAAATCAAGCACAGCTCCATCGCCCACGGATACGTGAAGTCCGTTGATATCAGCGAGGCGGAGGGCATTCCCGGCGTGGTGAAAATCTTCACCTGCTTCGACGTACCTGATATCCCCTTCCCCACCGCGGGCCACCCTTGGTCCATGGATCCGCATCATCAGGACGTGGCGGACCGGAAGCTGCTGAACCAGCATGTGCGGTACTACGGAGACGACGTGGCCGCCGTGGTGGCGGAGGACGAGGTGGCGGCCATGCAGGCCATCCGGGCCATCAAGGTGGAATACGAGGAGCTTCCCTTTGTGCTGGACCCGCAGAAGGCAATGGAGCCGGACGCGCCCCAGATTCATGAAAACTACCCCGGAAACATCCTTGCCCACACCGAGATTCAACGCGGCGACTATCAGGCCGCCATTCAGGAGCCAGGCCTGATCCGTGTGGAGGGCTGGTACGACACCCCCACTGTTCAGCACTGCCACATTGAAAACCACGGCTGCTTCGCCTATGAAGAGGCAGGCAGGATGGTGGTCGTTTCTTCCACCCAGATTCCCCACATTGTCCGCCGGGTAGTGGGGCAGGCCATGGGCATTCCATGGGGCAATGTCCGCATCATCAAGCCCTATATCGGCGGCGGCTTCGGCAACAAGCAGGACGCGCTGTACGAGCCCCTGTGCGCGTGGCTCAGCTCCATGGTCGGCGGGCGGCTTGTGAAGCTGGATTGCACCCGGGAGGAGACGTTTGTCTCAAACCGCGTCCGCCACGCCATCCGCACCCACATCATCTCTTGGGTTCGTCCCGACGGAACGCTTGTGGCCCGGAAGTTCGAGGCATTTTCCAATCAGGGGTCCTACGCCTCCCACGGCCACGGCGTGGTGGCCAAGGGCATGGGCGCGTTCCCCCAGCTTTACCCCTGCGACAACGTGGAGTGCGACGCATGGTCGGTGTACACCAACCGGCCCGCCGCAGGCGCCATGCGGGGTTACGGCATCCCGCAGGCCATGTTCGCCGGAGAAAGCCACATTGAGGACGTGGCAAAAGCGGTGGGCCAGAATCCCGTGGCTTACCGCCGGGCGCATCTGATGCCTGTCGGGTATGTGGACGCCTTCTCCAAAAACGAGCTGTATACCGACACCTTCAATCAGTGCATGGACAAAGGCATGGCCTACATTGACTTCCAGCGCAAATACGAGGAATATAAGAACCAGACCGGCCCCATCCGCCGGGGCATCGGCTGCGCGGTGTTCTGGTACAACACCGCCGTGTGGCCCATTTCCATGGAAAGCTCCTCCTGCCGGATGGTGCTGAATCAGGACGGGTCCCTTCAGTTCCAGACCGGAGAGACGGAAATCGGTCAGGGCTGCGACACCGCCTACTCCCAGATGGTGGCCGACGCGGTGGGCGTGCCTGTGGGAAACGTCCACGTCGTCTCTACGCAGGACACCGACATCACCCCCTTCGGTACGGGCGCCTACGCTTCCCGGCAGACCTATATCGGCGGCTTTTCCATCATGCAGACCGGCCTTGCCCTGCGGAAGCGGATTTTGGATATCGCCCATGAGCAAACCCGCATGCCGGTTTCCAATCTGGATTTGGCAGACGGCAATATTGTCCGCAAATCTGACGGACGGATTTTGAAAACCTTGGGAGACGTGGCGATGGAGGCGCTGTACTCCGTGAACGACAGCCACCACATCACCGCCGAAACCACCGCCAGCATCCGAACCAACGCCTATTCCTTCGGCTGCTCCTTTGCGGAGGTGGAGGTGGATATCCCCATGTGCAAGGTGAAGCTTTTGGAATTGGTGAATGTCCACGACTGCGGCACCCTCATCAACCCCCAATTGGCGGAGGCGCAGGTCCACGGCGGTATGTCCATGGCCATCGGCTACGGATTGTCGGAAGAACTGAAATTTGACGAGAAGACGGGAAAGCCCCTGAACGACAACCTGCTGGACTACAAACTGTCCACCTTCTTGGACCATCCCCATCTGGAGGGGCAGTTTGTGGAAAACGCGGAGCCTACCTCCCCATACGGAACCAAGGCACTGGGCGAACCCCCCGCCTGCTCCGGCGCACCGGCCATCCGCAATGCCATTTTGAACGCCACCGGCGTATCCATTGACCGCTGCCCCATCACGCCCCATGTGCTGTACGCGGAGTTCCGCGCGGCGGGGCTGATTCAGGATTGAGAGGAGGAAGACGATATGTATGACATGAAAGCCCTTTACGAGGCAATGACCGTGGAAGAGGCCGTCTCACTCCGCATGGAGCATCCGCAGGCCCAGATTATCGCCGGCGGGTCCGACGTGCTGGTCCAGATGCGGGAGGGAAAGCGGGCCGGTGCGGAGCTGATTTCCATCTATGGCATCAATGCTCTGCGTGGCGTTTGTCTGGAAGAGGACGCCACGCTGCGCATTGGCTCCCTCACCAGCTTTTCCCACATTACCAAGCACCCCCTGATTCAGCAATACGTCAACGTGCTGGGTCAGGCGGTGGATCAGGTGGGCGGGCCGCAAATTCGCAACATCGGCACCATCGGAGGCAACACCTGCAACGGCGTGACCTCTGCCGACTCCGCCGCCACGCTGTTCGCCTGGGACGCGGTGATTGAACTGACCGGGCCGGAGGGCGTGCGCCGCCTGCCCATTCAGGAATTCTATATCAAGGCCGGTAAGGTGGATATCCGGGAGGGCGAAATTCAAACCGCCGTTCTGATTCCCCGGGAAAGCTATGAAAACGCCTATGGCCATTATATCAAATACGCCATGCGCAACGCCATGGACATCGCAACGCTTGGCACCTCCGTAAACGTGCGGCTGTCCTCCGACAAAAAGACCGTGGAGCGGGCACGGGTGGCCTTCGGCGTGGCAGGTCCTATTCCCCTGCGGGCCGAAACAGCGGAGAAAACCGCAAATGGTCAGCCGGTATCCGAGGAATTGGCCGAGCGGTTTGCCCAGGCGGTGAAAGAGGATATTAACCCCAGAGACAGTTGGCGCGCCAGCCGGGATTTCCGGCTGCACATCGCCGTGGAAAGCGCCAAACGAGGATTTATTGAGAGCGTTCGGCTGGCGGGAGGTGCACTGTGATGGAAAAGCATGTAATGCAGTATAAAACCGTCCGTTTCACCCTCAACGGCAAGGAGGTCGAGCGAGTGGTGGACACACGGGCATCCCTGACGGATATGCTCCGCAACGATTTCCGCATGACCTCGGTGAAGAAAGGCTGCGAGGTGGGCGAATGCGGCGCGTGCAACGTCCTCATCGACGGCGAGGCGTTCAACTCTTGTATTTACCTTGCGGTTTGGGCGGATGGCAAGTCCATCCGCACGTTGGAGTGTCTGTTAGGCCCCAACGGTGAGCTGGCCGACATTCAGCAGGCCTTTGTGGACGAAGCCGCCATTCAATGCGGCTTCTGCTCCCCGGGCTTCATTCTCACCGCCGTGGAGATTCTGGAAACCGGCGAGGAATATACGGACGACCAGTTGCGTAAGCTGCTTTCGGGCCATCTGTGCCGCTGCACGGGGTATGAAAATATTCTGCGGGCGGTGAAAAAGACGATGTACCGCAGGCTGGGAAAACCCATACCCGAAGAAAACTGACCCAACCGGCCAGGCGTTGCCGCAAGAGAGGGGAATCACTTTTATGAGAACCGTCGTCACCATCGGCCGCCAGCTTGGCAGCGGGGGCCGGGAAATCGGCCTGCGCCTTGCAAAAAAGCTGGGGATCCCCTTCTATGACAAAGAACTGCTGCGCAAGGCGGCGGAAGAGAGCGGCCTGAACGAAAAACTGTTCGATAGCTTTGACGAACGCCCAAAAAGCCTGCTATATTCCATCGCCATGGACTCCTACATGTTTGCGCTGCCGGGCGCGGGCGTCAGCGATTCGCTGGAGCAGCAGGTGTATCAGGCCACCTTTGGCGCCATCCGCCGCGTTGCGGACGACGGTCCCTGCGTCATCATCGGCCGCTGCGCGGACTATGCGCTGGAGAATCGGGACAACGTGTTGAATCTGTTTATCCACGCGCCTTTGGATCGTCGGATTGCCGTGGAGGCCCGGCGGCAAAAGCTTGAAATAGAGCAATCCCGCCAGCAGATTCTGCGGACGGACAAACGCCGCGCCAGCTACTACGAGTATTACTCCGCCAAAAAGTGGGGCGCTGTGGACAGCTACGACTTCTGTCTGGACAGCAGCATTTTCGGGTACGAGGGCACTGTGGAGCTGATTGAAACTTTGATTCGGATGAAGGAACGCTGATAAAATCCGCAGAAAAATTCCGCCGTCCTGAAAAGCCGTTGGCTTTGTTCGCGGGCGCAGCATTAGAGCATTAAAAAGGCCGGAGCAAATTGCTCCGGCCTTTTTTCGCATTTGGGAGACCTATACGCAGGAAGCAAACCCGTCCCATTTCAAGCAGCCCAACGGCCATGCCCGTCCCGTGACCGACTGACCACCCCACCCGAAAGCGTCCCCGGCAAGCAGCCTTTTCCAAAAATCTCCGCAAAGCGGGTGAACTGCTTTGTTTCGGGGCAGACTGCGCATAGAAAGTTCCTCAAAAACAAAAAAACCTCCTTGACATATACCCCCTCGGGGTATATGATGAGGGTGTAAAAAATACCCCCAAGGGGTATATTCCCCAACAGAGAAAGGAGCCAATTATGCGCAAGGAAGCTTATAATATCATCGGAATGCACTGTGCAGCGTGCAGCTCGTCCGTGGAAAGGGTGACCCGGAAGCTGCCGGGAGTTTCCCGCAGCGAGGTAAATCTCACCACCGGCGTGCTGTCCATTGAATACGACGAGAGCCAAACCGCGCCGGAGGACATCGTCAAAAAAGTGGAAAAGGCGGGCTTTGGCTGCAAACCCAAGGAGGAGCGCGGGCAGGCCAAGCCGAAGGAAGAGATTGACGAAGGCGCGCTGGAGCTTCAGCGCACCAAGCGAAACCTTATTGGCGCGATCGTCACTACGGTGATTTTGCTGTATGTATCCATGG
>NZ_DALZCH010000041.1:0-26340 GCF_031978065.1 Oscillibacter sp.
CTGCCTGCAAGGCGATATTTTCATCGTGAGTGACAAGAAGCAGGGTTTGTCCATATTTTTTATTACTTTCTTTGAGTAGCTTGATGATTTCCTGACCGTTACGGCTGTCCAGACTGCCGGTCGGTTCATCGGCCAGCATGACTGCCGGGGCGTTCATTAAAGCGCGTCCGATTGCAACACGCTGTTGTTGACCACCAGAAAGCTGATTGGGCAGATGAGTTTTGCGTTCCTGTAGCCCGAGCAATTCGAGCAGGTCATTCAGCCGTTCTGCGTTGATTTTTCGCTTGTCCATCAGAATGGGTAAAGTGATGTTTTCCACCACATTTAAAGTGGGGATTAGGTTATGAAATTGATAAATCAACCCCACCTGCCGTCTGCGGAAAATGGCAAGCTTTTCGTTGCCCCCCGCATATACATCCTGCCCGTCCAAATAGATTTTTCCACTCGTGGGCACATCAACACCTGCAATGGCGTGAAGCAAGGTGGATTTACCGGAGCCGGAAGAACCAATGATTGCAGTAAAATCGCCTTTTTCAATTGTAAGAGTAACATGGTCTAACGCTGTGATCTGATTGTCACCCTTGCCGTAGACCTTGCATAAATTTTCAATTTTTAAAAACTCCATTGTATGAGTCTCCTTTCTCGTGGTTCACCCATATCGTAGAACTTTTAACTGACATCCCGGTGACTTTTTGGTGAGAGATCCGTCATTTAGCAAAACGAATCGTAAATACAGCACCGCCTTGCGGGTGGTTTTTGGCAGTGATTGTGCCGCCCTGCCTTGCAATAATTGTTTTGCAGAGAGCAAGTCCAATCCCGTATCCGGTAGCCCCTGCGCGTTTCCCGCGATAGAACCGGTCAAACAGGCAGGGCAAATCCTCCTTTGCAAAGCCGGCTCCGCTGTCATGAATCATAATCTCGGTAAACAGTGGATTATCTTCACATGCAATCGTAATCTTTCCGTCATCTCCTGCGCTTTCCATGCAGTTTTTAAAAATGTTTTGAATGGCTTCCGAAAGCCAGCGGTCATCGCCCTGAATGAACATTCCTTTCGGCACATCCATTTGCAAAGCGATGTTGTGCAGCTCCATGGAAATCAAGAACGGATGAACTGCACTGCTGATCAAAGTATGCACATCAATTTTCTCTCTCTGAAACACTACAATGCCCGCATCCAAGCGGGATAGCTTTAAAAGAGAAGTAAGCAGCCAATCCATCTGTACAAACAGTTCCTTTGTTTCTCGGATCATTGCTTTCCGTTCCTTCTCATCCGCATTGTTTTCCAATAGAGATAAAATTAGGTTTACCGATGTGAGAGGAGTACGCAGCTGATGGGCGATGTCAGCCATCGACTCGGAAAGATGTTTCTTTTCCCTTTTCAGCGCATCGTTTTGCTCCCGAATACGTAGGGTCATTTTTGTGATCTCGCTTTGTAAAATGGAAAGCTCGCCTTCGCTTGCTTCACCAATGAACAGATGGTCGGCATTATGCAGCACAAGATCAATTTGTTCTGATAGCTGCGCAATGCTTTGATATCTTGCTTTCGTGAAAACATAAAATACCGTGCCGAAGGCAGCGGCAGAGGCAAAAACAAGAATTCCGGCAGCTGGTTGAATGACAAAGCCTACTGCGGCAAATGTGATAGCAATTGCTGCAAACACCACAGCAAATTTCCGTATCTCCCTATTCCGAAACATGTCCATCCCCCAATCGATAGCCTGTCCCGCGAACGGTTAGAATGATTTTCGGGGTTGCTGCGTCGTGCTCAATTTTCTCTCGTAAGCGTTTGATGTAGACAGTCAACGTATTGTCATTTACAAACTCGCCCGCCGCATCCCACAATTCGTCAAGCAACTTACTCCTTGTGATAATACTTTTCGGATTGTTAATAAACACCAAGAGTAACCGGTATTCTAAAGCAGAAAGAAAGACCTCGCTGCCATTCTTTTTCACAACACCGCTTGCCATATCCACATGAAGTCCAGAGATTTCAAGGGCCGATGGAGAGATTCCACTCTTGCGCAGAGCGGCTCTGATTCGTGCAATCAATTCACGTGGACGAAAAGGCTTTGTGATATAGTCATCCGCACCCATATTCAGACCGGTCACCACGCTAGCCTCGTCACCGGAGGCGGTCAGAAAAATTACAGGGATATCCATTCTTCCTTTGATTTCTGTAAAAATCGTAAAACCATTTCCATCGGGTAAAGAAATATCAATCAGCGCCAAGGCAAATTTATTTCCTGCAAGCGCGGCAAGAGCTTCCCCATGTGTAGAGGCGTGGATTACTGTAAAGCCCTCCGAACGGAGCAGCAGCACAAGATTCTTCGCAATTGCCTTATCATCCTCAACTAAAAATATTTGTTTCATCTAGGTTCGCCATCCTTTCTCCGCCCATCAATAGGCTTGACTGCCCCTTTAGGAATCATCCATACCTTGCTGAACCGAACAACACCTTTAATTCTATTTTCTTCACAGAGTTTCTGAACCCATCGCTCTGTAATATTCCATTTTTTAGCAGCTTCCCGCACAGTCATATATTCCATATCATCGAATCCTTTCAAAGAATATGTGTATAGTGTATTCGTCTGAACGAATTAAATCAAGATAGAAAATCTTAACTTTATCGGTTGTATAGTCTCTCACTTTTTCCTTAATAGAAGTGAGGGGCATTTTTATGCCTTCTCTCTCGTTAGAAAGGGGTGTTCATCAAGATGAAGCGAGGAAATTTTTTTATCGTACAGAATCAGGTTTTTGAGTATAAGATGTCACCAATTGCATTTTACGTCTATTGCTATCTTTGCAAATGCAGAAATAAAAAAAGTGGCTGCTACCCAAGCAAACAAATCATCGCGTCAGCCTGTGGAATTGCAGTCAGCTCTGTCAGCAAAGCCATTAAGCAGCTTTCCGATGCAGGGCTGACTGTGGTCACCAAAAACTTCAGAGACGGCAGGCAAATCAATAATTCCTATGAGCTTACTGATTTGGTTGTCTGCGAAACAGATACCCCCACAGGTCATGATGGCACATCCCCTGTCTTACAAACGGATAGGAGTAAACAAGAAGAATAGTAACCTGTCAGAACAACAATTTATTAAAACAGAGAAGAAAGAATAGCTGTATTTTAGCCTGAAAAAGTAGGGTCGAATATTGTGCAGGTTAAAGGAGTTATGCTGCTTTGGCAGCATAACTCCCGGAAACGCCCACCGGCAAAGCCGTTGGGGGATTTGAAAGTAGCATAACTTTTTAAGTGATAGCGCAAATTGTTATGCCAGATTTAAAGAAAGTGCCGATACACAGCCATTTTCTTTCCTCTGTTTTTGCATACTGTCGTGAAAGGAGCGAGAACATGCCATTTCTTTGCAACGGAGATTTCAGTGTTCATTCCAAAACCATCAACGGCGTGCAATATGTTACCTTTAGCTTTTTCAAGGGAGAAAGCACCATTTTTGATAAGGTTGGAAATCTCATCACCCATTCCTGTGAAGCATCCCAAGAGGTCGAGATTCCGTCCGAATCTTTAGTGGATAATGGTATAGCTATCAAGAAAGATTGATGGTATCCTGTCGTGCTAAAGGAGGTGCGGCTATGGCACAGACAAACACAGCAATCTACTGCCGCCTCAGCCAAGATGATGGACAGACTGGCGAGAGCGGCAGCATTCAAACACAAAAAACACTGCTCACGCAGTACTGTAACGACCACCATTTTATTATCTCTGATTATTACTGTGATGACGGATGGTCAGGGACAAACTTCGACCGGCCTCAGTTCCAGAGGATGATGGAAGATATTGAAGAGAGTAAAATCAACATTGTGGTGGTGAAAGACCTCTCCCGGTTCGGTAGAGAGTACGCACAGATGGGTCTTTACATCGAGCATTACTTTGAGCAAAAAGGTGTTCGTTTCATTGCTGTCAGTGAGAATATTGACACTGCAAATGGAACGGATAACCTTGTGTTCCCCTTCACAAATGTAGTGAATTCCTATTATGCCCGGCAGTGTTCCACCAAGACGAAAGCAGCACATCGGGCAAGAGCCAAGACTGGTATGTACTTGGGGAGCCATGCTCCTTTTGGGTATATCAAGAATCCAGATGACCGTCACAAACTGATTATTGATCCGGTTGCTGCCGATATCGTGCGGCAGATTTTCCAGCTGTTTGCCGAGGGGGTAGGCTATGTTCGGATAACAAAAATCCTGCGGGAGAAACGAATTCTCAACCCGCAGGCCTATTTTAATCAGAATAATCCGGACTATTTCCAGAGTGAATATTGGCGAAAGCCCTTTGACTGGCATGCCACTTCTGTCCGCTCCATCATGAACAATCCTGTGTATCTCGGCAAGGTAGTGTTCGGTCGGCGTAAGACAAAGGGATTTTTTGATAAGAGCATTGTAGATGTTCCGGAGCAAGACTGGATTGTGGTAGACAACACCCATGAGCCGATTATTACGCAGGAAGTATGGGATACGGTGCACCAAGTTATGAAAAGCAGGTATTATGCAAAATACCCCCTAACTGTTGTTCTACATAATCATCAGCATCAGCTAAATCATGAGCGGAAATCTTCCCCTCACGCATTAAATTATCTACTTCTCGTGAGTCCTTAAATCTCATTCCATAAAACAGGCTACCCTCTGACGTTCCATTGTATTTTATGGTTTTGGGGAAATTGTCGGCTACCCAAAAATTGTCTTTGCAAGACCAGTGATCAACTATTCCATCCACATAAAACTCAACAAAAGATTCGTCAGAATAATCTTCTTCCCTTAGCAACCCAAGATTATGTCTCGAAATGAGTTGTGCCAAACAAGACATAATTGTACTTTTACCCACACCATTATTTCCTACAAAACAAAAAATTCCGTTTTCTATTGGCACATCTATAACGCCGTGATTTATTCCCTTAATTTTATGAATAACCATTTTTAATTCTGACATGTTTTTCCTCCTACTGTTTAATACACTCTTTAAGTTTCTTATGATAACGTGTCTTTATCCGGCTCATACGCAATAACATCCTCTAAATCACAGTCCAATATTTTGCAAAGCGCCTCCAGCGTGTTGGTCGATACTGACTGATTGGCTTTCAATCTGCGAATGGTGGAGCTGCTAATTTCGCCTTTGACCTGTAACGTATAGGTTGAGGCGTTTTTCTTTTTCATTGTCTCCCATAGCGGAGCATAAGAAATCATTTTCTTGCGTTCCCTCCTTTACACTCTTTACATATCTCCATTATTGCCTATAATAGATGGTGAGTGTGATAGGCAATATTGCCTATGTGTTAGGATTAACAATGTAAAGAAAAAGATGTAGGAGGAATGATTATGAGCGAAAAAGCGTGTTGCGTCACAGGACATCGAGACATCCCCGCCGATAAGGTGGATTATGTAAAATCAAAACTGAAAGAGGAAATCGAAAAGGCCATTGCCGATGGCTTTACCATGTTTATTTCCGGTTTTGCCGAGGGGGTAGATTTGCTCTTTGCCGAGCTGGTGCTTGAGCAAAAGGCCCAGCACCCCGACCTGTTTTTGGAGGCGGCCATTCCGTACAACAATCGGTTGAAATCAACTGACCCACTTTTCCGTAAATGCTTGGAGGGTTGCAACGGCATCAAGGTACAGCAGGAGGAATACAGCCAAGATTGTTTTATGAACCGCAACCGCTATATGGTGGCTCTGTCCAGCCGGGTGATTGCCGTATACGATGGCCGGGATAAGGGCGGCACACTTTCCACCATGCGCTATGCTCACACGATGGAGCGAGAGGTCCGAGAGATACGGATATAGCAACTTCGGGCCAATTTGGCCCGAAGTGTGAGGACAAGAACGGTGCAGTCTCCACATCCTTGTTGTCGAATTTTCTACATGGTAAAATATAGGTAGATGGTAAAAGTAGCGTCTGGACAACAAGAAAGTGGGGGTATTTATGAGACTGATATTTAAGATTTTGGCGGCTCCTCTGGTGGTGGTTTTGGCAATCGGTACGCCTGTGCTGGCGTTCCTGTGCGGGGTCGGTGAATGGCTGTTGGATATTGTGAGTGGCCTAATTGTTTTGCTGGCTCTGCTGGTTTTTTTGGATAAGCAGTTTGTCAATGGCGGCATCTTACTGTTTATTGCTTTCCTCTGCTCCCCTTTGGGGCTGCCCGCCGTGGCCGGGTGGGCGGTGGAAAAGCTGGTTAACCTCGATTACTCGCTGCGCCGTTTCATCACAACGCCGTGACTTCGGGCCAATTTGGCCCGAAGTGGAGCAACATAAAACAGGCGGCTTGCAAGGCCGCCTGTTTTCATAGAAAGGGGGTGTGCCTATCGCCGCAACCTATTTCAAGACCCACCACATCAGCAAAGGGCAGACCATAGCGCAGTCGATGGCTGACCGTTTCGACTATGGCCAAAACCCGGACAAGACCCAAAACGGCGAACTGATTACCGCCTACGAGTGCGACCAGCAGACCTGCGATGCCGAGTTTCTTTTGAGCAAGGCTAAGTACAAGGCCATCACCGGGCGGGAGCAGAAAAAGGATGCGGATATACTTTGCTATCAGATACGCCAAGCCTTTGCCCCCGGCGAGATTTCGTCCGAGGAGGCCAACCGTATCGGCTACGAAACGGCCATGCGCTGGACGAAAGGCCGCCACGCCTTTTTTGTAGCAACCCACACAGACCGCCAGCACATCCACAATCATATTTACTACAACTCAACCTCGCTGGATTGCACCCGCAAGTTTCGTGATTTCCTCGGCTCGGCCTTTGCCCTGCGGCGGCTCTCTGACCGGGTGTGTTTGGAAAATGGGCTGTCGATTATCCGCAACCCCAAGCAGCACAGCAAGGGGCGGCATCGGCACTATGGGGAGTGGCGGGAGGCGGCCAACGGCAAGCCTCTCACCTTTCAAGAAAAACTGTGCTTGCAGATAGATAACGCTATCGCCCAGCAGCCCGCCGATTTCCCCGCTTTTCTCGCTCTGATGGAGGCGGCGGGCTATGAGGTCAAGGAGGGCCGGGGCGGAGCTATCAGCTTTCGCACCGAGGGCCAAGAACGGTTTACCCGCTTGCGCTCCTCCACGCTGGGCGAGGGGTACGGCCCCGAGGACATTAAGGCCCAGCTTGCCGGGGGCGGGCGATCCGCACAGCGGCACGCCCCGCCCACCCGAAAGGTCAATCTTATTATCGACATACAGGCCCGCTTGAAAGCCGGCAAGGGTGCTGGCTATGAGCGGTGGGCCAAGGTCTACAATCTCAAGCAGATGGCCGCCGCTCTCCAATACTTACAGGAAAACGGTCTGCTCTCCTACGAGGAATTGGAGGCCAAGGCCGCCACCGCCTCGGAGCGGTTTCACACCCTGTCCGGGCAGATGCAGCAACTTGAAACGGATATGAAAACCAACGCCGCCCTAAAGAGGGCAATCGTGGAGTACGCCAAGGCCCGCCCAGTCTTTGAGCAGTACAAGGCCAGCAAATACAGCCGCAAGTTTTTAGCCGAGCATGAGGGCGAAATTGCCCTTTACCGGGCGGCCACGGCGCAATTTGACGCTTTGCTTGGCGGTGCAAAGCTGCCCAAGATGGACAAACTGAAAGCCGAGTGGCAGGAGCTTTCCGCGAAGAAAAAGGCCGCCTACAAGGAGTACCGGGCGGCCCGGTCTACCATGCAGGAGGTCTTGACGGTCAAAGCAAATATTGACGCTCTGCTGGGTGCGCCCCAGCAGGAGAAAAGCAAGGAACAGGAGCGGTAGCGTATGGACGTAAAAGGAGCAAAGCGACGCCACAACTTCGGGCCAATTTGGCCCGAAGTGATACCGGGTTTGGGGCTGGCCCCAACAAGCAGATTTTCGCAAAAAATCGCAACTGTGGCCACAGTTGCCCTGCTTGCCGTTTAGCGGTACATCATAAAACGAGCGTTAAGCACAGCTATATTACGCATCGTTTTAACATCCTTGATTAACAAAATCACAAACGATATAATAACATTTATATCAAAAAAGGTAGTTGCAACTGATAGTTGCCGTATAGTTGGTAGAAACGCAGTCCAAACCAAGCTACAATTTATTCAAGAGGTGATAATATGACACTCGGTGAGAGATTAAAGCAACAACGAAAAAAGAGCGGACTGTCACAAGAAAAGGTGGCCGAATGTTTAGGTGTGAGTAGACAAGCTGTAACAAAATGGGAGGCTGACCAATCTGCCCCCAGCTCCGAAAATTTAATGGCGTTATCTGTATTGTATCATCTTTCTTTAGATGAATTGATTGCAAACGATGTCAAAGGAAAAAGAAAACCCAACTTGATTTTGAGGTCAAATTTGACATGGCTTGCCATTGCTGCTCAAGCGACCATACTCAATCTATTTGCGCAAAGCAAATACATTTCTCCAGAGGGTGAAAGGAGCGGTGTATGGCTAATCATTTTGCTTTTGTTATGTTCCTTATGGATGTCTGGCAATCTAATGTATGAAAAAGATATTGTGCAACGCAAAAAAAATATCAAAATCGAATTGCTTTATTGCTCCATACAGGCCATTATGACAGTCTTTGCATCTTATGCAAACTTGCAATTTTGGGGTTGCATACTTATTATGGCGGTTTGTCTACTATATATTTTGAAAATAAACCCCCAATATATGCACCGCACTTTCACAAAAAAGCAAATTGACACCACCCAGCGGTAAAAAAAAACCGTTGTTTTGGGGCAGAGTAGTTATATGCCTACACAAAATACAGTAGCCTAACGGCGGGCGTGATAAGTGCGCTCTAAAGTAAGGACACGGCGGTACTAAGGAGGTATCGCCGTGTTTAATTTTATCCTTTTTTCAACTTCAAGAGCTGGGGCACTATGGAAACATAGTGGCTTGATGTAATCAGCTAACAGCAGACTTGCAACCCACTTCGGGCCAAGTTGTCCCGAAGTCCGGCCCCGCTGTCGATCTCCACCAACTCCGTTTCGGTCAATCCCCAAAACCGAAACGGAGGTATCATCATGCCAAAAATCAACCTGCGGGACTTGTACCCCGATTTTTATAAAGCCGACTGTATCATTGACATTCCAGAGGAGGTGCTAAGTGTATTCGTGGAGCATGAGCGCCGGGAGGCCGCCTATGCTCGAAAAATGTACCGCTATAAAGCGCAATACTCCCTTGACCGTGCGGACGGAATAGAAAACGCCATTCAGTTTATTTCCTATTCTCCCGATGAAATCTATGAGCGCAAGCTGACCGCCCAGCAGCTTCACGCCGCTATTGCAGATCTACCCGACAAACAGGGCAAACGCATCTATGCCCATTACATACTCGGCATTGGTAAAACGGAAATTGCCAAGGCGGAGGGTGTGTCAACCGCCAGCGTGGTTGAGAGCATTGAGCGGGGCTTACGAAACATGGAAACTTTTTTGAAAAAGTTTTGCTGACGGCCCTAACAATGCCTCCTTTTTTGTCACGGTTATTGAGAGGAGTATTTCTCCTCAATGTACTTTGACAACTTCATACCAACGTGCCGGAAACCTTACAATGCAATTACCGTGCGGCGGGTGCGCCATAATCTTTTTGTAGCGGGAAAGGATGTGCTTATCTTATCAGCTATCAAAGAGGGAGCGGACACCACCGACAGCCGGGAGCCACCCAAGGCGGGGCGGCCCATATGGTCTGCATTGGATAATGAGACTTCCGTGTTGAACGCCTCACCGCATTGCACGGCGCACCCACAAGTATGGGCCGGGGTGAAATTCCCATGAGGGCTGCCAAGCCCGCCGACACGTTGCAGTTTTAGATAAAGGGCCAGGCCGCACCGTAAATTGATTGTCTTATGACAGGCCGAAACGGAGCGGTGCGGCCATCCCGACAGAAAGGAACTTCGGACCAATGTGGCCCGAAGTCTCTTTATCAAAAGACGAGGGTTTTCACGATGGAGCAATGGAAAAATAGTGCTTGCCGGGGCTATGTCATTTTGGCGATGGAAAACCTCGACTTTAAGCCCGAGGACATCAAGCGTGTGATGGATGAACTTCACTGGCTCTTTGATGTGAAAAGCATTGACGAGGCCGAGGAGCATTACCAAAACAGCTACTACTAATCCAGAGCAGCGACAAAGGGCAGCACCCGCAAGAGTGCTGCCCTTTGTCGCTTCCCTATGAGACAATCGGGAATCGGACAAATAAAAATCTTATTTTGCGAGGAGGCCACCACATGGAACAGAAAGTCATTCCTTTCACCCCGCCGGAATACCAAGTCGGCGGCACAAAATACACCGTTGTTCCTGTCCATGAGGAACACGCCAACAAGCATACGCTGGAAAGCAAAATCCTGCGTTTAATCTTTTCGGACAAGGAGCAGACCCCGCCTCAGCCGTAAACTTTGCAGTCTTGACATCCTTAACATCAGCGGTCAGATAAGGTATAATATAAGTACAATATTTGTCTGTTTGACTGCCGGAAAGGAGGATTTATGAACAGTCAGTCAAACATTGTAACAGCTCTTTACTGCCGCCTTTCCCGTGACGATGATGTGCAGGGAGATAGCAACAGTATTTCCAATCAGAAAAAGCTCCTTGCCAAGTACGCCAAGGAGTACGGTTTTAGCAACACAAAGTATTTTGTGGATGATGGATACACAGGCACGAACTTCAACCGCCCCGGTTTTACGGAAATGGTGGAGGCTATCGAGGCCGGATATATCGGGGCTGTAATGGTCAAGGATATGTCACGGCTGGGCCGAGACTATTTGCAAGTGGAAATGTTCACAGACAAGTTTTTTCCCGAACACGATATTCGGTTTATCGCTGTCAATGACGGCGTGGACAGCGCCGAGGGAGACAACGAGTTTGCGCCGTTCCGCAACATAATGAACGAGTGGTACGCCCGAGACATATCTCGCAAAATCCGCAGCGCCCACCGCTTGCGTGGCAATGCTGGCGTTCCTCTCTCCAAGCCACCGTATGGGTACACCAAAGACCCGGAGAACCCCCGGTACTGGATTGTGGACGAGGAGGCCGCCCAAGTGGTACGGTACATCTACAAGCTGTGTATCGACGGCGTGAGCGAATACCGAATTGCCGACCATCTGGAAAAGCAGAAAATCCTAACCCCTACCGAGTATTGGAGGAGCAAGGGTATTCGCAGAAGTGGGAAAAAGGGCGGCGCATACAAGGACAGCCCCTACTATTGGTGTAAGACCACCATCAACAAAATTCTCAACGCCCGGGAGTATATGGGCGATGTGGTGAACTTTAAGACCTTTTCCAAGTCCTTTAAAGACAAGCGGCGGTTTGAAAACCCCGAGGAAAACCAACTCATTTTCGAGGATGTTCACGAGCCAATCATAGACCGCCAAACGTGGGAAATGGTGCAGCGCACCCGACAGGGCAACAAGCGGAGGCAACCCAAGAAAGTGGACAAAAATATGTTTTCGGGGCTGCTGTACTGCGCTGGCTGCGGGCGAAAACTGCATTTCAATGTCAACCACCCGCATACAGAAATCCAATACTTCAACTGCTCCAACTACCGGGGCAACCGGGGAACTTGCAACGACACCCACTATATCCGGGCCGATGCGCTGGAACAGGTGATGCTTTTGGAACTGCGCCGTATGACCGCCTTTTTGCAGGACAAGGAAGAGGACTTTGTAAAACTGCTAATGTCCAAGTTCATGCAGGAGGCTGTCAAGGAAAGCAAACGCCGGGAACAGGAGCTTCGGGCCATGTTGGCCCGAAGTAACGAACTGGATGCCCTGTTCTCCAAGACCTACGAGGACAACGCCAGCGGCAAGCTCTCCGACGAGCGGTACATGATGATTACCAAGCGGTGTGACGATGAGCAGCTTGCCCTTAAAAAGAAAATCGCCGCTGTGCAAGCGGCGATTGACGAGGAGCAACGGAGCAAGGACAGCGCAGCCACCTTTTTACGGACGGTCAAGAAGTACACCAACATTGAGGAATTGACACCGACCATCCTAAACGAGCTGGTAGAAAAAATCGTTGTTCATCAGGCCGAGGGCGTAGGAAAAGGCCGCACCCAGCAGCTCGACATCTACTATAACTTTATCGGCATCCTTGACACGCCGGAGGTTGCCGCCCTGCCCGCCAGCGTCACACTTGACACCAGACAGGGGGTAGCGGTTGAATACATCACCCGCAAAGCTGGTTAAAAAAGAAAATAGGAGCAATCTTTCGATTACTCCTATCTTCCGAATGTTCAGTGTCGTTATGAACATTCGACATGGTGCGCGAGGCGGGACTTGAACCCGCACGTCCTTGCGGACACTAGAACCTGAATCTAGCGAGTCTGCCAATTCCACCACTCGCGCGCATTTATTAAATTTTAAGAAAACAAAAAAATTCAGAAATATCTGTCTGAAGACTTCCGTCCTCAGACAGATATTGGTGCGCGAGGCGGGACTTGAACCCGCACGTCCTTGCGGACACTAGAACCTGAATCTAGCGAGTCTGCCAATTCCACCACTCGCGCATATTCATCTGAAATTGCAGTCTCCACTCCCCGCGTTAGCGGAGAGGGGAATGGTGCGGCTGACGGGATTTGAACCCACACGTCGATTGGACACCAGCACCTCAAGCTGGCCTGTCTACCAGTTCCAGCACAGCCGCGAATCCATGCCAAAAAAAGACTGCTTGATTATTATAGCCAGAAGCTTGAAAAATGTCAACCTCAAATTTCCCTTTTCGGCAAATATTTTGTTTTCCTCTGCTGCAGCCGCGCCGGAGGGCGGCTTTCCGCTCCTCCGGCGCGTATGTCCACTTTCCCTTGTAGGGCTCAGCGCTCCGCCGCGGGCGTATATGCCCTGTGCTCTTCCACGCACTCATATCGCGGACGGATCAGCTTTCCGCCGCCGGAAAGCTCCTCCATCCGATGGGCGCTCCAGCCGGAAATGCGGGCCACCGCAAATAGTGGTGTATACAGCTCCTTGGGCAGGCCCAACATCTCAAATACAAACCCGCTGTAAAAATCAATATTGGTGGAGATAGCGTCCTTCCCCCGCCGCATGGATAGCAAGCCTTTTCCCAGCCGCTCCACCCGCTCGTAGAGGTCCAGCTCCTCCCCCCGTTCCTTCTCCGTGGAAAGGGTCTTCACATAATCCCGGAACACCTCGCACCGGGGGTCCGTCCGGGTATAGACCGCGTGGCCCAATCCGTACAGCAGTCCCCTCCCGTCAAAAACCTCTCCGTTCAAAATACGCTCCAGATAATTTTCAAGTTCCCCGTCGTCATTCCAGTTTCGCACATGAGACTTGATGTCCGCCATCATCTCCATCACCTTGCTATTGGCCCCGCCGTGGCGCGGGCCTTTCAGGGCCGCCATGGAGGCCGCGATGGCAGAATAAGTATCCGTTCCTGAGGAGGTGACCACGTGGTTGGTAAAGGTGGAGTTGTTGCCTCCGCCGTTGTCGGCGTGAAGTACCAGAGCCACATCCAGCACCCGGGCTTCTAAGTCTGTATAACGCCCGTCTTGACGCAGCATCCTGAGAAAGTTCTCCGCCGTGGACAGCTCGGGCCTTGGCTCGTGGATAAACAGGCCCTCCCCCTTGTTAAACCGATAGGCCTGATAGGCGTAAATGGCCAGCAGCGGCATAATGGCAACCATCTGCAAGCTCTGGCGCAGCACATTCCCAAGACTGATGTCGTTGGGCTGATCGTCATAGCAAAACAGCGTCAGCACCGCGCGCTGCATGCTGTTCATCAAATCCTGCGGCGGGGCTTTTAAAATCACGTCCCGCAGAAAGTTGCTGGGCAACGTCCGATAAGTGGCAAGCTGAACGCAGAAATCCCGTAGCTGGACCTCAGTGGGCAGCTCGCCAAACAGCAGCAGATACGCCGACTCCTCAAAGGCCAGCCTGCGCCCCTCTGACCCCCGGACAAGCTCCCGGCAGTCAATGCCACGGTAATACAGCACACCGTCCTCCGGCAGAAGCTTTCCGCCCTGATCCACGGAGTACGACTGAATTTCACCCACGCGGGTCAGTCCCGTCAGCACACCCTGGCCGTTCTCGTCCCGCAGGCCCCTGCGCACGTTGTACTTTCGGTACAGTCCGGGATCTATGTAGTTTTTCTTCTCCCACTGCTCCTCCAGAGCCCGAATCTTGGGTGTAATCTGGGAGTAGACGTTCTCCCCTTTTTCCGACCAGATCATTCCGCCGCCTCCTTTGTCGCCTCACAGACAGCCAACGTCCTCACCGCGGCGCTCCAGCGCCGCGCATACAGGATTATCTGTCCGCAAAGCAAACCGTTCCCAATATACATCATATACCGCAGCGACGTTTCATGCCCGCGATATAATGCAATCATATCATACAGCAATTTCATTTTCAATGAATTTCATTGGTTTTTTATCGGCTATTTCTCCAAATATTGCAGTCTGACTAATTGTTTTATTCATTCTTTCGGCA
Source organism: Oscillibacter sp. (assembly GCF_031978065.1). Lineage (GTDB taxonomy): Bacteria > Bacillota > Clostridia > Oscillospirales > Oscillospiraceae > Oscillibacter. The sequence goes on from NZ_DALZCH010000041.1 coordinate 14,381, forward strand.
ATCTGACAGGTTCGCCTGCAAATTGACCCATTTTCATATCTGGTCAAGCGTCTCTCCGATGGAATCGTTAATCACAAGGTCGGCAGACAAGTCCGCCGCCACGGGGGATTTGTTGATGATTACCAGCTTGCGCCCCTGATACCACCGGATCAGACCCGCCGCCGGGTACACGTTCAGGGATGTGCCCCCGATGATCAGCATGTCCGCCTCGGCAATATAGCGGGCCGCCCGTTCCATCGTATCCATGTCCAGCCCCTCTTCATAGAGCACAACGTCCGGCTTCACCCGCCCGCCGCAGACCGCGCAATGGGGAACGCCCCGAGAGTTGCGCATAAAGGCAAACTCATAAGCTTTTCCGCAGCTTTCGCAGTAATTTCGCAGAACGCTGCCGTGTAGCTCCAGCACTGTGCGGCTTCCCGCTGCCTGATGAAGTCCATCAATATTTTGGGTGATCACCGCTTTCAGCTTCCCCTGCTTTTCAAGCTCCGCCAGCTTACGATGTGCAGCGTTGGGCTTCGCGTCGGGGGCGAGAAGCTTTGCCCGGTAGAATCGAAAAAATTCTTCCGGCTTGCTTTCGTAAAAGGTATGGCTTAAAATAGTTTCCGGCAGGTAATCATATTGCTGGCGGTACAGCCCGTCCTCGCTGCGAAAATCAGGGATACCCGACTCTGTGGAAACCCCCGCGCCTCCGAAAAAAACGATGTTGTCGCTGCCGTCCACCAAGGCCTTTAGTCTCTTTGCGCTTTCTGTCATAAAACGCCTCCGTCCGCGTCAATTCTTATTTATAATAAGGAGAACTTCCATGAATATTCAGATCTTTGGCTCCTCCAAGTCCTTTGACAGCAGAAAGGCCGAGCGGTGGTTTAAAGAGCGCCGCATTAAGTATCAGTACATTGATGTTGTCTCCAAAGGATTATCCCCCAGAGAGTACCAGTCCGTCAAGCAAAAAGTTGGCTACGAGGCACTGGTCAACACCAAATGCCGGGCTTATGAAGCCCTCTTCATGCCCTATATCACGCCGGATGCGCAGGAGGCAAAGCTTCTTGAAAACCCGGAGCTGTTTCAAACTCCCATCGTCCGCAACGGAAAGGACGCCACCGTGGGCTACCATCCGGAAATCTGGGAAACATGGGAATAACCCCGCCCCGCCTTGTGGCGGGGCTTTTTCTTTTCTTCGCAGAGTTTTTGTATCCAAAATTTTTCGTACCTTTGTTCTGTTTTTTCTCTTGACAAAAACATTCGTTCTAGTTATAATCGTTTTAAATTAGAACAAAAGTTCCAAAGGAGGCTTTTATATGACCGGATACACCCTGTTTTTGATTTTTGTGGGTACGGGATTCTTGACGCATCTGCTCTTTCGCGTGATTGACGCCATCGAACGTCCTTCCCGGTCCCTCCGGCGCGCGGAAACGCGCTAAGCATGCCATGGAACTGCTTGAAAAACTGACCATCCTCTCCGACGCGGCGAAATACGACGCGGCCTGCACCTCCTCCGGTGCGCGGCGGGGATATAAGGATGGCTTCATCGGCAACACCTCCACGTCCGCCATGGGCTGCTGTCATTCCTTTTCGGCGGACGGGCGGTGCGTCACGCTGCTGAAGGTATTGCTGAGCAACCAGTGCGCATACGACTGCAAATACTGCGTCAACCGGCGCAGCAACGACACGCCCCGGGCCTCGTTTACTCCGGAGGAGCTTGCGGAGCTGACCATTGGATTTTACCGGCGAAACTATATTGAAGGGCTTTTCCTTTCCTCCGGTGTTTTGCGCAATCCCGACCACACGATGGAACTGATGATCCGCGCATTGCAAATTTTGCGAGAGACTTACCGGTTTAACGGTTATATTCATGCCAAGGCCATTCCTGGGGCCGCGCCGGAGCTGGTGGAGCGGCTGGGCCTCTTGGCGGACCGACTGTCCGTTAACATTGAACTGCCGTCGGAGGCAGGACTGAAGTCTCTTGCCCCCGACAAAACGAAGAGCGCGATTCTCGCGCCCATGCGGCAGATTCAAACCCGTGGCGTTCAATGTAAGGAAGAACTGGTCAAATATCGCCATGCGCCGAAATTTGCCCCAGCAGGGCAAAGCACACAACTGATCGTGGGTGCCACGGCGGATTCTGACCTGCGGATTTTGCGCCTGACGCAGGGACTGTATGACCGCTACCGCCTCAAGCGGGTCTTTTTCTCGGCATACGTTCCAGTGGTTGCGCACACGCTTCTCCCCTCCCGGGACACAAAGCCCCCTCTTCTGCGGGAACACCGGCTCTATCAGGCGGACTGGCTCCTTCGGTTTTACGGGTTTCGTGCGGAGGAACTTCTGGACGAGGGAACGCCGGACTTCAACCCGCTGGTGGACCCCAAGTGCAGTTGGGCACTGGCCCATCTGGAGTTTTTTCCTGTGGAAGTAAACACGGCGGACTATGAATCGCTGCTCCGGGTTCCGGGGGTCGGTGTCGTCTCCGCCAAGCGCATTCTGGTTTCCCGCAGAGCGGGAACTCTGCGAACGGAGGACCTGCGAAAGCTGGGCGTGGTGATGAAGCGGGCACAGTATTTCCTCACCTGCCGGGGGCAGATGCCTGAGGGACTTCGGTTTACGCCGGAGAGCCTGCTCCGTAATCTGATTGCAGCGGAACAGCCCGGCCTTCCCGGCGCCCGGATGGAGCAGCTTTCCCTGTTCGGCGCATGAAAGGGGTATATGATGGAGGTCATCTATCTTTACGACGGAAGCTTTGAGGGCTTTCTCTGTTGCATTTTTGAAAGCTACGCCAATCGGGAACTTCCGTCGGACATCACACCGGAGGAAGATGCCTGCCCCACTCTGTTTCAGACCCGGCGCATCGAAACAGACAAAAGCCACGCGGACCGTGTCCTGCGTAAGACGGCGCTTCTCTCCAGCGAGGCAGTTATCCTGCTGCGGCGCGGTTTTCTCTCCTGCCTTGCGCATCGGGAGATGTATCTCTACCGTTTAACCGCCAAGCTGCTTCGGGAGGGGCCGGGTTTTCTCCGGAATCTGGCGGACGAAACGTTGCTGCCCGTTCTGAAGGCGGTGCGCCATCTGGAGGGGGAGGCCCAGCTTCTGCGGGGCTTTGTCCGCTTTTCGGAGTACTCTGGAATTTTAGGCGGGGAAATTGAACCGAAAAACCGCGTGCTTCCGCTGCTCCGCTCCCATTTTTGCAGCCGTTTTCCCAATGAGCGATTTTTTCTTTACGACCGCACTCATCGTGAGGCGCTGTTTTATGCCCGCGGAAAGGCTGTCATTGCTCCGCTGGAACGGTTCGAGGCGGCTGCACCGGACGAGACAGAAGCCGCCTTCCGGCGGCTATGGAAGCGGTTTTACGATACCGTTGCCATCAAGGAGCGCGAAAATCCCCGCTGCCGCCAGACCCACATGCCAAAGCGCTACTGGGGCACCATGACCGAATTTCAGGACGAGGACTATTTCATTGCCGGGCAGAATCCCCGGCTGGAGCTGGAACACCGCGGGCCGGGGCTGCCGCCCGTCTGAGGCGTGCAACAAAGCCGCAGAAGCACCTCTCGTGTGCTTCCGCGGCTTTTGATTGAAACGGTTTGTCCGTTTCCATAAATAGTTTTATCTTTCCGGGCGCCACGGCTCAAAGGCTCGCCGCAACCGCTCCAGTCCCCGCCGTTCCAGCCGGGAAATCTGAACCTGCGACACCTTAAGGATTCTGGCAGTCTGCTCCTGAGTAAAGCCTCGGAAATAGCGCAGGAGAATGGTCATCCGCTCTTTTTCAGGCAGCGCCTCCACCGCCTGCCGCACCGCAAGACGCTCAACAATTCCGTCCTCCGGTGCCTCAGTTCCCAGCATTCCCTCCAGCGCAAGGCCGTCTTCCGTCTCCCGTTGAAGAGAATCCGGCAGATCCGTGGCCAATTCCGTCCGGGCAATTTCTTCCGGAGTCAACCCCGTACTCTCCGACAGCTCTGAGAGTACCGGCTCCCTTCCCAATTCAAAGCGCAACCGCTCCCGAACGCCGTACAACAGCGCCGCTCGCTCCCTGATGGTCCGCCCCACTTTGATGGCCCCGTCATCCCGGAGAAAGCGGCGGATCTCCCCCGCGATTTTTGGCACGGCATATGTAGAAAAGCAGGTTCCATAAGTAAAGTCAAAGCCTTGCACCGCTTTTAAAAAGCCAAGGCACCCCAGTTGATAGAGATCGTCTACCTCCACGCCCCGGCCATAATATCGCCGGACGATGCTCCAAATCAGGCCGCTGTTCTCCTCCACAATCTGCTCGCAGGCCCGCTGGTCACCCTCCTGCGCCGCCCGGAGCAGGTCCAGCGTCGCCTGAGCGCTCATCGCTGTCCGTTGGCCCGGCTGGCTATTTTCTTCCGCATGGTCACCGTGGTTCCCCTCCCCGGCGTGGAGTGAACGGTCAACGCATCCATAAAGCTCTCCATAATGGTGAAGCCCATGCCGCTGCGCTCCTCACCGCCGGTGGTAAACATTGGCTGGCGTGCCTTATCAATATTGGAAATTCCCTTTCCGGCGTCCTTAATTGAGATTTCCAGGATATTGCCTTCGCAGATTTTAGCCTTCAGACTTACTTTTCCGATAGAGTCAGGATAGGCATGGACGATGGCGTTGGTCACCGCCTCGCTGACCGCCGTCTTAATATCCTCCACCTCGTTCAGCGTGGGGTCCATCTGCGAGGCGAAGCAGGCCGCCGCCATTCGTGCAAAGCCCTCGTTGCTGCTGCGGCTGGGAAACTCCAGCCGGATGTAATTCACGCTCTTCCTCATACCGTTCCCTCCTGTTTTATGTGAATCAGCCGTCCGATTCCGGCGGCGTCCATCACGCGCTTCGCCTGGGGCGGCACATGGCAGACCTGCATGCTTCCGTCCAGCGCGTCCATGCACCGCTTTGCCCGCAGCAGCAGCGCAATGCCGGAGCTATCCATGAAGGTCACGCCGCCGAAATCCAGCAAAAGCCTGCGGGGAAGCGCCGCGTCCACCGCCAGTTCCAGATCCCGGATGGCGTTTTTCGCGGCATGGTGGTCCAACTCCCCGCTAAGCTCCAGCAGTAAGTTGCGGTCTGCGGTCTGCATTTTGATATCCATCTCCCAAGTCTCCTTTGCATTAGCTATATCAATTCCGGAAATTGAGCGCGGCATTGGGGTTGCCGCTTACCTACATCAGGTCTTTTTTCAATTCAGCCGCAGCCAAACTCCCAAAAGGCAGCAGCCGCTTTCTAAGGTTGTCGCCCTCCCAGGGGCACCCGCCTGCGGCCCGGCTTCTTTGTAAACGCCTGAAAAGACCCGTCATGCATGTCCCTGCGGCGATCATACCATGACTCAAATTTTCTTTTCTGTCGAAAACCTTTTGGTTTCCATAAATATTTTATTATGGAAACCAGGCCCGTTTTTCAAGCGATTAGTTTCCCTACCTTTCGCCTCTCATCGCGATTTTCATTGAACCAATCAGAAACCGTCTTCCCTCCTCCCCGGTTTTCTCTCTTGCTTTTTGTGCAAAAAGCTGATAAGATAAGACAAATCGCGTAAACGTTTTACTTTCCACGGGACGCAGGTTTCCGCCCCGTTTGAAAAATGGGAGAGACGGATGGAAAACACACAGATCACAGCACTGGGAGAAATTCTGATTGACTATACTCCTCTGCCGGATTCTGACGCCGGCATGGCGGTATTTGAGCAAAATCCCGGCGGCGCACCGGCAAATGTTCTGGCCTGCGCCGCAAAGCTGGGCCGCAGGACTGCTTTCATCGGTAAGGTTGGCGACGATATTCAAGGCCGGTTTCTTGCGGACACGCTGCAAAAGACCGGTATCGATATCCACGCCCTTTTGGTGGACGGGCGCTACTTCACCACGCTGGCGTTTGTAGAGCTTTCCGAGAGTGGAGAGCGCAGTTTCTCTTTTGCCCGAAAGCCGGGCGCGGACGTGCAGCTTTCTCCCGAGGAGCTGGACCGCGAGTTGATTTCCCACAGTGACATCCTGCATTTTGGCTCCCTCTCATTGACGGATGAGCCCGCCCGCAGCGCCACGATGGAGGCCGTGCTTCTAGCCCGCAGGTCCGGAGCAATCATTGCTTACGACCCAAACTATCGCCCATTGCTGTGGACAAGCAGAGACGCCGCCATGGAGCAAATGCGCATTCCTCTGCCTCTTGTGCACCTTTTAAAGGTTTCCGACGACGAGGTGGAATATCTGACAGATTGCTCCGATCCCCGGGAAGGGGCGGAGAAGCTTGTGCGGCAAGGGCTTCGCTGCGTGGTGGTGACCATCGGCAACCAAGGCGCACTGGTTGCCGCAAAAGAGGGGAGCGTTATGGTCCCCGGCTTTCCCACCCGGGCCGTGGATACCACCGGGGCGGGCGATTCCTTTTGGGGCGGTTTCCTGACCCGCGTTTCAGAGAGCGGAAAATCGCTGGAACAGATCACCTTTCAGGATTTTCAATCCTTTGCCCGTTTCGGAAACGCCGTGGCCTCCCTTTGCGTGGAAAAACGGGGCGCCATGCCCGCTATGCCCCACCGGGAGGACGTTCTGCTCCGTATGCAAACGGCAGAAAATGGTCGCCGGACGCGGGATAATGACATGAAGTAAACAACAACACCGCGTGAAAGAACGTGCGGACGCGGCGGCTTACGCGCCGTCTTCCTAGCAAAACTTTTCACAACTAAGCGCATAAAGAAAGCACACGATTTTAAAAAATCGTGTGCTTTCTTGCATCTGAATCAGGAGAAGAAGCTGGTAAAAACTCTCTGTACGGATTACCGCGCCACTCTGCAGAAAACGCGGGAGGCAGCGACGAAAAAACAAACATTGACTACCTGCTCAGCCTGGCCAATGGGTCGGAAAATTAGGCACAGGATCATTCGTGACGGGGCCGCATCATAAGGCATAATGCGAACCTGCCTGGAAACAGGAGCCCCGCAAAATCAGCAGTTTTATGGAGAGAGGCGGGGCAACGGAATGAGAGAACTCTGGAAAATTTTCTCCAAAATGGCCAAAGCAAGTGTGTCTACGCTTACTTTGCTTGCGATTTACGTACTTTTTAAGGCCTGCAACTAAACCGTTAGACAAAGAAAAGCAGAATTCCAGCTTTGCCCCTGCGCAATAGATTTGTAAAGGATATGCCCATGAATCAGAATCCGTTTTATTTTCGTCTTTCTGTCAGCCTATGTAATATTACTGCATGGGATCGCTTCTTTCGTGCTCCCGGTGGCGTGGGATCGTCGGTTTTGAGTTCCTTTGTAATACTAGTGTCTGTAAAACAGAAAACGGCAATATTTTTTCTGATCTTTTATATGGGTTGTTTTTTCATGTTATATTGAGTAGAAATAATCCGAAATTCTTCGGATGAAAAAATGCCCGAAAGAGCAAGTCCGATTTAGATAGTGTCGACAATAAATATGTGTCATAATAGAAAAATTAAGTAAAGAGGTTTCTCTATGGTGGCAGCATATCATCGACACGATATTTCAGATGCGGTATGGAAGCTGATCGAGCCCTATACCATCGGAAACAAAGGGAGTTGGGGCGGTAATGCTCGTGACACCCGTCTGTTTATTAGCGCAGTGTTTTGGGTATTACGTACCCGAGCACCGTGGCGCGACTTGCCGCCCGACTATGGTAACTGGAATACCGTGCAGCGTCGATTTTGCCGCTGGCGCGACAAAGGCATTTGGGAAAACATTGTGGAAACCCTGATTGATGAACCTTATTTAGAATGGCTTATAATTGATGCCAGCCACATTAGAGTGCACCCCCACGGGACAGGCGCTGTCGGCGGCAATCAAGATATAGGCAAGACAAGGGAGGCTCAATTCCAAGGTACATTTAACCGTGGCTGCGAATGATATGCCGGTCGGATTCTTTGTTACAGCGGGTACAACAGCGGATTGCAGATATGCGCAGCAACTGATTGCCGGATTTTCAGCGGATGCTTTGTTTGCAGACCGTGGCTATGACACAAACGAGTTAATAAAATTAGCTTTAGCGGCAAGTATGCAAATTGTCATCCCGCCCAAAAAGAATTGTAAAAAGCTGCGGGAATATGACGCATATCTTTACAAGCTTCGTCATTTGGTTGAAAACGCTTTTCTGTTATTGAAACGATGGCGCGGTATTGCTACTCGTTACGCTAAAAACACCCCCTCTTTTGTCGCCGCCGTTTAAATTTGCTGCATTGCTATCTGGGCTAATGATTTGACTTAACTATTGTCGACACTATCTAGGGTGTTTTAAAAAAGAGATACCCGCACATTTTACCGTGCGAGTATCTCTTTCTAGTTTTGATCAATTGGTTCATTCGCGGAACCGTCCCCGTGTATTCTTTTAGGGCAACTGGACGCGAGGTTTTGACGAGTCGGCACCTTGACCCTCAAAATAGTCCATTGCATGTTGATTGCAAATCTCCATTGGGTTCGGCTCTGACAAATCTGTGCCACTTTCCAGAACGTCTTCCGGGAATCTACTGCGAAGTGAGCTTTCATAATTTTCGCCATCTTCTGGTTACCAATAATCAGTGACGCTGTACACACCATCGGCGCTTACGAAGGTAATAACACAGGGGTTGCTCCCGCTCCCCGTTAGCTTAGCTTCGCCTTCCTCAAATTGGTATTGGGCGTAAAGGGCCACCAAATATACCTCAGTAGATTTGTCCTGCACCACAGTCTTGAATATCTCATGGTACTCAGTAGCAAACATCTGCTTATCGTCACCCCTAAAGCTGCCCCTGTTGTGAGAGATTATTGCGTCTGACACTGCTTCTTCCAATGCCACATCCACACTTGCCGACGAATTAGGCAAGGATGTTTGTGTCGATGCCGTAGAAGAAACCATAGTAGCTGATTGGCCATTCTGCCCTTGGCGTGTCGTGCAGCCACCCATTATAAAGATACACAGCATTCCCGGAATTAAACACATAAGTACCTTGGTTTTCATAGCATCGTCATCCCTCGTTTGAGCACTATTTAATAATTATTAATCGCATAAAATAAATACGTAGGGGTCAGCTCAGTACTGGTGAACGCGATATCCTTCCTATTGTGATTATGCGCAGTGTAACAGACGTGAATGCTATTGTTGATAAATACCAACACAGAATCGCCAGGCTTGGTTGCAAAATTTCCCGCATTTGTATCCAAGTAGCTTTCCTTAGTGGCATAGCCATTGTCAACCATATAGTCCGAAAGCTTAGAAGTACTAATCCAAGCGCCCAAATCCTTTCAATAAGTGCTATCGGATCACCTTACCAATCCTCAAACACAAATAACACTTCAGCGGAATCAGCGCTGACACCGACTAGACTGATTTCGCCGTGATTCCAGCTGTTTTCCATATAAGGCTTTTGATAAATTACATAGACGGTAAAATCGGACGGAAAGCCGTTTTCAGCATAGTCGAATATAGCTAGGGATTCCGCATAGACCCCCATGGATTTTGCATCCGTCTGAGTGGGGGAGCCGGACCAAACCGCCCTCTGAGCAGCCGTGCGCTGGTAGGCTTGAACCGAGTCAAGGTCCGTTTGGTACTTCAGGCACAGAGATGTGCCGCCCATGTCAGAGTCATAGGCAAAATACATTTCCTCAGCGGACTCCGGAATCTCATCGGGAAAAAGAGCCAGAGCGGAAGTACCCGGATCGTTTAAGGATTGAAGAACGGAGGGATAATCCGCCGGGTTCTCTGTCGATGGATCGAGGGTATCTGTGGTAGCATGGAATAGAAGCACCAAAGATAGGAACAAAAGTATTATGGTCACCACGATTGCCGTGTTTTTTACGGTTCTTTTCTTCACGGTATCCTCCATAGCTACTACTGAAGTTTGCAGGAGCCTCCAATAAATGCAGCGTCATAATGATCTATAACAAGAACCCATCATCATTTCCTGTGTAACAAGGCGCAAATTAAATGATTTGCGCCTTGTTACACAGCAAACGGAACCTTATTCACTGATTATTCTTTTTCCCTTCATACATGCCTATTGCAATGCATCCGCATCCCATGATAATTGCGTAAGGCATTTCATATTGGAAAAAGCATTCTTCATTTGATATGCAGGCAGCGGTAAGCAGGTCCCAACGAAACAGGCGGCCTGTTCGTCTGTGCGGACATACTTGTATACTTGTGGACCGAGTGCACCCCAAATTTTTCATTATAAACACGCCATTATCATATATCTTCTCCGCAATGGGGACAACAATTTGGGATCATTCCTCGAATGTTTAAAAGTGAATAGTTGCAATGGGGACAACGATAAAAAATCTCAGCTTGGATACTTGCAATTACGATTAAGGCAATTCCTAACAGATATGAAAAGAAGCCTGCAAAAACTCCCATAATAAGTCCGAGCCATAGTAACTCAAAACTATGTTTGTAACTCACTTAGCAACACCCGCTTTATCATACTTTATGATATTTATCACCTGTTTTTCCATATCGCAGCAGAAATATATTGCTTCTCATGTAGAAATTCATTTTCATAACGCCTATCTTAATTATGCTATACCTCTTTCTTTCATTTGTAAAGGATATACTCATAAATTAAGTCCGATCTCATTTTCGGCTTTCTGGCAACCTATATTATTACTGCATTGGCCCGCGCCTCTTGTGACCCGGTGGTACGAAATGGCTGGTTCCGAGTTCCTTTGTAATCCTAGTGTCTGGAAAGCAGAAAAAGGCAACAGTGGAAAAAACAACAGTTGCAATTTCAAAAAACAATGTGCTGCACTTTTTGATTTTCTAGCTTTAACGCTTGGATCATTCCTTTTCAATTTTCCAGCAAAAAAGTAAACACCGGATAAACCGTATTTGAGAGTCGATCTGGTGCAGAGGCGTCTCCGTCCGATACGGTAAGATATCCTGTAGCAGCCAGCCGTGCAGAAGTTTGATCTGTGCCGATATTGGAAGATGAACTCATTTGAGTCCATCGCACATTGCTCTGTGTACAAGAAATTTCTGTAATGGGTTGATCGATTTCGTAAATATAGGGGGTTAGATGATCCACAACTACAATGAGAGTGGTTAATTCGCCTTTTATTTCGTTAATTTCTGGAAATGTAAACGCCCCTGTAAACTGATAATAGCTTACATTGCTGCCAGTTGAATTAAAAATTTCACTTTCCAAGTCTCGCAGTTCTTTTTCAGCAAGCTCATTATTGCTACTATTAAGTTTAGTTTTCAAGCACACAGCATCTTCAAAGCTGATGATTTCGCAATATCCAGAATCATTTTCCATCTCAAGGTGGGAAATATTCCACTTACGGGTAACAGCATTTCCGGTCTTACTAAACAGTACTAGAACGGCAAGACTGCCAACAATTATAAGTAATAATAAGCTACGGTGCTTTTTCATGAGTTTCCCTCCAAATTCTATTAAATGGTGACCTGTTTCTCTGTTGAATTTCGTCTTTGCTAACGTCACGAAAGCTTGTAGACTTCTTGATCGGGACAAATTTATTTGAGGGCAATAAACAGATAACTACATGGCGCATCTCAGCACGAAAGCAATACTCACCATAAGCCTGATTACCGTCATTAGTAATCAAGTTTAAAAGTTCTGCATAGAAAACTTTTTAAGAGCGGATTGAAAAAGACTCCCCAAACAAGCGTTTTTGCAACGTAAAAACGGCAGATGTATCCACGTCTGCCCTGCTTGCCGGTTATATGTTTCCCAGGGGCCTGCAACCAAACTGCCGGATAACGAAAAGGTCAGAGACACACTATTCCCGGCAATCTGGCCTTGACGGGGAACGAATCCTATATAGGCATTATCGTGGACCGCACGTCGAACGGCAGTGCCGGTCTGCCACTGTTCCAGCGGCAGAAATAATGTGGCGGTGACAGAATACGTCGTCACAGGCTTTACTCAAGTTGGCAAATCAGGCGTGTCCGCTTGATTGTCAAAATAAGGATACATTTAAGATTTATTATTTTTATCGCTAATCTCCCTGAAAGGCCACATCTGCGGTCTTTCAGGGAGATTGA
>NZ_DALZCH010000042.1:0-26213 GCF_031978065.1 Oscillibacter sp.
AGAACGAGCTGGCGCTGATTGAGCACAGCATCACGGAAATGGCGACAGAGCGCGGCATGGACCGCAACGCAGCTCTTGCCGACATGCGCTCTGAGTTTATCGAGCGGGTCTGCCGCGACACGGTGGTAACGCCCTCTCAATCTGCCGAGCGACCAAGAAGCCAGCGGATTGACCGCGTGCTCACCCACCGGATTTGGGCGCTGCCCATCTTTTTCGGCGCGATGCTGTCTATTTTCTATCTCACCTTCAACGTCTTGGGCGCGGTCCTTTCCAATCTTCTGGCAATGGGCATCGACGCGCTGGCCTCCATCGTGGACCGGACGCTGACGCAGTACGACCTGAATCCTGTGGTTCACTCTCTGGTGATCGACGGGGTGTTTGCCGGGGTGGGGAGCGTGCTGTCCTTCCTGCCCATCATCGTGGTGCTGTTTTTCTTTCTCTCCATTCTGGAGGACACGGGGTATATGGCCCGGGTGGCCTTCGTCATGGACCAACTTCTTCGGAAAATCGGCCTGTCGGGCCGCAGCATCGTGCCCATGCTGGTGGGCTTCGGCTGCTCCGTCCCCGCCATTATGGCCACCCGGACGCTGGCCTCCGAGCGGGACAGGCAGATGACAATTCTGCTGACCCCCTTCATGAGCTGCTCTGCCAAAATTCCCATTTACGGCGTGTTTACCGCTGCCTTTTTCCCCGGAAAGGGCGGGCTTGTAATGGCCTCGCTGTATCTGATGGGCATTTTGGCGGGCATTCTGGCGGCAAAGCTCTTGGGCGGCACGGTGTTCCGGGGCAACCCCGTTCCCTTCGTCATGGAACTTCCCAACTACCGTTTTCCCTCGCTTCAAAGCGTTGGGCGGCTTTGCTGGGACAAGGCTAAGGATTTTTTGGAAAGGGCCTTTACCGTCATTTTTATCGCCACCCTCGTTGTCTGGTTTCTCCAGACCTTTGACGTGCGGTTCAACGTGGTGGACGACAGCGCGGACAGTCTGCTGGCGCTGACGGGGGCAGTGCTCTCTCCCCTGTTCGCCCCTCTGGGCTTTGCGGACTGGCGGGTATCCACCGCGCTGGTCACCGGCTTTATCGCCAAGGAATCTGTGGTGTCCACGTTGGGCGTGCTTACCGGGGCGGCGGGCAATGTTGCAGGAGCCTTAGGCGGACTGTTCACCACCGCTTCCGCCGTCAGTTTTTTGACCTTTACACTGCTTTATACACCTTGCGTTGCGGCGATTTCTGCCGTTCGGCGGGAACTTGGTTCTGGTTGGAAGGCGGCGGAGGTGGCAGTGGGACAGTGCGCTGTGGCGTGGCTGGCGGCCTTTGTGGTTTACCGGCTGGCCCTGCTGCTTTAAAACGCAGCGCTCCGCAAATTTTCCGAGGAGGGCGGTTTATGCTGGAATTTTTGATTCTTCTGGCGCTGGCACTCTGGCTTGCGGCGGCGCTCCGCTTCCGGCATCGGCATAAGGGCGGCTGTGCCGGGTGCGACGGCTGCTGCGACCACTGTGGCCGCAGCGACAACTGCGATAATTGCGACGATTGCAACAAACAAAAACCCTGAACTTCCGCCGTCTTGCTTGCGCTCATTTTCGTCTTACTCGGCCTTCGCAGCCTTGTTTGCAAAAATTTATGCAGCACAGTCCCCTTCCTGCGCAGACTTACAGGTGCTTCGCAGGGCGTGACAGCTAAGACCGACAGCGGCAATTTTGCGATTCTTTTTCAAGCTTTCCACACAAAGTAAGGCTCCCGGGGACGAAACGCCCCCGGGAGCCTTGTGCGCTATTCCCCGCGCAGCGTGGTTTGCAGGTATGCCCGCATCTCCGCGCCGGACCGGACGGCGCGGGCGCCGCTAATCAGGGACTGCTTTTCCGCCTCGGGTAAAGCGGAAAACCGCTCCATGGCGGCCACGTCCTGCGCCAGCGCCATCCCTATGCCAAGGGGCAGTTCATTGGCTTCCATTCGCATCACCTCGAGAAAAGTCTTCCCCGCAGGCGAAAAATCATGCGCACCAAGCGCTGTTCTTTAAGCACAGCCTGCGGTCGGCTATGTTTTCCCCTGCCCTGTTCCGTCCAGAGGCTTACGGGGTTGGGACAACAGCTCCAGATCTCGGAAAATTCCCGCTTCCAGATGCTCATATTCCGCCGCGTTGCCCACCCGGCGCAGCTTCTTGGCGTATTTGTCTCCGTCCTCAAACAGGTTAATGAGGTAAAACCACAGCTCCTTCATCCGCTGGGCCGCGAAGCCGGGATAGCCGTAAGCCGTCCGATAGCCCTCGTAGAGCGTGCGGACATAGGTGCGTATCTCCTCCCGATTGGCGGGGGGGCCACCCCGAAGCTTGCGGGGCAGCGCCGGGTCCGCAATGATCCCCCGGCCAATCATCACCGTGTTCACGGTGGGAAAGCGTCGAGAAAATGCCGCCACATCCTCCTGCGTCACCAGATCGCCGTTATAGGTCACGGGAAGACGGCTGGCTCCAAGCGCGTCGGCAAACGCGTCCAGATGCACCTCTCCCCTGTAAAACTGCCCACGCAGGCGAGGATGGATGATCAGCTCTTGAATGGGATAGCGGTTAAAAATCTCCAAGAGCCGTCCAAATTCCGCCGGGTCGTGATAGCCGATACGGGTCTTCACCGAAACGGGCAGACAGACACTTTTAAACACCTCTTCAAAAAATGCGTCCAGCTCTTCCGTGCGGAGGAGAAAACCCGCACCCTTGCCCTTCGCCGTCACGGTGCCGGACGGGCAGCCAAGGTTCAGGTTTACCTCGTCAAAGCCAAGCTCCCGCGCCTCCTCTGCCGCCCAGAGAAAGGCCTCTGCCCGCTTCGCCATAATCTGGGGAACAACGGAAACACCGAGATTGTTTTCGGGGGAGAGGTCCCGCAGCTCCTTAGCGGTCAGCTTTCGCTCCGGCGTGGGGGAAAAAAAGGGCGTGAAATACCGGTCCACTCCGCCGAACATCTGCTGATGCGTTTTGCGGAACAGCCATGTGGAGATTCCCTCCAGCGGCGCGGACTCAATGCGCAGCATCTCTATCACAGGTGTTCCTTGCAGCTCAGCTCCTCCGCCTCCAGAGCGAACATCCGCACCCGTTTCAGGGCTTCAGGGGGAAGCTCCGGCTTTTCGCCGGTTTTGTCGGTATAGTGGGCCATCAGGCACTGCATGGCGTGCAGCTTCTCCGCATCATCCATAACCTCATAGGTCCGGCCTGTGCCGATCATGCTCTTATACATCGCCGTGTAGTTGCAGGCCTTCTCCCCCGGCACTACCTGATGTCCGCAATCCAGCTCAAATCCCGCCCTTTCCCCTCTGGCAAGGAGTTCCACCTTACGCCCCTGACCGGCGGAGTGGAAATAAAAGGTCAGCTTGCCGTCCTTCTCCTCATAGCCGAAGTTCAGAGGAACAATGTAGACCTCTTTCCCGTCGAAAAAGCCTACACGGCACACCTCGCACTCGTCCAGAACCCGGTGGATTTCCGCCCGGTCCGTCACCTGACGGTCCTTTCTGCGCATTTCATGCATGACAATCCCTCTTTCCCGTCCCGCGCCTTACGCGGTCTAATTTAATGCAGTTCAGTCTATCAGCTTTCCTGACCGCCGTCAAGCGGCGCAAGGGCTATGCTCTGGGGTGTCATACGGGGACGGTTCCTGTAAAATAATTGATAAATTTTTAAAAAGTTGAAGCATTTTATTCCGCCGCGCCGTATTATCATCAGACGCAAGGGAGGTGTCCGCCGGTGTGCATATCATGACAAATCAGGAATTTACCGCGCTGGTGGCGGACTATGAACGGCTGGTCTACACCGTTTGCCACCGTCTGGTGCGGGACGGAGCGGCAGCGGATGACTTGACGCAGGAAACCTTCCTCTCCGCCTATGCCCACCGGGATCGCTGCCCGGCGGGCTTTCAGCGGCATTGGCTGGCCAGTATTTCTGTGAATAAGGTGAAAGACTACCTTCAAAACGCCTACGCCCGCCACACTCTTCTCCCCGGCGATGATTTCATCCCACCCGGCCTGTCTCCCCCTGCGGAGGAGCTGGCCATTTCCAACAGCGAGCAGTCCGCCATGACACAGATTATCGAAAATCTCCGGGAGCCTTACCGTCAGGTGTGCGTTCTCCACCTTTTACAGGAGCGCACGCCCGAGGAAACCGCGCAATGTCTGGGCAGGCCGGTGAAAACCGTCCGCACCCAGATTTCCCGGGGAAAGCTGCTGATTCAGGAACAGTGGAACAGGAGGTCGTCCCATGAATACATTTGATTCCGGCGGGCATCTGACGGACGATACCCTGCAAGCATTTTTGTCCGCCGGACCGCTCACCGAGCTTGACCGGCTGGAAATCGCGGAGCATCTGGACTTCTGCGACGCGTGTCTTCTGCGCTCCGTGGAGCGCCTGCCCCGCGGGGCGCTGCTAACTCCCGTACATTCCTGCCGAAATACGCTGTGGCCGCGCATTCACCGCCGGAACACCCGGGCGCTTGCCGGCCGGTTTGCAACCGCCGCTGCCGCCATTGCCATCGCCGCTAGTTTGTGGAGCTTCAACGTCTTCGGCGGGCTGGTCACAGGCTCCGCCGCATTGTCGGACTCCGCCCTCTCCGCCCTCCGTCAAGCGGATTTTCCCCAGCAAGCGCAACAGCTTGACAGCGTCCTTAACAGCGGTCTTGCAAGGCTTAGTCAACTGTTTCATTTTGGAGGCGGAGCCGCAGATTAAATAAACCAATCCCAATTTTAAGGAGGGCTTTTTCATGACCCGTAAAAATCCGTTTCTGCTGTTTTTATCCGCCTGCATCCCCGGCTGCGGGCAGATGTATCAGGGCTACATGAAGCGGGGACTGTCTCTCATGTCCCTGTTCGCTGTGATTATCGGCCTTGCCACCTGGCTGTATTTCGGGCAGCTCGCGCTGGCGCTGCCGGTTTTGTGGCTGTATTCCTTTTTTGACACCTATAACCTCTCCCGTGCTTTGCAAAACGACGAGGCGGAGCCGGACGCCTACCCTCTCGGCATCTCCCTCATGGACGGGGAACAGTTTTCCCGTCTTTTGGCGAAGCGGCACAGTCTTGTGGGCTGGGCTTTGGTTCTGCTGGGGCTGTACGGTATGTGGCAGATGGTATACCGTTCCATTTCTGATTTTCTCTCGGCGCAATTTGGCGTGAATTTTTACAGGTTGACTTATCAGCTTCCCCAACTGGTCCTCTTCCTGCTGATCATCGCACTGGGAGTGTGGTTTATCCGCGGGCCGAAGCCACGCCCTGAGGACGACGGCTTCACCGGCTTTACCCCGCCCTGCGACGCGGCGGAGGAAAAAGCCGCGCCAAACCCCGCTGCCGCTTCCGACAGCGCCGAAGGCCGCGCCCCGGAATACCGGGCGGTTTCCGACGAAGTGTCCCGCATTCTCTGCCATGAAAAGGCCTTCGGAGCGGAGGTCGGCAAAGCCGCCCCATGGGAGAGCGGTATCGACAAAGAGGATCGCCGCGATTCCATCGAAGAGGAGGACATGCATAATGACGGAAAATAATTTTGCAAATGCCTCTGCGGCAGAGTCAGGCCCCATCCCCGCGCCAAAGCCCGTCTCCCCCCGGGAGCGCCGGGTGGGAACGTTTACCTTCGGCGTAACGCTGGTGGCTGCGGGCCTTGCCATGACGGCGGCTCTGTTTTACCCCGCGCTGGATCTGCGGGTTTTCCTGCGGTTCTCCCCTCTCGTGTTGATTCTGCTGGGGACAGAGGTCCTTCTCTCCTCCCGAAAGGAGGGGCGCATCAAATACGACTGGCTGGGGATGCTGCTGAGTTTTTTTCTGGTACTGCTGGCGCTGGGCGTGTTCTTCGCCTCGTGGGCCATGCTTCACTTTCAGGATGAAGTTATCCACTGGTAAGCATCCCTTTCCGACGGCGCTTGAAAAAGCCCTCTGAACCCGTGCGGTCTTTATACAGGCCGCACGGGTTTTACCGGCGTTCACCTGCGGATTTTACCAAGCCAATTTGGGGAAAATGATTGTCACGGCGCTCCAAGCGTGATAAAATTGCTGCATAAATCAGTAAACAAGCAGGAGGCAGTCTCATGATTACGATGGCACAGCGCATTCAGCAGCTCCGGGCCGAGCGTGGCGTCAGCGCCCCGGCGCTCTCCGCCGCTCTGGGTCTTCCCCGGACCGCCGTGGAAAAATTTGAAACCGGGCGTCAGACCCCCACACAAGACCAGCAGCAGAAGCTGGCTTCCTATTTCGGCGTCTCCGCTTTTTATCTGCGGGGCGAGAGCGACGATCGCACCCAGATGTCCGACTGGATGGACGGCGCGTTTATGGACGAGCCGACCCCGGCTCCCGCAGCCGCACCTGTCCGCCCTGCGAAGAAGGCGGCTCCCGCCGAGGACGGATCGGTGTTCGACGCGTTTTTAAACAGCAAAAAATTTCAGGAACTTCTCCGCACCACTGTGCTGGACGTTCTCCGCTCAAGCGAGGGACAGGCGTTGATTGAAAAAGCAGCCCGCAAGGCGGGCGGCAGATAAAAGGAGCGCGGGCGATGCGAAAACTCTTGCCTCTGGACCGGGTGGACGAAGTCCGGGACCAGATGGACAAAAAGGTGCTGGATTACCTCCGGCAGGGAAAAACGGAGGCATTCGAGGGGTTTGCAGACTTTTACCTGCTGGCCTTCGACTGGTACGACGTTTCCTCCTCGGAGACGGGCACCGAAAAAATCCTGATTTATCTTGACAAAGAGGACCTTTTTTTCTTCTGCGAGGACAGCCGCTCCCTCGCCCGTCTGCAAAAGGAGACGATGGAAGGCCCTGACAACGAAACGGTGCTGTATCAGTTTTTTACGGGTCTGCTGAAGTCTGATACCGACGAACTGGACGCTTTTGAAGCCGCCGTGACGGAGGACGAGGACGGCGCAGTGCTCCACACAAAGCGGCAGGATTATATGGGCCGCATTACGGAATATCGCAAGGAGCTATTGCGCCGCAAGCGGTATTACGAGCAATTGTCCGCCATTTTTGAAAATCTGGCGGCCGACGACGAAACTCTGCTCAGCCGCAGCGCACGGCGGCATTTTTCCAACCTGCTGAACAGGGCACGGCGGTTTCTTTCCACTGTGCTGAGCCTGCGGGATTACGTCACTCAAATGCGGGAAGCGTATCAGGCCCAGCTTGACTTGCAGCAAAACGAGCTGATGCGACTGTTCACGGTCATCACAGCCCTGTTTCTTCCGCTGAGCTTGCTTGCGGGGTGGTATGGAATGAACTTTCGGGGGATGCCGGAGCTTGAGTGGAAATACGGCTATCCCGCCGTTATCGCGCTCAGCGGGGTCATTTGCGGGTGTCTGATTCTATGGTTTAAGAAAAAAGGCTGGTTTTAAGCCCGGCGGAGCCGCCCTTGGCGCGGCGACGCTTTTTCCGAAACATTCTGAAAGGCCCATGCGGGCGCATATTTTGGCAAAATTCGGGCCGCGCCTCTTTTGGGCTTGCTTTTTTCGGGCAGCGGGAGTATAGTGTTTGTAAGTGGGGAGTCCGTGCAGCGGGCTGAGAGGAAGTCGTTCAACTTCGACCCTGGAAACCTGATGCGGATCATGCCGCCGTAGGGAGTCAATTTTTGATTCTTGTCGGAGGCGTCGTGTCGGCGTCTCCGAATTTTTATAGTTACGAACAGAAAAACCAGGGGAGCTTGCGCAAGCAGGCTGAGAGGAAGGTACTGCCTTCGACCCATGAACCTGATGCGGGTAATGCCGCCGTAGGAAGCCGTTATATACGCTTTCGGAGGCATCGTATCAGATGTCTCCGTTTTTTTGTTCCCTTTGAAAGGATGGTGACAGGCGGCATTCACGGTCAGACCGTGGCGGGCGGAGGGGGAGCTCCCTGCGCCCTGTATTGCAGCGATGGGAAGCCGTGTTCCGGCGTGAGAGGAGGCCAATAAGCCTCGACCGACCTTCCAGGGCAGAGGTCTGCCCGTTCCTGTCAAAAGGGGAAGCGACGCTGTACTTGCCGTTTTCTCCGTTAAATTCAAAAGGAGCATCACAATGAAAAAAATCAACGTCCAAAAGCTGGCTGTGGCCGGACTTTTCTGCGCGGCTGCCGTGGTTGGCAGTCTGTTTTCCTTCCCCGTGTTCGCCAGCAAATGCGCCCCGGTGCAGCACATGGTCAATATTCTCTGCGCAGTGTTGCTGGGCCCGGGCTACGGCGTGGCCGTGGCCTTCGGCGCAAGCCTGATTCGAAACCTCTTGGGCCTTGGCAGCCTGATGGCATTTCCCGGCAGCATGTTCGGCGCGCTGCTCTGCGGACTTGTCTACCGGAAGAGCCGCAGCCTGCTCCCCACCTTGGCTGCCGAGGTGTTTGGAACCGCCGTGCTTGGTGGGCTGTGCGCCTATCCCGTGGCCGTTTTTCTCATGGGAAAATCTGCCGGAGAGCTGGCGTTTTACGCATATATCCTCCCGTTTTTCATCTCAACCGCAGGCGGCTCCATCCTGTCGGGGCTTTTAATCTGCTCTCTGGAAAAAACCGGGGCTCTTTCGGGTATGCAGTCCCGTCTGAATCAATCCGTTTACCATCAGAAAGGAAGTGAAGCAGATGCGTGAACTGCTTGAAAATGTTCGCCTCCACACTCCCCTGATTCACAACATCACCAACTATGTCACCGTGAACGACTGCGCCAATATTCTTCTGGCCTGCGGCGCGTCGCCCATCATGGCAGACGATTTGGAGGAGGCAGAGGAGATCACCTCTATCTGCGGTGGATTAAACATCAACATCGGCACTTTGAATCAGCGTACCATCCCCGCCATGCTGGCCGCAGGGAAAAAGGCAAACGTGCTGGGCCACCCCGTGATTTTTGACCCCGTGGGCGCGGGTGCGTCCGCTCTTCGCACCGAAACCGCACTAAAGCTGCTTCGTGAGGTCCGGTTTGCCGTCATCCGGGGCAACATCTCAGAAATCAAGGCGCTGACACAGGGAAGCGGAACCACTAAGGGCGTGGACGCGGACGTTGCTGACCGGGTGACGGAGGAGAATCTTCCGCAGGCGGCGGCCTTTGCCAAGGCGTTTTCCCAAAAGACCGGCGCGGTGGTGGCTATTACCGGGGCCATTGATCTCGTGGCGGACGAACACACGGCCTACTGCATCCGAAACGGCCACCCGGACATGAGCCGCATTACGGGAACCGGCTGTCAGCTCTCCGCCATGACGGCGGCCTACGTCGTCGCCAATCCGGGGCGTACACTAGATGCGGCAGCGGCGGCGGTCTGCGCCATGGGTCTTTGCGGCGAAACGGCCCGGCAGCGCATGACGGAACTGGACGGAAACTCCAGCTATCGGAACTACATCATCGACGCGGTTTACAATCTCACGCCAAAGGCGTTGGAGGAAGGAGCACGGTATGAAGTGCGATAAAAAGGCGATGCTGCTCTACGCGGTGACAGACCGGGCATGGGTGGGAACGCTGAGCCTATATCAGCAAGTGGAACTGGCATTGAAAAACGGAGCCACCTGCGTTCAACTCCGGGAAAAGGAGCTGGACGGGGACGCGTTTCTCGCCGAGGCCACAGCGCTGTCAAAGCTCTGCAAGGAGTACGGCGTGCCCTTTATCGTCAACGACAACGTGGAAATCGCCATCAAATCCGGCGCGGACGGCATTCACGTGGGGCAGGAGGATATGCTTGCCGCCGACGTTCGGGCACGGGTGGGCGACGGTATGATCGTGGGCGTTTCAGCCCACACCGTGGCCGAGGCGCTGGAGGCAGTAAAAAACGGCGCGGATTATCTGGGCCTTGGGGCCGTGTTTTCCACGTCCACCAAGTCCGACGTGGACGTGATGCCTTTTGAAACCCTCCGCTCCATCTGCGCCGCTGTGGACGTTCCCACCGTCGCCATCGGCGGCATTTCCGGGGAGAACATTCTGCGTCTCTCCGGCAGCGGTGTGGACGGCGTAGCTGTGGTATCGGCGATTTTCGGGGCAGAGGACCCCGGCGCGGCCACCGCCGCGCTGCGGACGCTTGCGGGAGAAATGGTCCAAAATCAGAAATAGTTTCACCCGTTTTTTGCGGGGCCGGCGCATGCCGGCCCCTGCATTATCTGATTTCACAGGCAAAGCGCCTTGAAATAGCGACAGACCGGGGGCACCACTTTTTGCCGCTCAATAAAAATAGTGCTGACAGTGGAAAGGAGTTTTCATTCATGAAAACAGCATTATCAATCGCCGGAAGTGATTCCAGCGGAGGCGCCGGGATTCAGGCAGACATCAAAACCATGACCGTCAACGGCGTATACGCCATGAGCGCCGTCACGGCCCTGACTGCCCAGAACACAACCGGCGTACAGGGGATTTTCGAGGTCCCCCCCGAATTTCTTGCCCAGCAGCTTGACTGCGTATTTACCGACATCCCGCCCGACGCCGTGAAAATCGGCATGGTTTCTTCGTCAGGGCTGATTCAGGTGATCGCGGAGAAGCTGCGGCAGTACAAAGCAGTAAACATTGTGGTGGATCCCGTGATGGTGTCCACCAGCGGCGCGCGGCTCATCAGCGCCGACGCGGTGGACGCGCTAAAGCGGCTGTTGCTGCCGCTTGCCACAGTCCTCACCCCCAACATTCCGGAAACAGAGGTTCTTTCGGGGATGATGGTAAAAACCGCCGCCGACATGGAGCGGGCCGCGAAAGCCATTTCGGACACCTACGGCTGCGCCGTTCTGTGCAAGGGCGGCCACCAGCTCAACGACGCAAACGACCTTTTGTACCGAAGCGGAGAAGCCCGCTGGTTCAACGGCAAACGCATCGACAACCCCAATACCCACGGCACCGGCTGCACCCTCTCCAGCGCCATCGCCGCAAATCTTGCGAAGGGCTACGGGCTGGACGAAGCGGTGGAGCGGGCCAAGGCCTACATCTCCGAAGCACTGGGGGCGATGCTGAATCTGGGCGCAGGCTCCGGCCCTATGAACCACGCCTTTGACCTTGCAGGCGAATTTGCAAAAGAGGCGGAGAAATGAAGCAGAACACAACGCAGCGTCTTTTGGACGCGGCGAAAGACATATGGGCGGACTATCATGCCCACCCCTTTGTCCGGGGAATTGCCGACGGCACTCTGGACCGGGAAAAATTTAAGCATTACATGGTGCAGGATTATCTGTACCTGCTGGACTATGCCCGTGTGTTCGCCCTCGGTGTGGCGAAAGCCCGGAACCGCGGATCCATGGCCCTGTTCGCGGGCTATGTGACGCAGATTCTGGATGGGGAAATGGATATTCACCGAAGCTATATGGAGCGGCTGGGCATTTCCCTTGACGAAGCGGAACGCACACCGATGGCGCAGGATAATCTCTCCTATGTTTCCTACATGCTCCGGATTGCTTACGAGGAAGGGCCGGGGGAAATCGCCGCGGCGATCCTCTCCTGCGCCCTCAGCTATGAGGTCATCGCCAAAGAGATGACAAAACAAAATCCCGCCTGGGTGGAACATCCCTTTTACGGCGAATGGGTCCGTGGCTATGCAAGCGACGACTATGCCGCCGCAAATGAAAGACTGATGGAGCTGACCGAGCATCTGGCGGCGGACTACTCCGAGGCCCGGCTCCGGCGGCTGGAGGAAATTTTCATCGCCTGCTCCCGGTACGAGGGCGCGTTCTGGGATATGGCGTGGGAGTTGAGGACGTAAGACATGCTGACCTTTGAAAATGTGACCTTTCAATATCAGTCGGATAGCTTCCCCACCATCGACCAGCTTTCCTTTCACGTAGACCGGGAGGAGTTTGTATCCGTGGTCGGCCCCTCCGGCTGCGGAAAAAGCACCATTTTCCGTCTGGTGAACGGACTTCTGTCGCCCGAAAGCGGCGATATACTGGTGGACGGAGCAAGCATCGCCGGGCGAAAGCGTTACTGCGGCTATATGCCCCAGCAGGATTTGCTGTTTCCCTGGCGCACCGTGGCCGAAAATCTGCGTCTGCCGCTGGAAATACAGGGCGGGCTCTCCAATGCGGAAATGGATGCCCGCGTGGAGCGGGCGCTGGAAGCCGTGGGCCTTGGAGACTGGGGCAAAAAAATGCCCGGAGAGCTTTCCGGCGGAATGCGCCAGCGGGCGGCCTTCGCCCGGACGGTGCTCACCGGCTCCCAGCTTCTTTTGCTGGATGAGCCGTTTTCCGCGCTGGACTATCTGACTCGCCTTTCCATGCGGGAATGGCTGCTGGAGCAGTGGGAGCAGGAACGCAAAACAGTGCTGTTCATCACTCACGATGTGGAAGAAGCGTTGTTTCTCTCCGGCCGAATTTTGGCGGCGGAGGGAACGCCCATTACCAATCTGCGCTCCTTCCCAGTCCCCGCCGGGTATCCCCGGTCGTTGGAAACCCTGCGTCAACCAGAGCTTTTGGCGCTGAAGGAGGAGTTGATTTCCATGCTCAGGAGGAACGCGGGATGAGAAAAGCAAACCGGGGAAATCTCCCCGCCGCCGGGCTGACGCTGGCGCTGGTCATGCTCTGGCAGGCCGCCGCGATGGGTATGGATGCGGCCTATATCCTGCCCAGCCCGTGGCTGGTACTTGTGCGGCTGTGGGAGCTGCGAGGGCCGCTGTTTTCCGCTCATCTGCCCGCCACCATGGCGGTGGTTGGTGTAGGCCTTGGCATTTCCATTGTTCTGGGATTGGGGCTTGCCATGCTGATGGATGCGTCTCCCGCCGCGGAAAAGGCGCTGTACCCGCTGATCGTCGCGTCCCAGACCATCCCCACCACGGCCCTAGCCCCCCTGTTTGTGCTGTGGTTTGGGTATGGACTGTGGAGCAAGGTGCTGGTGGCGGTGCTGATCACCTTCTTCCCCATCGCCATCACTGTATTTGACGGGTTCCGGTCTGTAAAAACGGAGATGACGGAGCTGCTGTTCACCTTCGGGGCCAGCAAACGCCAGATTTTCTGGAAGCTGAAGCTTCCCGCCGCCCTTCCCTACTTTTTCTCCGCCATCAAAATGGCGATTCCCCTGTCGGTCATCGGCGCGGCCATTGGAGAATGGCTGGGCGCCCAAAGCGGCCTTGGTTATTTCAGCCGCCGAATGATGACGCAGTTGGACGGGGCCGGAGTTTTTGCGCCCATTTTACTGCTCTCTATTGCGGCAATGCTTATGGTGGCAATGGTCAGCATGATTGAAAAGCGCGTCATTACGTGGCGTGGACAATAAGAAACGAGGAATTATTATGAAAAGAATTACCGCTCTGCTTCTGGCTGCAATGCTGATGCTGACAGTGCTTTCCGGCTGCGGAAGTCAGGCACCCGCCGGACAGTCGGCCAGCGAAGAGGACGGTAGCCTCCGGGAAATCGACGTGGTGCTGGACTGGTATCCCAACGCCCTGCACACCTTTATTTACACCGCCATCCAGCGAGGCTACTATAAAGACGAGGGGCTGGATGTAAACATCCGGTTCCCCTCCAACGAAAACGACGCGCTGTCTCTGGTCGCCGCAGGGAAAGCTGAAATCGGCCTGTACTATCAGCAGGACGTGATTCAGGCGGTGGCGGATCAGGGAGTGGGGATCAAGTCCATCGGCGCGGTGGTTCAGTCTCCCCTAAACATCATTTTGTCTCTGGCGGATAAAAACATCCATAATCCCAAGGATTTAGAGGGCAAAACCGTGGGCTATGCGGGAACGGCTCTCAGCGAGTCCTTGGTCAAAGCCATGATGGACGCCATCGGCGCGGACTTTGACCGCGTAAATCTGGTAAACGTGGGCTTTGATTTGATGAGCTCCATGACCACCGGCAACGTGGACGCCACCATCGGCTGCCTTGTAAACCACGAGGTCCCCCAGATGGAGGAGGAGGGCTTTGACGTAAATTACTTTATGGTCAACGACTTCGGCATTCCCAATTATTATGAAGCAGTGTTTCTGGCAAATGACAAGATGATCGACGCTGAACCGGAGGTGTTGGCAGGATTTCTGCGGGCCTCTGCCAAGGGCTTTGCCGATTTTCAGGCAGACCCGGACGGCTGTCTGAAAATCCTGCTGGACAACCAGAATGCGGAAAATTTCCCCCTGTCCCCTTCCGTGGAAACCGAGTCCTGCCAGACTTTGCTGCCCCTGATGGAGACAGAGACCACCCCTTTCCTCAGCCAGACCACCGAAACATGGCAGTCCAATATTGACTGGATGTACAGCATGGGGTTGATTCACGAAAAGGTGGACCCAGCGCAGGTGATGGCAAACATCGACTTTTAAAAATCAGACCAATGCAAAGTGCATTTTTGTCCGGGTTTACGGCAGTATGGAACCCTATGAACCACCACGATTCCTACATTTTTGAACGGTCTGTTTCATAAAACCACGCCCCGAAGCTGTAAGCTTCGGGGCGTGGTTTTTCTGTTCTGTTTTCCGGTTCTTCCCTTCAATCGCAAATAAGTCTCGTAAAATTTCCACTCTCGTCCCGGCTTTCACCGCTTACCCATCCCGTATTTTTCAGCGCGGGATTTGCAGTCCGCCGTCCCGGTCTTGGCACTCACGCACCTGCCAGTAGTTTTTCCCCTGCCAGAGCCATCTGGGCCGGGGTCGGCGTCCAATCAAAAGCAATGCGCGCGATGCGCCGTCCCCGGCATAGAACCCACACGTCCCGTTCCTCGCCGTCCAGCACCTGCCGATACGCCGCCTCCGCGCCCCACGGCTCCGGGTCTGCGGCGCGGTATTCCCGCCGGGTTACATATAATTCCTCCGTCCTTACGTAGTCGTTCAGGCACACCCGGTACAAAAGGCCCATTTTTACGTCTAAAATCTCATACTCCAGAGACTTCCAGTCCTCATATTCCCTTTGCTTTCCCTCCCGGAGCGTGGCCAGCGGGCTCCAGTGCTCCGTCAGCTCATAGGACCAGGGAAGCGCCTCTATCGGCTGTAAATCCTCAATTTTCAGAGGGAGCGAATCCCGCCGCAGCTCCTGTTCGGTGCCGTTTCGCGTGACGTATACCTCCGTTTCCGCCCCGCCGGACTGCACGCTTTTATGTACTCGCAGGGCGGAAAACACGCCGCCCCCGGTAATTCCCGCCCCCAGCACAAACGCCAAACCGATGGACACAATTCGATTGGTCCACGCGCTGACCCCTCTGCGCTTCAACCATCCGCGCATAAGCTGAATTGCCGCAACCAAAAATCCGTATCCGCACAACATAAACAGGATATACTCCAGCGTGCCCCGCCCCACCCGCACAGCCGCCGGAATATAGAGAAAGAGTAGCACGGCGATTGCCGCCACAAGAAGAACCATCTGGCGTGCCCGGGCAAAGCGGCTGCGCCGCTTGGGGCACTGCCCGCCCTGCTCCACGGATCGTTTTGCCGTCCAATACCACAGGAAATAGGATAGCAAAATTGACCCATAGTGGCTCACCAGCAGCAGCATTACAAGCGCCGCGCCCAACTGCACGCCGTCTGCCAAAAAGGACGGAAAATTTCCTTTTGCAAACCGAAACTGCATTGCAAGATTAAACCCAAACAAGGCCAAAAGCATAAACCCAGAGGGCAGGAAATTCTTTTTCATGGCCCGGTGGATGGCCTCCAGCTTCACGGCCCCCTCCGTCTCAATTGGGGGCGCGTCCTCCCGTAAGGTTGAAAAAATCAGCATCTGATGCCACGCCGCCACAAAGTCCCACCCTGCCGCCGTGCAGTATTCCCGCAGCGTCTCCTCGTTTTCTGTGGGCGAGGGATTGAACTCCGAGGATTCGGAAAAATAGGTCACGGCATAGCGCACCCGCGCAGGCTCCGCCCGACGGTAACGCAAGAGATACCCGATTTTCTCCAGTCGCCAGCCCTTTGCCGCCATATTTTCCAGATGCTCCTCGATATTTGCGTCCTGATAGAACTCATACCACATCATTGTCCGCTTTGTCTCTCTCATACCCTTCCCCCTCCTGTGCCATGTCGCCGGTAATCCGCCAGCAGCGTTTCCATCCGATTGGCCTCCGCCAGCAGCGCCCGCTCCCCCGCTGCCGTAAGACGGTAGCTTCTCCGGCGGCCCTCTACGGCCGTCTCCTCAATCATTTCCGCATTTAGAAAGCTTTCCAGCAGGTTATACAGCGTTCCCGGGCCGATCATCACCCGATTGCCTGTCAGCTCCGCCACCCGGGCCATCACGTCCGCGCCGCACAGCTCCTCCCGCAGAGAAAGAAGAATGTAAAACATCTGCTCCGTCAGGGTTTGAAACTTTTCCCGGGCCATCCTCCTGCCCCCCTTTTAATATCGAATATCGTTATTTAAAATAATAACATCGAATATCGCTATTGTCAACGGGCAATAAAAAAGCGGGAGCATAAAGCTCCCGCCCCCAAAGTTCTTCAAAAAGGGTCATGTTTCCTCCGGTCCAAACGCAAAATAGCGCTTGAACCGCTCCGCCGCAAAGCCCTGCACCTCGGCACAATACTGATCGTAGGCCGCCAGCAGCGCCGTGGCTTCCTCGGTCAGGACCGCGCCGCCGCCGTTTTTTCCGCCGGTGACACTGCTGAGCATTTTGCAGCCAAAGACAGACTCCGCCGTACGCACGATGCGCCAGGCCTTGGAATAGGCCATGGCCATGGACGCGGCGGCGGCGCGCAGGGACTGATACTCCTTCACCCGGTGGAGCAGCGTGGCAATTCCCGGCCCAAAGCCCCGTTCGTCGTCGTCGGAATATAACCTGACCGTCAATTTTAATTTCAAATGTTCGTTCATGCCTGCATCATAGCACAACCTGCCTGCTTCGTCAAACGGGGATTTTGACAATTCTGCCCGACGCGCTGCCTTGTAAAAAATGCGGAAAAAGAAGACACAATCCGTTAAAAACGGTTTTTCAGCGGCAGAAAACGGACCAAAATTTTTCGGCCACTTGCAAACTGTCTTCCAATGGTTTACAATAAATTTAACATCGGTGAACTTTCTTAAATCGCACAAACGGGGAGGAAATATCCATGGAAATCGAAAAGGTCCGCCTAGGCAGGACGGAGTTGCTTGTCACAAAAACCGCCTTCGGCGCGCTGCCCGTTCAGCGTATCAGCCACAGCGACGCAGCGGCGCTGCTGCGCCGCGCCTTTGACGCGGGAATCAACTATTTTGACACCGCCAACGCTTATACTGACAGCGAAGAAAAGCTGGGCGAGGCGCTGGGCGACGTGCGGCACGAAATTGTTATCTCCACCAAAAGCGGCGGCAAGGACAAAAAAACTGTGCAGGCCCACATTGAGGAGAGCCTCCGTCGTTTGAAAACCGACTATATCGACCTGTTTCAGTTCCACAACCCGGCCCAGCTTCCGGATATTAACGACCCCGACGGCCCCTTTGCCGCCGCGTTGGAAGCGAAGCAAAAAGGCTATGTCCGTCACATCGGGATTACGAACCACCGTCTAAACGTGGCCCTTGCCGCCGTGGATTCCGGGAATTTTGAGACGATGCAGTTCCCCTTCTGCTATTTATCCTCCGACAAGGACATTGGCCTTACAGTCCGCTGCAAAGCGGCGGATATGGGCTTTATCGCCATGAAGGGCCTGTCCGGCGGGATGCTGAACAATGCCGCGGCCTGCTACGCGTTTATGCAGGGCTATGACAACGTGGTCCCCATCTGGGGGATTCAGCACAAGTGGGAGCTGGACCAATGGCTGGAGCTGACGGAAAAGCGCCAGAAAATGACTCCGGAGCTTCAGGCGGTCATTGACAAAGACCGCGAAGAGCTTGCCCACAACTTTTGCCGGAGCTGCGGTTATTGCCTCCCCTGCGCCGCCGGAATCGACATTCCTCAGGCCGCCCGGATGGCCATGCTGCTGCGCCGCGCACCCTATCAGCCTTACATGAGCGACGAGTGGCACGATAAAATGCACAAAATTGAAGACTGCATCCACTGCAACGCGTGCAAGAGCCGCTGCCCCTATGAGTTGGACACGCCCGCGCTGCTTCAGTCCATGCTGAAGGATTACGACCAATTTTACGCCTTGCACCACAGCGCCGTATAAGAACAGAACGGAGAGAATCATGCTTTTTCAAAACGAAGCTGTCAACCTGAAGCTGGAAATTGTCAGCTACGAATTTTCCTCCTCCGCAGGCGCGTCTGCGGAGGACCGCAACTGGCTGGTCCTGCGGGCAACCTACACCCATGACGACGGCCGTGTCATCCGGGAATCCTGCAGTTGTTTATCTACCGGTGAGCTTCAAGAACTGACCGCCGGACTGAAAATTCTGCGTTCCGGCATCCGCGACCGCTGGGACAGCGAATTTATCGAGCCGGTCTTCCTTTTCTCCGCGTACAGGGACGAGGAGGAGCGCTATATTATAAACGTCTCCTTTCTCCTGCAAAACACAATGGAGGATATTGACTGCGCCGACGTGGACTGCGTGATGACCGAAGCGGAGCTGAGCGCCCTGATCGAAGAGTTGGACGCTTTGTGCAAAAAATTCCCTCAGCGGGACTGACAACGGCTTTGCTTGCCCCGTCCTGCTCCCCCTGCCGAAATTCTTAAGAAAACGTCCCCGGCGGAAGAGTTTGTCTTCCGCCGGGGACGTTGTTTTTTTATGGTATGAAGGCTAGGTCCCAAGTGGCAATCTGTGGGGCGCTCATCGGCGCAGGCCGCGTAGTCTGCAAGCCGTAGTGTCGAGACGCGGACTCCCGGATTGCCCAAATACAACTAAGAGACGCGCGCCGCCGGTAGGGTGTCCACCCGTCAGCTCGTCAACCGCGCGCACAGCGCGGCAAAATCCCGAAACGTGAGTTGCTCTCCCCGCACAGTTTCGGAAAGGCCCGCCCCACGGATGGCTTCCAAAAACTCCTCCTTGGGCCGTCCCAGCGCAGAGGCCAGACTGTTGGCCAGCGTTTTTCGCCGCAGGGCAAAAGCGCCCCGCATCAGGCGCAGCAGCAGCGCCTCGTCCTCCGTCTCCACCGGGGGCTTTTCCCTTCGGACGCAGCGCACCACGGCGGACGTTACCTTAGGCGCGGGATAGAATTTCTCCGGCTCCACGGAAAAGAGATATTCCGGTTCCATATAATACTGCAAAAACAGGGAGAAAGCGCTTCCCTCCCTGTCCCCCGGAGGCGCGCAGATTCTTTTGGCCACCTCCCGCTGAATCATCACGGTAAACTGGCGAATTTCCTTTGTCTCCACGAATTTTGTCAGAGCCGGCGTGGTGATGTTATAGGGCAGATTGGCGCAGGCCATCACCGGCAGTCCGCCGAACTTCTCCCGAAGCAAAGCGCCCAGCTCCAGCTTCATCACGTCGCCGGAGACGACCTCCACATTGGGGTAAGGCGCCAGCGTCTCCTCCAGCACCGGAAAAAGCGACCGGTCCAGCTCCACGGTCACCACTTTTCCCGCTCTTTGGGCCAGCTCCACCGTCAGCGGCCCCACGCCGGGGCCAATCACCAAAACCCCCCACTCCGGCGACGCACCGGAGGAATCGGCGATATCCCGTGGAACAGTGGGGTCAATCAGGAAATTCTGGCCCATTGATTTTGAGAAACGGAAGCCGTGCCGCCCCAGCAGATCCCGCAAATCGTTCAAATTACAAAGATTCAAAAATATTCCGCCTTTCCGCGGGACACAGCCCGCAGCCACGCATAAAAAGCCTTGCAAAAGTTTGCCGCCAGAGCGGTAAACTATACGCAAAGGACTTTGGGCGCGGCGTTTGTACCCAAAACTTTCTCACATACCGCAAGAGCGCAAGGGAACCGCCAAAGGCGGTCCCCTTGCCCACGTCGTTACACCGCGGCCTTATAATTATTCAGCCTCGGAAATTTAAAAGCACCGTTACTGGACCCTGCGGGGCAAAACCTGCATCTGCCCGCTGATGCCCGCGCCGTTTTCAATGGAAATGCTGGCAGCCTCCAGATCGCCCTCGATATAGGCGCTGCCGCTGACCTGCACATGGCCGCTGACCTGCACGTTGCCCTGAATGCTTCCGGAGCAGTTCAAATCCTTGCCGGTAATGTTGCCGATCACCTTGGAATCGCTGTCAATCCGAACGCTTTCGTCGGCGTGCACATCGCCCTGTACCTCGCAGGAAACCAGCTCCGCCACCCGCGCACTCAAATCTCCGGCCAGCTTGGTGCGGATTGTCACGGTTCCGTTGGCACGGATGTCGCCCTGAAATTCGCAGTCCATATCCACATCGCCCTGCGCGGTCATGTTGCCCACAAAGGTAGTACCCGCCGCCAGAATGGTCTTCTGCACAGGCGCGGAGGGCATCGCTCTAGTGTAGGACGGCTCCGTGGTATAGGGCACAGCGGTGGCAAAGGGGTCCGGCGCGGAGATCTCGGACACAATCGGCTCCGGCGCGGGAGGAGCGGCAAAGCCGCTCTCGGGCTCCGCCGAGGCAAACATCTCGTCGGACACATAGGGCTCCGACGGGGCCGCCATCACCGGCTCCGCAGCGGGAGTCTCGGCTCTGCCGTCTCCGCCAACTCCGAACATCTCGTTCATGGCCTTGCTGAAATTATCCTTTTTCATCTGCACTCAAATTCCTTTCTCTGCTCTGGCGCTGTCCCGGCCAAAGGCTTTTTTCGCTGTACCATTCAGCGTTTGTCACCTTTCCTGCGCGCACGTTTGTCAGTCGGGCTGATAGTCGGTGTAATTGAACAGCATTGGGCGCACCTCCCGCGTGAGAGGGGCAAGAGTAAAGCCCTGATCCCGCAAACCGTCAATTACTCCGGCAAGGGATTCCACTGTACTGTCCTTGCTGGGTGCGTCGTGCATCAGCACAATTCCCCGGGAAAACGCCGGAGCATTGTCCAGAATATTGGAGGTAATTTTCTTGGGAGATATGTAATTGGAGGACGCGTCTCCGCTGGAAAGATTCCAGTCGTAGAATACAAAGCCTCTGCGCAGCATTTCCGCCACGATTTCCCGGTACACAGGGTAATTATAGGCGTTCACGCTGCCGCCGGGAAACCGGAAAATAGTAGGCGTTTGACCGGTGGCCTCCTTAATGGCGGTAAACTGTTTATAAAAGTCATCGAGAAACGCCTCTACCGACGCGTAAATCTCATGATACTGGTGGGTATAGCTATGCATCCCCAGCGTGTGGCCCTCGCTTACAATGTCTCGCATCCACTGGCGCTGTTTCTCCGAGCTGCCGCCCACCACAAAAAATGTGGCTTTGACATCTTTGTTCCGCAAAACCGTCAGCAGCAACGGCGTGTTGGAGGAGGGACCGTCGTCGAAAGTGAGGTACATGGTCCCGTCGTCCTGTACCGCCGGGCCGAGGGGCTTGGTCACGTAAAAATCGGGATACAGCTCCTGATAATACAGCGGGTCCGACTTTACCACCCGGTCCGCCACCGAACCTGCCCAGATACGCTCCTGCGCAAGCTTCTCTTCCGCCATCTGATCGTATTGGGTCTGAAGCTCCGTCAAAGAAGCGCTGAGGGCCGCCCGTCGTCCTTCCTCCTCCGCCAGCGCCGTCTGTCCGTTCCTCCAGAAGAAAACAGCCAGCGCGGAAGGAATCACTATGGCAACGATCACCGCCGCCAGAATCATATTTTTAAAAAACTTGACGCTGCCGAAATATGGCGCGCTCTCCGTCAACGCGCTTTCCACGTTCAATTGCTCCGCTGGGAGAAGCGGCTCTTCTTCTTTGCGCTCTTCAACGGGTTCAGTCTCTGGCTCTCCGTAAGTCATTTCACCCTCTTCGGGTACATCGCCGACAGGCTCTTCCATTGCGGGAGCGCTTTCCGCTTCGGATAACTCCTCCGTTTCGGAAACACCATCTTCTGTAAAGACATGCGCCTGACCCTGCGGTGCGATCTTCTCCGCCCATTCGTTTTCCGCTTCCTCTGCCGGAAAAGGTTCCTCCTCCGTCGCCAAATCGGCGCCGCTGTCCACTCGCTCCGTTACTCTCATTTCCCCGGGAAAATTCAACGTTTTGCCGTGGGACTGCTCCTCCGCCAAATCGCTGTCGGCAAAGGCTCCCTGTGCCAATTGCTTCATCCGGCCCTCCTTCCCGTGCCGCACGCCCCGCTAAAAGGCCCGCCGCTCTGGGAATTTACACACATTTTCACAAATCCGCTTAAAAGTCACCGCGCTTACAAGCACAAAAGGCCCTCAACAGCGGCGTTTTTTCACCTGACCGGACAGTGCGCCGATGCGGCGCAGCCTGTTCCCATCTGCCCGGGAAAGGGATAAAAAAGCAAATAAATCTCCATTTCACGTCTGTTTCTGAGCCATTATAACATGCCTTTTTGTTTTTTAAAAGTCTTTGCCCAAAAAAAATGGTAACTTCTGTCGCTTTTGGTCGATAAAAATGCCCGTTCCCGGACGCAAAGCGCCCGCCTCACCGAAAATCCGGCAAGACGGGCGCTTTCATTCTCCTGAAGAGCCGTTAGTCCAGCACGTACACCGTGGCGGCGCGGCGGCCAAACTCAATACACTGCCGATAGGTGTCGAAATACAGGTCCACGGTGTTTCCACGGACACCCGTATCCTCAGCCACGGCCATGCCGTAGTTCACCTTGCCGTCGGCGGTGACAATATACAGCCGCGTTCCCAAGGGGATTACCTTCCTGTCAACGGCCACCACGCCCACCCGCACAAAGGTGCCGGTGGCGGTGCAGGTGTCCGCTCCGCCGTAGCCGCTGGTATAGGCCGTTGCGGTCATGGACTTGACCGCGGAAAAGCTGGAGACGGCGCCGGAGGCAAAGGTCAAGGTTCCGCTTCCGTCGGCGTTTTTCTCCACATTCACCACCGGGTCGGCGTTGCCGGGTCCCCCTGCAGCGGGAGCCACGCCCACATGAACCACCTCGTCCACGGCGGTGGACTCCTCCGACACCAATTGGCGGGAAACCCGCTCGCCGCCGGAATACGTCACCTCATACACCGCGGTGCGGATGCCATCCGCGCCGGACTGGACCACCTTCCGGGTTCCGGCCGCCAGCGTGGAATCGTTCACCTCCACCGTCTGGTACGAGACGTCCTCCGCCACCCGCTCGTAGTGGGTCAGTTCAGAGGACACCGTCAGCGTCAGTCCCGCGTCCTTCAAATCCACGGCCACCATCTCCAGCGGCCCCGGAACGGTGTGAACCCGGTCAAGGAGCTGCGAAACGGTTTCCTTCCGGGAGGTGGTGGAGACGGACGCGCCGTCGTAAAGCACCGTTACGGGCCAGCCGGCGGCCAGCGTCAGCTCAAAGCCGGCGGCGTTTGTGCCGATATACACCATCTGAGAGGAAAAGTCCGCCACGTCGGCGCCCGCCTCCAAAACAATGGTGGCGTCCTCCCCGTCGGTGAGGATATACAGCGCGGAAGCTCGCTCCGCGGTGAACCAACAGACGGTCAGAACCACCGCCGTCACAGTGACAAGCGAGATCAGCCGTCCAGCCGCGCTTTTCGCGCGGGAAAGCAGTTGCAAATCCAAAACAATACCTCCTGAGAATCGTTTCCATTCCGAATTTTCCCCGATTTGGAAAACGTTTATACGTCTTCCTGCTTCGCGAAAAACACTTTGTAACTTTTTGTTACCAAATGAAAAACTGGGCTTAGTATACTCCACTTTCCCACCCTTGTCAAGTTTATGCGGTGTTAAGGCAAGTAGTGTCCCCACTTTCGCCCAAAAACTCCCTAAAATGACTGGATAATTTTGGATGCATTGAGACGCAACAGTAACAAAATATCTACAAAAATAAATAAAAGAAACAGAGTTGCAATCCTGCGGGAAAGCCACTCCGCCGCAGCGGAAAAAGCCACCGGCGGCAGTCAATAATTATGTTTCACCAAAGGACAATGTGTGCTATACTATCCTCGGTATCCCGATTGTTAAAAAGGTTTGGAGGGGGGCTTTATGCACATTTCACAGGCAACCATGGAGGACTATGACGGAATCGTAGCCCTACACCGTGCGTATCATACGGACTTTATCCGTCCAGAGGACCGGCCGGACGGCTTTGTCACCACAAATTTTACACCGGAGCAGCTTAAGGCACTGATCACGGAGCAGCGAGGCGTGACCGTGGCGAAGGATGATGCTGGAAAGGTGATGGCATACGCCACCGCCGCCTCTTGGGACTTTTGGGCCCAGTGGCCCCTGTTCACCCACATGATCGGACAGCTTCCCCTGTATTCGTTGAATGGGCGTACATTGTCGGTGGAAAACTCCTATCAGTACGGCCCGGCGTGCCTTGACAAAGCCGTGCGCGGCACAGGGCTGTTCGCACAGCTTTTCCACGCGTCGCTGGCCGGTATGAAGGACCGATACCCTGTGATGGTGACCTTTATCAATCAGATCAACCACCGTTCCTATGCCGCCCACACCAAAAAGGTTTCTCTGACCCAGCTTGGAACCTTTCAGTTTAATCAAAACAATTACTACTTTATGGCTTGTGAGACGGACGCAAAAGAAACGAGCAGCTTATAAAACAATTCAGTAAAGGCGGAAACTACTATGAGACACGGGAAAAACCAATTGCTTTTCACAGCGGCGCTGCTGACCCTCAGCCTTTTGACGGGCTGCGGCGGCTCGGGCGAACCATCTTCGCCGGGCGGCAGCAGCGTCGGCTCCGCTTCATCGGGAGCGGAAGCAGCCGCTTCCTCCTCTTCGGAAACGAAGCCGGGCGCACAGACAGCGGAATTTTCCTTCTCTGATATTTCAGAGCTGGAATTTTGGTTCGGAAGCGGTGCAGGCGCATGGCGCACGGTGTTGTATGTCGCGGACGACGGCTCCTTTGAGGGGCTTTACACCGACTCCGACATGGGCAGTGCAGACACCGATTATCCCAACGGCACCTGCTACAGCTCCGAGTTTACGGGAACCTTTACAGCGCCGGAAAAAGTGGACGAGTACACCTATTCCGTTGAGATTCAGGACCTCACCCTGTCCAAGGAACCCGGCACGGAGGAAATCCGGGACGGAATCAAGTATCTTTACAGCGAGCCCTACGGACTGGATGACGCCAAGGAGCTGCTGTTCTACCTGCCGGGCGCTCCGGTAAAGGACCTTCCGGAGGGCTACCTTAACTGGGCCCGCGGCTATGGCGACACCATCGAGGAAACGCTTCCCTTCTACGGACTTTATAACGTAGGCGGTGATCAGGGCTTTTCCAGTCATCCGCGGAGCTGAGTTACTTTCTTAACCCCCCGGCGCGTACCGATTCTGGTACGCGCCGGGGTCTTTCTATACAAAAAACGCGCCGTGGCAGGCCTACCACGGCGCGTTTTTGCGCTTTTTCTATTTCTTTATGCAGGTATGGGCAAAATTACCCGATAAATTCCTGCGTCCAGTAGTTGCCATCCGCCACATAGCCCACGCCGATCTGGGTGTAGGAGGCGTTCAAAATGTTGGCTCTGTGCCCGGAGGAGTTCATCCAGGCGTTCATCACCGCTTCGGGCGTGGAATAGCCCATGGCAATGTTTTCACCGGCGGTGCGGTAGCTGATACCAAAGGTCTTCAGCATGTCAAAGGGAGAGCCGTAGGTGGGGCTTTCGTGGGCAAAGTAATTTTTGTCGTGCATGTCCTGAGACTTGGCCCGGGCTGCTGCAGACAGCTCGGTGCTCAGTGTCAGGGCTTTAAGGCCATTGGCCGCGCGCTGCTGGTTGACCAGGTCGGCCACCTGCTGCTCAAAGGTCTGATTGTCGGCCGTGGAGTTGTCGGTAGAGCCGGAACCACCCTGATTGGAAGAGCCGTTCTGACCGGACTGTCCGTTGCCGGTGGAGGGAGTCTGATTATTTCCGGTGGGCTGGGTGCAATTGCCGGACTTATCGCAGGTGGTGGTGCAATTGCCGGTCGTGTCACAGTCGGTGATGCAGTTGCCTGCCTGCGTGCAGTTGGTGTTGGACTTGCAATTGGAATTGGAGTTGCAGTTGGTGTTGGAATTGCAGTTGGAGTTAGAATTGCTGTTTTTGGACTGATTGCAATTGGAGCCGGAGTTCAGCACGTTGGAGTCAATCCCGCACTGCTTCAAAAGATCGCTTACGCTGGAAGGAAGCGTCTGCCCGGAGCCATTGGAGGTCAGATTCCCCAATAGTGACTTCAGGTTGGAGCTACAATTCGAGTTGGAAGAATTATTGACATAGGTACTAAAAACATTGTTTGCGTTCTGGAAAGCGGCGGACCGGCCGGAGCCGCTTGGGCAGGACGCACCCGGCAAGGTCTGCGCAGAAGCGCTGACCGCCAGGCCCACTGCAAGGATCGCGGATGTAAGGGCAACGCTGAGTGTTTTTTTCAAGTTTTTCATTTTGTTACCTCCTTGCATCCTATTGTAACTGTTTTGTTACCATTTGCAATCTATAAATGTTTCCACTTCTTCCAAGGTATGGAAGCGGGCCTTGTATCCACCTGATCCGAGGGGGTTTGC
>NZ_DALZCH010000043.1:0-25544 GCF_031978065.1 Oscillibacter sp.
CCAGATTCCGATAGCGGCCATCGCCGTAATCCAAAGAGATGCCGCCGTCTGTTTCATTGTCATTGCCGGGGCCCCCTCTCCATCTCCTCCATCCGCAGCAGCAGCCGCAGAACGGTTTCAAGGCACTGGGAGGCGGAGAGGTTCATGTCGTAGTGCAGGCACCGTCCCTTGTCCGGAGCAAGAGGCAGAATCACCGCTTCGTTGAGCCGGGAAAGGGTCAGGTTCCGGGCATAGGTGCGGCGGTATTCGCCCTCCAGCGTCAGCAGGATATCCCGCGCGTTTTCAAGACAGGTGCGGGAAAAGTTAAACACTGCCGCCTGCGCACAGCCTCGGTAAAACCGGGGATAGACATAGGGGAGAATCATGTTGATGGACGGAGTGAGCTGGGGCTGGTCTTCGCCGCTTTGGGCCACGGTGTCGCCGCCGATGAAGGGGTACATGGTGGACTCCACAAACCACGAGCGCATGTTGGGCACGAAATACACACAGTCGATGTTCCGCCCTTTGGAGAGAATCAAATCCCGGCCCCGGCCCGACAAGAGGCCCACCAGCACCCGGTCGATCTCCAGATTTTCCGCCCGGAACAAGGGGTCCAGCGCGTTGATACGGTTGCCGGTGTGAAGCAGGTCGTCCACCAGAATCACCGGGCGGTGAAACGCCTTGACCGTGCGGATCTGGCTTTCCAGCGGCGCGTATCGGGGGAAGGGGGCGATGGTGAAGGAACTTAAATCCTGTGCAAATACCTTGTCGGTGTGGATGGTTTTGGTGACGGTGTTGGGGATGGCGTTGCCCCGGAGAATTTTTCCGAAGGGGACACACATGCTTTCACCCAGCACCCGGGGGTGGGTGGGCGCCGAGGGAACGCCGTTCAGTTCCACAATGCGGCCCACCAGCCGGTGGTAGATGACCTCCGCGTTTAAAGACAGCACCAGCACGCCGGGATACAGATTGCAGATGGCACGCTGGAAATTCTCGTGGGCCTTCCGCACGGCGGAAAGCACCTGAGGATTGGAGGCAAACGGCTCCTTCAGGGTGGTGGGAATGTTTTGAATCAGCACAGAGGGGGAGCGCATGTCCGTCAGCAGCAGCGGTCCCGCGTCGCTCTGGGGCGCCAAGACAAAGCCTTGCCGCTGCAAAAGAT
This sequence comes from Oscillibacter sp., assembly GCF_031978065.1. Classification (GTDB taxonomy): domain Bacteria; phylum Bacillota; class Clostridia; order Oscillospirales; family Oscillospiraceae; genus Oscillibacter. Next base: position 1,142 of record NZ_DALZCH010000043.1, read on the forward strand.
CCAGCGTCACGGGGTCAATTTTCCCCGAGGCGGGCCGCCACACGGCGTATCCGCAGTCGGACACCATGGCCCGGCTCAGCGCTTCCGTCAACAGCAATTGGCCCACGTCGTAGGCCGCGCCGCAGGACTTTGCGATATACAGCCCCGTCAAAAGGGCAATGCGTCCGGCCGTCCGTTTGCGCACGTAGTCGGCAAGGCCCGCGTCCCCCAGCGCGTCGTACAATGTGGCGGTGTTCACCGTCCGCAGGGTCAAAAAGCCCAGCACGCGGGGCCGTGGCCCCTGCAAGCGAAGAATCATGAGGGAGTCGCCCTGCTCGGGATGGGTGAACAGATGCGTTTCGTCGCCCACGGCGGCGTACAGCTCCTCAAGCAAGTCCCGGTCGGGCCGCTCCGCGAAGGAGAAGTCCAAATCGCTGGCCGGCAGAACGTGCTTATACTGCGGCTCCCGGAGGTACAAACTGTTGCGGTAGATATAATCCTGCACCGTGGGATCCACCAGATTGGAGATGTCTCGGCCAAGGTCGATGTTTTCCCGGATACGGGTGGAGCTGATGTCCTCCAGTTGGGTGGGCAGCTCCAATTGGAGCACCTTGCCCTGAATGCAGCTCAAATCCGGATCGATTTCAATTCCCTCCGCATCGCTGGAGCGGCGGAAAACAATGTGGTTGAGATGCTGTACGGACCCTTCCACGGGGGCCGCCCGGTAGGACGAGGCGTTGGCCACCACGTCGGACCCCACGGCCAAATACAGCTCCCGACCGGAAAATACCTCCCGCAGGCGGTTCAGGCTCTGAGGATCGGACAGATTGACGGGAATGTCATGGGGAAAGAGATACACGCCGAACTGATCCGCCACGGACATGGACACAATCTGCCGCCGGACCAAAGAGGGCTGCGCCTTTTTCGACCAAGAGAACTCGTCGATGGCAAGGTAGACCTCGAAGCCCAAATCCCGGATGGCCTGCACAATCCCCTTGTGGGACAGGGAGAAGGGATCAAAGGTGCCGGGGAAAAACGCCGCCGCGGGCGGGGGAGAAAAGCGGAAGGGGCCGTCGTCCAGTTCATGGGCCAGAATGAAGCGGTAAATGTGGGAGAGGGTGGCGGCGGCGTAGAAAAACGTCAACTCCCGCTCCTGAATTTCGTTCATCAAGAAGAGAATTTTTTTGGACATCAGGACGAACAGAGATTCCTTGTCCTCATAGTCCAAAGCGTCGGAGGCAAACAAACCGTCTCCCAGAATATGAAGGGTGGTCTGGCGGACGGATTCCCGGCAGGAGGCAAGCCCCCGCAGCAATAAACCCGCCAGCCGGTCCCGCCGGGCGGAGACGGCGTATTCGTCCTCGTTGAAGCGCTGCTGATATACTGCGTAGTATTCCAGCATGGAGCCGACGGTTCGCAGCGCCGCCGACACCACCCCCGCCAAGGGCGTGGAGAGAAGAAATTCCATCTGGCCCACCAATTCGTCCAGCTCTCCCGGCGGAAGCCAGAGAGAAAAACGGCCCAGATATTCGGGGATGTATTTCGAGCTGTCCGCATCCCCGGTTTCCAGAGATTTGGAAAGCTCCACGGCAATTTCATTTCGCCTAGCAGGCGTCAGCACGGGGGCAAGGCTTAAAAGGGAGGAGCCCGCCGCCTGTCGGACCACCATGTTTTCGCTGACCTTCATCAGGTTTGAAAAGTGAGTGGCGATGTGGAGCACGTTTTGGTGGTTGCCCAGCTCCACCTGCTCCAGCAGATATTCCACGCCCACGGCCTTCAAAATCCATGGGGTGGCGGTTTTCAGATTATCCAGAAATACGCCGCTGACGGCGCTCTGCCGGCTTAAAAAGCCGTCCTGCTCCGCCGTGTCCAGCCCCAGACGGCGGCCCAGCTGGCTCTGCAAAAACAGAAGTGGGGTGCTTACGCCGCAATCCGTCTCCGCCACGGCGGCACGGATGCGCGTCCGCGCTTCCGCGCCCTCCGGCAGAGCCTCCAGCAGGTGGCGCAAAAGGCGCATGGCGGCGGCCTTTTGCTTTTCCGCGCCGTTTTCCAGCCAGTACAGGGCAAAGTCTGCAAAAGTCCGCAGCTCGTCTTTCCCGCACTGGGACAGGGGGAAGCTCACCACCGTGTCCATCAGGGCGAAAGCTGCCCCCTCCTCCACGGCGCGGGGGTCCGCGTAGTGGCGGAATAGCTCGGCGGAAAAGACGCACCTGTCCGCCCCGTCGGCGTGGGACAGTAGGGAATCCACCGTCAGCTTGGCGGCATAGCGGATTTTGCTGATCTGGGCGGGGGTCAGCCGGTGGTCGGGGTAAATCAAGCGGGAGAGGTATTCCTTCCAAAGGACAAGGGGCCGCCGGTCCGCCGGGTCCGGCTCCGCCCCACCGGGCCGCTCCTTTTTATAGCCAGAGTTGAAGCCCGCCAGTACCCGGCCCAGAAGAGCCGCCGCGCGGCGCCGAACGCTGCCGTCGGGAATCAGAAGCAGATCGTATAAAAATTCCAGAGTCTGCTCCTTCTGGGAATGGGACCAATAGGTGAAATACTCCTCGAAAATTCCAAGATACGCGCCCAGCTTTGCGGCGCTCTGCTCGCTGCGGGCGGATTCCAGGATATTGGCAAACAGCCGCTCGTGACCCAGCCTGTGCATCAGGCGCAGATTGTGGTCCACCGCCGTCAGCCGCAGAGCGGCGGCAACCTGATCCGGGCGCATTAGCGCCGGATCGGGTTTGGGCGGCGGCGGGGCGTCGTTCCCCTCAAGGTCCACGTCCGCGCCAAAGGAGCGGACATAATTTTCAAAATCCAGAAGCTTTGCATAGACGTGGCGATAGCGCTGCTCCTTGGCGTAGCTCACGTTGTCCAGCTTCTCCAGAATTACGTCAAAGGCTTCCTGAATGGAATAGATGCGGGCAATCTCCTGTCCGCTTTCATCGCGAGACTGCTTCACCCGGAAGTCGGCGTATACCAGCGCCAAGGACTCTGAGGACAGGTTTTCAAGCTCCAGATCCCACACGGAGTGGTTGGCGGCGATCAGGCCGATGGTTTCCATTCCCCGTTGGGAAAACCACTGGTCGGTGTAATGATAGTGGAGATAGGGCACACGCTCCCCCGCCTTGCAGCCGAATTTTCCGATGTCGTGACCCGCAGCGGCGGCGGAGAGCAGCGGCAGGTCCACAGACCCGCCTGCCGCATGGTAGGGCCGCATGATACTCATGGCAACGTGGTGGACCCCGGCGATGTGCTCCAGCGTGCGGAAAGGGGTCACTTCCCGGCCGAGGCGCATGGCTTCGTACACATACTCCCCCCGGAAGCGCACCAAAAACTGGCGGTATTCCTCCCCCGTGCCGCTGTGAGAAAGCTCCTCCTCCGTGCAGAAGGCAAAGTCAAATTGGGGGTCGAAGGGGAGGACCTCCCGCTCCGCGTCCAGAAGGACCTGCAAAATGTTGAGATAGCACAAAGCTCCGTCGCGCTGCTTGGCGGTGTGCTCCATGTCCGGTGAATCATACAGCAAAGACACCGCCACGCGGTAGGCATAGTCCATCCAGCCCTCCTTTGGGGGAATCGTCAGCCGGTTCAGCAGGGGGAGGGCCAGCGCCAGCACATCCTCGCAGGTCAGCCGTTTTTCAAGGGCACTCAGAGGGGCAAGCGCCTCGTCCCACTCCCGGGGCAAAATCAGCGCGGCGGCGTCCCCCCCGCTCATGGCCAGCTTGCGCAAAAAGGTCTGCGATGAAAAAGCACGGACTAATTTCTCCGTCAGCGGGTTGACACGCTCCATAAACTTCCTCCGATCCGCCCGTCCGGACGCGCTTGCGACCCGGCGGCGCGGGCGGAAATTCCGCCCATATTGGTGTGATGCTGCCAAGGCGTAAGACGCCCACGCGGCATATCGATAAAATCGCGTATGATTGCAGCGTTCTGATTATTATACAGCGATTTTGTCCCACACAAAAGGCGGCGGAGGCTTTTTCTTCACCTTTGGCGGAATTGCTGAATTTTTTCTCGAGTTTTAGGGAAAACGGCAAAAGGATTGCAGACGGAAGCCCGCAGGCGAAAGCACACTGCTCTTCGTCCTTTTCCCGTGGGAAAGATTTTTTTGAAAGAGTGTACTCTGCGTGTGACCAAGACAAACGCAAAGGCCCCGGGGAAGTGAATTCCCCGGGGCCTTTGCGTTACATCGCTCGTACGCGATAAATTAAATCTTTAAAAATTAAACCACGAAAATTTTTGATCGCGGTCAAGAGGTAAAGTGCTCGTGGTTAAAAATGTGATCCTCACAGAAGCAGTGGTAGCCCGCGCAGCGGGAGCAGTACCGGAACTGGAGGTTTGGGTACTCCGCGTCCGTCCGTCCGCAGACAGAGCACTTGTGCTGATAGCCCTGCTCCCGGGCCTTTTTTTCCTGCTTCTTGGCGGCGGCCTTGAACTGGACGGTGCGGTGAGAGTTGGCGTGGGCGGCGTAGCCCCGGTGGCGGGAAACCGTGCTGCTGATTTCCGTCCAGAAGAAGACGAAGAAGTTCAGCATTGCCACCAGCGGCAGCAGCGCGCCCAGCAGGTTCAGTTGGAAGGCTGAGGAGACAATGCTCACGGCAAACAGCGCCCCATCCAGCCACGCCAGCCACTTTACCTTTACGGGAATGATGAAAAACAGCAGAAGCTGAAGATCCGGATACAGCACGGCAAAGGCAAAGAACATGGACAGGTTAATGTAGAAAGCGCCGTAAATAATGCCGGTGCCGCCGGTGAAATAAACGATAAAGCCCGTCAGAACAGACAGCACCATCCCCGAAAGATAGTACAGAGTGAATTTTGGGGTGCCCCATTCCCGCTCCAAAAGATTCCCGATCCAATAGTAAAAATAAAGGGACAGAATCAGAAAGAAAACGTTGCCGGCGTTGGCAGGCAAGAAAATAAAGGTCACCAGCCGCCAGATTTCTCCGCGAAGTACATAGTGAGGGGCAAAGGCGAGGAAGGAGACAGCGGCGTTGCTGCTGAACTGAAGCAGCAAAAACGCAATCACGTTGCCCGCCACAACATATTTCATCAAATTGGGAATACCGAACCGGGGGTGGTTATAGGCGAACCGATCCACCGCGCTGTTGAGCTTTTTCAATGCAGGACCCTCCAAGCATACAGGTAAAATACAAGAGACATTATAACCGGGTTGTACGGAAAAGTCATGTATAATTTTTAAATTTCTTATAGAAAGAGAAAATCTAGATATACCAATGATTTGGAGTAGCATACTCCATTAATTTACACCAGACTTACACCAATTGCGCCTGATATGGTAAAAGCGTGATGGTGTAATGCATATTAAAACTTGCCATACTTGCCATAAGAATTTTTTTGAATTGTGGCTTGACAATTGGGAAAAGATTTTATATGATATTTTCACAATTGAATCCCTTATCAAGAGTGGCGGAGGGAACGGCCCGATGAAACCACGGCAACCTGTCTTTGACAAGGTGCCAAATCCGGCGGAATCCGACAGATGAGGAGCAAAAGAACTTTTGCACACTTTCTTTGTTGGAAGGTGTGCGTTTTTGCGCTTCGGCGGCGCCGCCCAACGGCGGCTGGAACAACAGAAAGGACGAATTTATCATGGCAAGACACTATCTCTTCACCTCCGAATCCGTGACCGAGGGGCATCCGGATAAAATCTGCGACCAGATTTCCGACGCGGTGCTGGACGCGATTATGGAGCAGGATCCTCAGGGCCGCGTGGCCTGCGAAACTACGGCCTGCACGGGCCTCATTCACGTAATGGGCGAGATCACCACCTCCTGCTACGTGGACATTCCCAAAATTGCCCGGGAGGTGGTCCGGGAGATCGGTTACGACCGGGGCAAGTACGGGTTCGACTGCGACACCTGCGCCGTCATCACCTCGATCGACGAGCAGTCTGCCGACATCGCCCTTGGTGTGGACAAGTCCTTGGAGAGCAAGGAGTCCGGCGACGGGGAGCTTTCTAACGGCGCGGGAGATCAGGGCATGATGTTTGGCTATGCCTGCGACGAGACGCCTGAGCTGATGCCCCTGCCTTTGTCTCTGGCTCAGAAGCTTGCCCTGCGGCTGACAGAGGTGCGCAAGAGCGGACAACTCTCCTATCTCCGGCCCGACGGCAAAAGTCAGGTCACGGTGGAATACGACGAAAACAACCGCCCCGTGCGGGTGGACACCGTGGTCATCTCCACCCAGCACGACCCGGACACGTCCCTTGACACCATTCGCGCAGACATGCTTGAACATGTCATCAAGGCCGTGATTCCCGCCGATATGCTGGACGGCGACACCAAGTATTACGTCAATCCCACCGGACGTTTTGTCAAGGGCGGCCCCGCGGCCGACACGGGGCTGACGGGCCGGAAGATTATCGTTGATACTTACGGCGGCAGTGCGCCCCACGGCGGCGGCTGCTTTTCCGGCAAGGACCCCACCAAGGTGGACCGCTCCGCGGCTTACGCTGCCCGGTATGTGGCGAAGAACATCGTGGCGGCGGGCTTTGCCCGGCGCTGCCAGGTGGAGTTGGCCTACGCCATCGGCGTGGCCCAGCCTGTGAGCATTCTGGTGGATACCTTTGGCACCGGCACGGTGGGGGACGATGTGCTGGAGCGTGCTGTTCGCAAGGTGTTTGACCTGCGGCCCACCGCTATCATCCGGGATTTGGACCTGCGCAGACCCATCTACCGCAAGCTTGCGGCATACGGTCACATGGGCCGCACGGACCTTGGCGTGAAGTGGGAGGACACCGACCGCGTGGACGCACTGAAGGCCGCCGTGAAATAAGAAGCTAAAAAACAGGTGCGCCGGGGAAATTTTCCCCGGCGTGCTTTTTATGCGAAAAACCCGAGGAAGAAACCCGGCGAAGATGGGAAGCCGGTGAAGGAACCGAAGACTTTTTCTGCCCCGGTGCGCTTGTCCCAGCGGGGGAAGTGTGATAAGATGGCCGTGTTGTCGTCGGCGGAGAGAACCGTAAAATCCGTGTCAAGCGGGAAGTGCGTTCGCCGGGGATACAATCAATTTTTTAAGAGAAACGGGGACGCATGATGCTGAAAGCGGCAATTTTTGATTTGGACGGTACGCTGCTGAACACGCTGGACGATTTGACGGACGCCGCCAACCACGTCTGCGCACAGAACGGCTGGCCGACCTTTACAAGCGGCGAAATCCGCCATATGGTGGGCAACGGAATCCCCAAGCTGGCGGAGCGCTTTACCCCGGAGGGGGAGCGGTCGCCGGAGAGAATGGCGGAGTCCGTCCGCCGGTTCATGGAGTATTACGACGCCCATAAAATGGATGAAACCGCGCCCTACCCCGGTATGTTGGAGGCGATGGTGGCTCTTCGGAAGGCGGGGATAAAGCTGGCGGTTTTCTCCAATAAGGCGGACGATTTCTGTCCCGCGCTGGTGCGGCATTACTTCGGAGATGTGTTTGACGCGGTGCGCGGCAAACGGGAGGGGATTCCCGCAAAGCCGGACCCTACCGGGGTATTCGCCCTGCTTTCGGCGCTGGGCGTTTCGGCGGCGGAGACCGTTTACGTGGGCGACAGCGACGTGGATGTTTTGACGGGTCACAATGCGGGACTTCGTGTGTGCGGCGTGACATGGGGATTTCGGGACCGGGAGGAGCTGATGTGTGCCGGGGCGGAGTTGTTGGCGGACGACGCGGAGAGGCTGAGGGCCCTGCTGCTGAGCTGAGGGCGGCGGTGCTTCCGGCGCGGTTGACCGGCGGGAGAAAATGGGCTATACTGTAACATCGCGAACTGCGGATAAAGGAGTGGTGTGGGAACATGCCTGCAATCTCTGTGATTGTGCCTGTGTATCAGGCGGAGAAGTATATTGAAGCGTGTGTGGAAAGCGTCAGAAATCAGACGTTTTTCGACTGGGAGCTGCTGCTGGTGGACGACGGCTGCACCGATGGCTCTCCGGCGCTGTGCGACCGGTGTGCCGCCGGAGACGGGCGCATCCGCGTGCTTCATAAGGAAAAGAACGGCGGGGTGAGCGCCGCCCGGAATTGAGCGCTGGCGGAGGCCAAGGGCGATTACATCGCCTTTTTGGACGCGGACGACCGCTATGAGCCTTCGTGCCTTGAAACATTGTGGAATCTGCGGCTGGGGGCGGACGCGGACAGCGCCGCCTGCGCGCATCTCAACTGTTTGCCCGATGGGACCGAGACGCCCGAGCGGGTGCTCCCTGCCGGGGAGTACGACGGGGAGGGCATCCGGCAGGGCGTGGTGGCTCCCCTACTGGGGGACCGGCTGGCCCAGCCCGTGTTCAACGGCTTTATCTGGCGGTTCTTGTTCTCACGGGAGATTCTCAGAAGCAAGGGCATCACCTTTGAGGGCGCGTATCTGGAGGATGAGCTGTTTTTAATGGAGTATTTCTGCCACGCCAAGCGGCTTGCCGTGACGGAACAGCCCCTTTATCGCTATTATCTCAACCCCGCTTCCGCCACCCACAAGTACATGCCGGACTTTTTGCGGGTCTTTGGCCGCTTTATGGAGCGGAAGGAAGAGCTGGTAGGACGGAACGGTCTGGAAACCCTTCGTCCCCAGTGGCGGGAAAACTCCAACTGGGCAGGTCTGCTGATTGCCATTGGCAACGAGTATGCCAAGGGAAATCCCCGGTCCGCCCGGGAGAAGCAACGGGCAGTGGAAGCGCTGTGCGCACGGCCAGAGATGCAAAAGGCCATTGGGGCGCTGACGCCGGAGGGCGTGTCGGCAAATAAACGGCTGGTGGTCCGGCTGGTAAAGGGGCGGCACTTCTTCACGCTGACCCAGCTTTACCGCCTGAAAAACCGCAGATAGAAACGGAGAGGGTGCATTCATGTTATCCATTCGGGAGAGTTTTCTTTTTTCTCTCTGGGCCGCGCTGTGCGGGGCCTATGAGCAAAGCGCCCTCCACCGCCTGATGGCGGCGCTGGGCCGGGGCTGCGAGCGTCTGATGGACGGGTCGCGTATTTGTGGCTTCTTCTTCCGGGAGGGGGCTGTGGCCGGGTCGTGGGGCGACAGCCGGACCTGCCGCGCCCTGAGCGCCCTTGTCAATTTGCCGGGCGCGCTGCTCCACCGGCTGTACCGGGCGTTTCAAGCCCAGTTTGACGGGAGTTTTTTTGCGCGTCTTGCCTTTTCCATGGGGGATGAAACCGCCGTAGGGGAGTTTTGGGTAATTTTGGCGCTGTGGGTCATTCCCTTTGAGCGGTGGAACAACGCCTATAATTTTCTGGGCTTTGCGCTGCTGCTGGCGCTGTTCTACGTGGGTTCCATGCGGCGGCACAGCGATTTCCGGCTGGATGTGAAATCCGTGGGTCCCTATGCCGCCGGAATGTTTCTGGCGGCGGCGCTGGGGGTGATTTTCTCCGCGTATCCCGGACTTTCCGCCCGGTTTTTGATGTACCACGCCACCTGTTTGCTTTGCGTGCTGGTGACAGTGAGCGCCGTGCGGAGCACGGGGGACCTCAAGCGCCTTGCCGCCGGCGGGAGCGGGGTAGTACTGATTTCGTCGCTGTATGCGGTCTATCAGCGGATTCAGGGTGTGGAGATCAACAAGTCCTTTGTGGATCTGGAGGCCAACGCGGGGATGCCCGGACGGGTAGAGTCCTTTTTCGACAATCCCAATACCTTCGCGCAGGTATTGATTTTGCTGCTGCCGCTGGTGCTGGGGCTGGCGCTGTGCGCCAAACGTCCTGTTTTCCGGCTGGCTTCCTTCGGCACTTTTGCGGTGGGCGCGGCGGCGCTGGGCATGACCTATTCCCGGGCAAGCTGGGTGGGCATTGCCGTCGCCATGGCGGTGGCGGTGTTTCTGTGGAAGCCGAAGCTGATGCCTCTGTTTGCCGCCGGATGCATTCTGGCAGTTCCGCTGCTGCCTGACAGCATTTTAAACCGAATACTGACCATTACCAACACGGAGGACAGCTCCACCTCCGGGCGGATTCCCCTCTACGAGGCTGCGCTTGCCACCATCAAGACCTCCCCCGTCACCGGGGCGGGACTTGGAACCGCCGCCGTGCAGCAGTTTATCAAGGACAACAACCTTTACCATGCAAAGGCCCCCTTTGTCCATGCGCACAACATCTATTTGCAGGTTTGGATTGAGGCGGGGCTGCTGGGTGTGGTTTCTTTTGTGGGGGCCATGCTGCTAAGTATTAAAAACGCGGCCCGGGCCGTGCGCCACTGCGGCGATTCCGCCGCCCGCACGCTGACCTGCGCCGCCGCGTCCGCCCTGTGCGGCATTATGGTCTGCGGTCTTGCGGACTATCCGTGGAACTATCCCAGAGTGATGAGCGTATTCTGGTTCGTGTTTGCCCTGTGCGTCGCGGGAACAAAGCTGTGCGCCCGGGGTGAAGGGAAGGAGGCGCGACGGTGAGCGAATTGCTACCCTTTCTGATTGTCTGTCCGCTGGTGTTTCTGGCGGGATTTGTGGACGCCATTGCCGGGGGCGGGGGACTGATTTCCCTGCCCGCGTATCTGCTGACAGGGCTGCCGGTACACAACGCCATCGCCACCAACAAGACCTCCTCCGCCATGGGCACCGCCATCGCCACGTTTCGCTATGCCCGCAGCGGCTATATTCCGTGGCGGGAGGCATCCGCCGGGGTGGCGTTTGCGCTGATCGGCTCCACCATTGGGGCGAAGCTGGCGCTGCTTCTGAACGACGGAGTATTCCGCATTGTCATGCTGGTGATTCTGCCCCTTACCGCCGTGTATGTCCTGCGGGGAAAAGCATTGAAGGAGACGGAGGAGCGGGAGGAATTTCCTCTGCGCAAAACGATTGCCATTGTGATTGCGGCGGCGCTGGTCATCGGCGTGTACGACGGGTTTTACGGCCCCGGCACCGGCACGTTTTTGATTCTGATTCTCACCGGGGCGGCCCACATGGACCTGCGCAAGGCCAACGGTGTGACCAAGGCCATCAATCTTGCCACCAACGTGGCGGCGCTGGCGGTGTACCTGTTCAGCGGAAAGGTACTGCTGACGCTGGGGCTGACGGCAGGGCTGTTCAGCATCGCCGGGAATTACGCCGGGGCGCGGTTTTTCTCCAGTAAGGGCGCAGAGTCGGTAAAACCGGTGATTCTGGTGGTGCTGACCATTTTCTTTGTCCGCGAGCTTTGGAAGCTATTAACCTGACGGGCGGGCTAGCCGCGCGTGGAAGGATTGCCGCCGCAGGCGGAGAAGGGGCTTTATGAACGTTTACGAAGGAATTGAAGACCTCGTCGGACACACGCCGCTGGTGCGGCTCCACAGAATCGAACAGGAATACGGGCTGGACGCTGTGCTGCTGGCAAAGCTGGAGAGCTTCAACCCCGCAGGCAGCGCCAAGGACCGGGTAGCCGCGCGCATCATCTCAGAGGCGGAGCGGGACGGACGGCTCCCGTCCGGCGGCACCACCATCGAGCCTACTTCCCGAAACACGGGCATCGGCCTTGCCGCCGTGGGAGGGGCCCGGGGCTATCGCGTGATTCTCACCATGCCCGAAACCATGAGCAAGGAGCGCCAAATCCTGATTCTGGCCTACGGCGCGGAGATTGTCCTCACACCGGGAAGCGAGGGCATGGCAGGCGCGGTAAAAAAAGCCGAAGAGCTGCAAAAGACCACACCGGGGAGTATCTTAGGCGGTCAGTTTGACAATCCCGCCAACCCGGCGGCCCATTATGACGCCACCGGCCCCGAAATCTGGGCGGATACCGACGGGCAGGTGGATATCTTTGTGGCGGGCGCGGGTACCGGCGGTACTATAAGCGGGGTGGGGAGGTATCTCAAGGAGAAGAGGCCCAACGTGCGGATAGTTGCCGTGGAGCCGTCGGCTTCGCCGCTGTTGAGTCTTGGGATTGCGGGACCTCACGGACTTCAGGGCATCGGCGCGAATTTCGTGCCGAAAAATCTGGACCGGGCGTTGCTGGACGAAATTATCCCTGTCTCCGACGAGGATGCCTACGCCCTGGGACGCATGCTGGCGAGGCGGGAGGGCCTGCTGGTGGGCATTACCTCCGGCGCGGCGGTCTGGGCCGCGATTCAACTTGCGAAGCGGGTCGAGAATCGGGGGAAAACCGTTGTGGCTCTGCTGCCGGACACCGGAGAGCGATATCTCTCCACGCCCATGTTTTGAAACAGTCATAAAATTTCCGCACATACATGCTTGAGAGAAACCGAATCTCCGGTGCACCGCGCCTGCTGGCGCGAACTCTGCGAAACGTTTGACGCCTAAGTTGCTTGACCTTTTTATGCGGTCCTGTTCCAAACGGAGCGGGACTGCATTATTTTGTTCTTTCTAAAGCTTCCAGTTTTTCCATTTTTTTAAACTTGTAACTTTTTGTAACCTCCTGTATGCTTTTTATGGGAAATTCACATAAATACGGAAGCACCGACCCTGCGCACACCGTGCCGTCGGGGTGGGAGCAGAAAGGACGACGGAAAATGAGACGTGTGATGACAGCGGTGATGCTAGCCGCGGCGCTGGCGGCGGGAGCCGCCATTCCGGCCGCCGGATCGAACCGGACGGTGCGGGTGCAGGTGGCCGGCGAGATATTGGATTCAGTGAATTACATAAGGGACGGCGTGACCTACGTTCCCCTGCGGACGCTGCCGGACGCGTTTGGCGGCTGGGAGCTTTCCGGGAAAGGGACCCGGAAAGAGGGCGTGGCGGAGAGCGAAACCGGGCATCTGACGGCAGATCCCGACCTTGACGCCGTCACGTTGAACGGATATACATACGAAGGAATTGTGACAGTGGAAAACGGGCGAACCTATGTTCCCCTGCGGCTCATTGCCACGGCCTGCGGAGGAGCCGCCGTGTGGGACGGGATATTCGGCGGCGCGGCGGTGACGTCCCCGCGTGCCGTCTATGATGCGGAAGAGCTGTACTGGCTGTCCCGCATTATCAGCGCCGAAAGCGGAGGGGAGTCGCTGGAGGGAAGGATTGCCGTGGGAAACGTGGTGCTGAACCGGGTGGCTTCTTCGGAGTTTCCCAACACCATCCGACAGGTGGTGTTTGACAGCAAAGATGCCGTGCAGTTTGAGCCGGTGAGCAACGGCACGGTCTATGACACTCCGACCGACGGCTCTGTGGAGGCGGCAAAGCTGGCGCTGGACGGTGTAAGCGTGGTGGGGAAAAGCATGTATTTTTACGCGCCCACCCTGTCCCAAGGGCTGTGGATCAACGGAAACAGGACCTATTACACCACCATCGGCTGCCATCGCTTTTACCTCTGATTGACTTTTTTCCGCGAGAGGGCTATGATAAGGACAACGTTGAAAAAAGGAGCCTTTGAGCTATGCTGTTTTCCAAACATCCCAGAACGGTTTATACGAACGCCCCCGCCCACGAGGTGATCTGCCAGTTTCGGTTTCCCACGATTCTGACCATCAACGAGCGGGAGCCGGCGGCGCTTCAAGAGGCGATTCGGGAGGACTTTCCCCAGTTTGCCCAGAAGGAGGACGCTGCGCCTCCTCAGGTGGAGGGCCTTGGCGGTCCCAATCCGCAGGTCCGGCAGCAGAAGGCTGTGATCAATTATCATTTTGTGTCGACGGACAACCTGTGGAAAATCAACCTGACCCAGAACTTTCTGGCGCTGTCCACCCTGTGCTATACGGGGTGGGAGGAATTTGCCCGGGAACTGGACAGGCCTCTGGCGGAATTTATCCGCATTTACAAGCCTTCCTATTTTGAGCGGGTGGGTTTGCGGTATGTGAACATTCTTTCCCGGGAGAAGCTGGCTTTGCAGAGAACACCGTGGTCGGAGCTGATTACACCGCCCTATCTCGGTCCTCTTGCCGAGCCGGACGTGCGGGAGGAAGATGTGCTCAACTGCGGTGTGGACCTGCAATGCAAGCTGGATTCCAGCAGTGTGGGGAAAATCCACGCCGGTCCGGGTCGCCTGCGGGGCAATCGGCCCGACGGGCAGCAGGACCCAGAGGTGAAATTTATCTTTGACATGGATTTATCTATGGGCGGGAAAATGGACTGCAAGCTTTCCGCAGGCGCGATGGAGACGCTTCACGCCCACGCCACGGAGCTGTTTGAGGGCGCTGTGACGGATGCGCTCCGCGCCGCCATGCAGCCGGAGTAAAGAACGCTCTATTTTGCAATCTTCTATAAAATTCTGCGGGAGAACGAGTGGTTCTCCCGCAGAATTTTTTATAGGTCCGAATGAAACTTGCCGGGAAAAATCTGAAGGCGGCGGAATTGAGGAAGCAACAGAAAGCACTGAGAGACAGCCCATTCCGGGCCGTCTCTCAGACGTATAATTCTATAGGCGCAATGGGATGGTTTACCGTCGGTCGGCATCATGCATTTTTGCGGACAGCCGCTTTGCGATGGCCTCCAGAGATTCCTCAAAATTGACGACCTGCCTGCAATGCTCCTGCTCTACCAAAACCGCCAGATCGCCGGTGAGGATGCCGTCCCGCATGGTTTCAAGGCAGGCGCTCTCCAGCTTTCCCGCGAAAGAAACCAAATCCGGCAGACTGTCCAGCTCTCCCCGGCGGCGCAGAGCGCCGGTCCAGGCGAAAATGGTGGCCGTTGCGTTGGTGGAGGGCTTTTCCCCGGCGCGATAGCGGTAAAAATGCCGCGTGACGGTGCCGTGGGACGCCTCAAACTCCACGGACCCGTCCGGGGCCATCAGCACGGAGGTCATCATGGCAAGAGAGCCGAAGGCGGCGGCCACCATGTCGCTCATCACGTCACCGTCGTAATTCTTCAGCGCCCAGACAAACCCGCCCTTGGAGCGCATGACACGGGATACCGCGTCGTCGATCAGGGTGTAAAAATACTGAAGGCCCAGCGGGTTGAATTTTGCCTTGTAGGTGGATTCAAATTCCTCGTCAAACACCCGGCGAAACTCCCCGTCGTACTCCTTGGAAATGGTGTCCTTGGCGGAGAACCACAAATCCTGCTTTGTGTCCAGCGCATACTGGAAGCAGGAGCGGACAAAAGCACGGATGGAAACCTCCGTGTTGTGCTGGCCCTGAAACACCGCGGGGCCTTTTGTTTTGGCGACGGTGAGGCTTTGCGTTCTGCCGCTTTCTCCGGTGAAATCCAGCGTAGCAACCCCCGGCTCGTCTGTCACCAACTCCACGGCTTTGTACATGTCGCCGTAGGCGTGGCGGGCCACGGTGATGGGCTTTTTCCATCCCGGTACCGCCGGACGGAGGAAGGGAAGCAATATGGGCGCCCGGAAGGCCGTTCCGTCCAGCACGGCGCGGATGGTGCCGTTGGGCGAGGGCCAGATTTCCTTCAGGCCGTATTCCTCCTGCCGCTGGCGGTTGGCGGTGATGGTGGCGCATTTCACCGCCACGCCCAGCCGCCGGGTGGCGGTGGCCGCGTCCAGCGTGACCTGATCTCTCGTTTCGTCCCGATGGGGCAGGCCCAGATCGTAATACTCTGTTTTCAGATCCACATAGGGGCAGATCAATTCATCACGGATGATGCGCCAGAGCACGCGGGTCATCTCATCTCCGTCCATCTCCACCAGGGGTGTTTTCATTTGAAGCTTTTCCATCTCAGCGGTTCCTCTTTCTGTAATAATTCATCAGGCACCCATCCAGCAGAATCTCCCGTTCCTCCGCCGTCAGGTGCTGCAAGTAGAGGGTCAAGGGGAAGGAGGTCCCGTCCCTGCGCAGCAGCACGGCGGACAGGGATTTCTTCTCGCTGGCGACGGCCTCTCGCACGCCGGGAATATACACCCACTCGCCGTCCCCGCCGGGGAAGTCCGTATCCATGGTGAAGGGGAAAATCCCCCAGTTGATGCAGTTGGAGCGGTAGCGCTTGGTGGCAAAGCTTTGGCACAGGTTGGCGCAGCCTCCCAGCACCCGCTGGCAGGAGGCGGCCTGTTCCCGGGCGGAGCCGTCTCCGGGCCGGTTGGCGTAGATAGCGGAGCCGAATTGGGTGGTGCTTATAAGCGCCGCCCCGTCGCCCACGCGATTGAGAAGAGAAACCAGCTTTTTCGAGGGGATTCCCGCCAGCCGCTCCGCTTCCTCGGCGGCAATCGCCTTAGCCCGGGGAACGTATTGCGGTTCCCGGCGGGAGAGGGTAAACTCCGCCAGCCGCATGGGATTGGAACGGTAGGACGAGGTTTCGCCGGAGGGAATCAGCTCGTCAGTGGTGGTGACCTCGTCCCGCAGGACCGCCGCCAGTTCCACCAGAAAATTTTCCGTCGGGGGCTGAATTTCCGGCCAGTCCACGATATTCGGCCCCATCACAAGCTCCGTCTCCGGCAGGGGACGGCCCACGCCGTTGTACACCCGCTTTTCATAGGGCGCGGGGTCAAACGCGTAGGGAAGAGGATGGAGCGAAAACGTTTCCTCCGTGGCGGGGGTAATTCTGCCGCCATTCCGGGCGGTGGCGGCGATGGACCGGGCGTCCATCAGGCACACGGCGGCAAACTGTCCCTCGCCGGGCTTGCTGCCCTCCCGGTTGGGGAAGTTGCGGGTAGTGTGCCGCAGACTGAGGGCATTGTTGGCGGGGACATCCCCCGCGCCGAAGCAGGGGCCGCAGAAGCTGGGCTTTAAAACCGCGCCCGCTTCCAGCAGCGCGGCGGAAATCCCCGCCCGGGTCAGGGCAAGGCTCACCGGCACGCTGGTGGGATAGACGCTGAGAGAGAAATCGCTGCCCTCCGGGCCGCCGCGCAGGATGTCGGCAGTGGCGGTGATGTTGTCGAACAGGCCCCCCGCGCAGCCCGCCACGATGCCCTGATCGGCCCACACGCCGCCGTCATGAATTTTATCCAAAAGGCGGGGACTGGCCTTGGGCCAGCGCTGTTTTGCGTCGGCCTCCACCGCTGAGAGAATATCGGGGGCATTATCCAGAAACTCCCGGATGGAATAGGCGTTGGAGGGGTGGAAGGGCAGGGCCAGCATCGGTTCCACCGCGTCAAGGTCGATGGAAACCATCCGGTCGTAGTACGCGCCCTCGCCGGGGGACAGGGGCCGGTATTCCTCGGCCCGTCCGTGGACCTCGTAGAACTTCCGCACCGCGTCGTCTGTCTCCCAAACGGAGGAAAGGCAGGCTGTTTCCGTGGTCATCACGTCCACCCCGTTTCGGTAGTCCATGGGGAGGGACGCAATTCCCGGACCCGCGAACTCCAACACCCGGTTGCGGACAAAGCCCTGCTCAAACGTGGCCTTGATCAGCGCAAGGGCCACGTCGTGGGGACCTACTCCCATTTTCGGCGCACCGGTGAGCCAGACCAGAACGATTTCGGGGTAATCGCCGTCCCAAGTATCCTTTAAAAGCTGCTTGCACAGCTCCGGGCCTCCCTCGCCCACGCCCATGGTGCCCAGTGCGCCATACCGGGTGTGGGAGTCGGAGCCGAGAATCATTTTCCCGCAACCTGCAAGCTGCTCCCGGGCGTAGGAATGGATGACGCTTTGATTGGCCGGGACGTAGATGCCGCCGTATTTCTTCGCGGCGGAAAGACCGAAGGCATGGTCGTCCCCGTTGATGGTGCCGCCCACGGCGCACAGGCTGTTGTGGCAGTTGGTCAGGGCATAGGGCAGGGGAAATTCCCGCATTCCCGATGCCCGGGCTTGCTGGAGAATCCCCACGTAGGTGATGTCGTGGGAAACCATCGCGTCAAAGCGAAGACGCAGCTTGTTCTCGTCGCCGGATAAATTGTGTCTTTGCAGGATGGACCAGGACAGGGTGCGTCTGCGCCCTTCCTCCGGGGAGACGGACGCAGTTTCGCAGGGAACGCCTCCGAACAGAAACACACCCGAGGAGTGCAGCGTAATCATAAAAATCCCTCCCAAACCCACCGTTTTAGCGGCAGGCCTTTTTAAACTTGTGTTTTAATGTAGCACAAAACATCCCATATGAAAAGCTGAAAATGGCGGAAGAAATGATTTATCCTGCATTTTCGTCAAAATGACCGCTAAGGCGGGGGGAGGAGGAGCAATTCTTGGCGCCGCTCACGGAGGGGAAAAAGCCGCGCGGACAAAAGCTTGCGCCCTTGTCCGCGCGGCGGGATTGATTTGTGTGCCGATGCACTTATACGTAGGTCTGGCGGCTCACATCGAACACGCCCCGGGTGGTGATGCGCAGGGACGGAATGACCGGCAGGGCCATGAAGCTGAGGGTCATGAAGGGGTCCACCCCGTCGGAAACCCCGAGAGCTGATGCCTTTTCCTTGGCGTCTTCCAGTTTCCTGTTCACCTCGGGCAAAGGCTCCTCGCTCATGATGCCCGCGATGGACAAAGGCACTTCCGCAATGGAGGCCCCGCCATCCAGCACCACAATGCCGCCGTTCAGCTCCACCACCCGGTTTACCGCCGCGGCCATATCCGCTTCGTTGGTGCCCACCACGATGATGTTGTGGGAATCGTGGGAGATGGAGGTAGCTACCGCGCCGGATTTCAAGCCGTAGCCCTGAATGTAGCCGATGCCGATATGGTGGGTGTTTTTATGCCGCTCCACCACGGCAAGCTTCAGCACGTCATATTCCGTGTCTATGCGGTCGGAGTAGCCCGCGTCCACCGTGGTGATCTCGCCGGGGACCATGCCGATGATGCCACGGGGGCGCTTTTCCGCGAAGTCCTCCGCCGTCAGCGTTCCCACATGGAAGGTCCTGTGTGCCCGCTCCACCAGACACGGTTCGATGGATGGGGCGGGGAAGTCCCGCAGTTCGCCGTTTTCCACCATCAGCTCCCCCCGCTTATAGACCTTCTCAATCTGGAAGGACTCGAAGCTGTCAATCACCACAAAGTCTCCAAGGTATCCCGGCGCGATGGCGCCCCGGTTGTTCAGAAGAAAATACCGCGCGGCGTTGTGGCAGGCTACCTTCACCGCAGTGATGGGGTCCGCTCCCAGAGCGATGGCACGCCGGACAATATAGTCGATATGGCCCTTTTCCAACAGGTCGTTGGGGTGCTTATCGTCGGTACAGAACATGCAGCGCTCGGCGTATTTGTCGCACAGGAGGGGAACCAGCGCGTCCAGATTTCGGGCGGCGGTGCCCTCCCGAATCATAATGAACTGGCCCCGCTGGAGCTTGGCAATCGCATCGCTCAAATCGTGGCACTCGTGGTCGGAATAGACCCCGGCGGCAATGTAGGCGTTCAAATCGTTGCCCTGAAGGTCCGGTGCGTGGCCGTCAATCTTTTTGTGGTGGGCCTGCGCCGCCACGATTTTTTCAACGGCCTGCTCATCGCCGTTGATGATGCCCACAAAGTTCATCATCTCCGCAAGGCCCTGCACTCTGGGATGATCATAAAAGGAGTCGATGGCCCGATAGTCCAGAATTGCCCCGGACTCGTCTAACGGCGTGGCGGGGACGCAGGAGGGCAGCATAAACCGCACGTCCACCGGCAGGCCCTCCGTGGCCTGAAGCATGTACTCGATGCCGTCGGTCCCCATGACGTTGGCGATCTCGTGGGGATCGGTGATGACGGTGGTGGTGCCGTGGGGCAGCACCGCTTTTACAAATTCGCGGGGACTGACCAGAGAGCTTTCTAGATGGATATGCGCATCCAGAAAGCCGGGCAGGACAATTTTGCCGGTCATGTCTGCCTCAATTTCGCCCTCGTAGCTGCCCATGCCCACAATCAGCCCTTCGGCCACGGCGATGTCCGCCTGACATAGCTCGTTGGAGAACACATTGACATAGGTTGCGTTTTTCAGCACCAGATCCGCCTTTTCGCGGCCGGACGCGGCCTCGATGATGCGCCGTTTCTTCAACAGCTTTCGGTTGATTTTGCCCGCATAGCTCTCAGACATGGAACCACTCCTTTTCAATATTAAATTTACTTATCTCAGAAAGTAATTGAGGTAATGATGATGATTTTAAGAAAGTATACGCGCAAAACACGCGTTTGTCCATAGAGAAAACGGGAAAAGTTTTTTGTTGCATTCGCTACTTCCAAAAATATGAAGGGTCTGCTATATTAGTATCAGTCAATATACGAATGGACCGCCGGGATCGGCAAAGGAAAGGAGCGTTTTTATGGCAAAAATAAACGCAAAAGCCTATGAGGCCATGGACTACGGCATGTATCTCATCTCCACCTCCGCGGACGGAAAGCGGCAAGGCTGCATCGTCACCTCTTTCGCACAGGTTACTTCCTCCCGTCCGCCCCGTTTCACCGTCACGCTGAATAAGGATCACTCCACCACCGAGGCGATTCTTGCTTCCGGCGTTTTCTCCGTGACGCTGCTGGGGAAGGACTGCCCAGAGGAGATCATCAATACCTTCGGTTATAAATCCGGCCGTGTTGGAGACAAGTTCGCCGCCTTTGAGCCGAAGACGGACGAGAGCGGAAACCCTTATCTTGCGGAGCATATGGTGTCCCGCGTGAGCTGCCGCGTGGTGGACAAGCTGGAAATCGGAAGCTATGTGCTGCTGGTTGGGGAGGCTGTGGACGCCGAGATTCTTGACGGCGGAGAGATGATGACGCTGAAGGAATTTTCAAACCGCGGAAAGAGCGCTCCCTCCACGGCCACCGTGGTGCGCGAGATGGTTGGCAAGGGATTCCGCTGCACCGTGTGCGGCTATATTTACGAGAGCGAGACGCTGCCTCCGGACTATATCTGCCCGGTGTGCCACGCTCCGGCAAGCAAATTTGTGCCCAACGACTAAAAGGCCGAAAAATCCGTTATACGAATTTTTTTGACGTAAAGCCCGACACTTTTTAATGCTGGAAAACAAGGGACTGAGGAAATATTTCCTCAGTCCCTTGCATGTTGCGGTTCTTTTCGGCGTGTGGGGAGCTATACCGCCTAAAAAAGCCCTGTTGGTGGTTCGTCTGGTCTAATCTCAGAGGAGGGTATCCAGCGCGGCCTTGAAATCCGCAATGATGTCCTCTGGGTCCTCCAGCCCCACGCTGATGCGGACAAGCCCCTCGCTGATTCCGGCGGATTTCAGTTCCTCCGGGGTATAGGTGGAATGGGTCATGGAGGCGGGATGCTCTACCAGCGTCTCCGCGTCTCCCAGAGACACAGCGATGACGCATAGTTCCAATCGGTTCAATGCGGCGGCCGTGGCGGCGCGGTCGGCGTTCAGCTCAAAGGCCATCATGCCGCCGGGCAGCTTCATCTGCTTTTGGACAATTTCACGACCATCAAAATCCTCCAAGCCGGGATAATAGACTTTTGACACCGCGGGATGGCCCTGAAGGAACTCCGCCACCTTCGCGGCGTTTGCACAGTGGCGCTCCATGCGCAGGCTGAGGGTTTTCAGGCCCCGGTTGATTAAAAATGCGTCAAAGGGACTTAGCACCGCGCCGGTCATATCCTTCAGCCCGAACATTCGGCATTGACCGATGAAGTCCGCGCTGCCCACCACGAAGCCCGCGATTACATCCCCGTGACCGTTGATGTATTTGGTGGCGCTGTGAACCACCACGTCCGCTCCAAATTCCAGCGGGCGCTGGAGATAGGGAGAGCAGAAGGTGTTGTCCACGATGACCCGAATGGAGGGGTTGAATTCATGGGCAATCCGGGCGATTTCGGCAATGTCTATGACCTTCATGGTGGGGTTGCAGGGCGTCTCAAAATAGACCACCTTTGTATTGAGGGTCAGGTGCTTTTTTAAGTTCTCCGGGCGGCTCAAGTCGGTGAGGGTCACATGAACCCCGAATTTGGGCATCCCGTGGCTTAATAGGGCATAGGTACAGCCGTACAGTGTCTCATCCGCCAGAATCTCGTCCCCCGCCACAACGGAGGTCCACAGGGCGGTGGTGATGGCCCCCATGCCGGAAGCGGCGGCAAGTGCCGCCTCGCCCCCTTCCAAAGAGGCCAGCTTTGCCTCCACCTGCGTCAGGGAGGGGTTGCCCAGGCGGGTGTATATGTAGCCGCTTTCGTTTCCGGCAAACCGGGCTCCGCCCTGCTCCACGGAGGTGAAGGAAAAGGTGGAGGTCTGATAGATGGGCGCGCAGAGGGAACCTGCGCTGTTTACTTCCTTCCCTGTGTGAATCTGGCGGGTGGAAAAACCGAGCTTCTGTTCATGCTTCATAATTACCATCCTTTCTGACGGCCCGCAGAGCGGGAAAGCTGGAGGCGGACAAAAAAGCGTTCCTTTGCGGCGGGACGGAGGAAATTGGCAGCCGCCTCGCAAAGACGACAAATTTGCATAGGAATTGTGAAATATAGCTATATATTTTCTAAAGTAAGAAAAGTTTTTATATGCCTTAACAACAATATAGCAGATTCTGGGAAAAGGCGTTAGCGCGTATTTCCGAAAATCAGTTGCCAGTTTTTTCGATAATGAATTGACAAGGTTGCCGAAAATTTTTATACTAAAGGGAGCAAGCCGATTAAAGAGGAGGGAGTCTTATGACATTCCGGCAGCTCTCTTATGTGGTGGAGGTCAGCAGGTGCGGCTCCATCAACAAGGCCGCCCAAAAGCTGTTTCTCTCTCAGTCCGGAATCTCTGCTGCTATCCGGGAGTTGGAGGAGGAACTGGGCATCCAGTTTTTCAGCCGCAGCAACCGGGGTGTGGAATTTACGCCGGAGGGCGAGGAATTTGTCACCCACGCTGTCTCCCTGATGGAGCAGAAGCGGCGAATTGAACGCCTGTATACCGGCGCCCGGTTTGCGCCCGCTCCCGTGCGCTTTTCCGTGTCCACCCAGCGATATCCTTTTGCGGAGGACGCTTTTTTGCGTCTGCTGAAAGCCATGGACGCGCCGGGGTACAGTCTTTCCATCCGGGAAACGGGGATGGACGCGGTGATTCAGGACGTGTGCGAACACCGGGCGGACGTGGGGGTGATTTTCCTCTCGGATTTGACGGAAAAAATTATTCGCCGCCGGATGGACGATCAGGACGTGGAGTTTCACGAGCTGGCGGCGGTGCCGCCCTGCGTTTATCTGCGCCGGGACCATCCGCTGGCTGCCTGCGAAGGCCTGACCGAGACAAAGCTTCTCGATTATCCCTACGCCTGCTTTGAGCACGATCAGGGCGCGGCGGCGGATTTTTCTGAGGAATACCAGCTTCTTACCGACAAAAAGCCCAACAAAACCGTCTGCGTCAACAGCCGCACGGCAATGATGGAGGTGCTGGCACAAACCGACGCGTTTACCACCGGCAGCGGGCTTCTCACCGCAGGCTTAAGTGACGAGCGGGTGATTTCCGTTCCGCTGGAAGGGCGGGGCTGTGTTCGGCTGGGCTGGATTCGGGCAAAAAACACCAAGACAACCGCGCAGGCGGAGCGGTTTTTGTGTCTGCTGGCGGAATCCGCATCCGATGCCGCAAGCTATACCCGCGACCTTCAGGCCCGGCGGGCATAATCCCACCGGCGATCACGCCGGAGAGGAACCCACGCCGCAAAGGAAGGATGGTTCTTTCCGGGTGGTGGTGCATAAAGGGAAGACGGGGCAAAAGCCCCGCAAGTAAAAAACAGGAGGAACAGAACGTGGAGGAACGACAGGAGGAAAAATTTCACCGGATGACCACGGAGCCCGTGGGCCGGTTGATTGGCGAGTTGGCCGTACCCTGCATCGTCAGTATGCTGGTGACGGCGATCTACAACATGGCGGACACCTATTTTGTGGGAAAACTGGGCAGCAACAGCGCCACCGCGGCGGTGGGCGTGGTATTTTCCCTGATGGCGGTGATTCAGGCCGTGGGCTTTTTCTTCGGACACGGCTCGGGAAACTATATCTCCCGAAAGCTGGGCGCGCAGAATGGGGAGGAGGCCCATCGGATGTCCTCCACGGGGTTTGTTCTGTCGCTGCTGGCGGGCGGGGTGCTCTGCCTGCTGGGGGAGGTGTTCCTCACGCCGCTGGCGGATCTTCTGGGCGCAACGCCCACCATCCTGCCTTACGCAAAGGACTATATGCGCATCATTTTAATCGGCGCGCCGTGGATGACGGCGTCTCTGGTGCTGAACAATCAGCTTCGGTTTCAGGGCAGCGCGGTTTACGGCATGGTGGGCATCGCCTCCGGGGCCGTGCTGAACGTCATTCTGGACCCCGTGTTCATCTTCGTGCTGGACATGGGCGTGGCGGGGGCGGCGCTGGCAACGGTATTGAGCCAGTTTGCCGGGTTCTGTCTGCTGCTGTGGCAGAGTGGACAGGGCGGCAACCTGCGGCCCCGCTTCTCTCAGGCAAAACTCGGGCTGTTCTACCTACGGGAAATTGCAAGGGGCGGTTTGCCGTCCCTGATACGGCAGGGACTGATCAGCCTTGCGGTGGTCAGCCTGAACCGGGCGGCCCGGGGCTATGGCGACGCGGTGATTGCCGCCATGGCGGTGGTGACTCGGGTGATGGTGTTCGGAGGCTCCGCATTGATTGGATTTGGGCAGGGCTTTCAGCCTGTGTGCGGGTTTAACTACGGGGCAAAGCTCTATCACCGGGTGCGGCAGGGCTTTTGGTTTTGCGTAAAGTGGGGCACCGGTTTTTTGACGGTGATGGGTGTACTGGGAATTATCTTCGCGCCGGAGCTGATTGCCCTGTTCCGAAACGATCCCGAGGTGGTGGCCGTGGGGGCGCGGGCCTGGCGGCTCCAGTGC
>NZ_DALZCH010000044.1:0-25438 GCF_031978065.1 Oscillibacter sp.
AATAATCATCACCAGAAGCAGAGGCCAAGTCAATGTATCTTGGATGTGTTGTCCATCCATCAGCGACTTTGAGATATGTCTTATACAGTCCGGTTGAGGAACTAATCAAATGTGTATAAGCATAACCCGTGATATGATGATTTCCATAAGTGGTATTATCATGGAGCTTGACCTAAGCCATTGATTACAGCTGCGACTACACCTATCAAAGTAAGAACACGGGTAAACCGTATGTACGGATCGAAGAAACCCTTTCCCACCACTCCATTAGGACTTGGTGGGAAAGGGCTTTGTAGCTTGCAAACGCTATTCACGTGTTATTCTTTTTCCCTTCATAGATACCTATTGCAATGCACCCACATCCCGTGACTATTGCGTTAGGCATGGCATATTGGAAGAAGCTTTCTGGAGTATATGGGAACATCTTCAGGTAAAGAACAACTATAAACGAAATTAGGGAAATTCCATACAAGAAAATCCTAGCACCGCCAATTTTTTTGAGAAGTGCAAACAATTTCATGTTATTTCTTATGAGACGTAATTATCGTCGCTGTAGGAACGAACTGCAGGTTCGTATCCGTCCAGATTTTTGTATTCAGTTGTAGAGATGACACCATCCCAATTAGATCGGACTTCTTTGGTAACTGTGATATTGTGCTTGTGATACCCAGTTTTATAATAAAAATCTCTGCTATTTGCCGATCCGTTCGGTCCGCTAAGAGCTATGGTAATAGTATGTTTATAAGATCCACTTGCAGTAACAGAAAAGTCCCCTGCCAGTGCAGAGAGAACTGCCGATTTTGAGTCAGAAGGAATACCTGTTCCATATTTTGCACTTAGGCTGACGGTCTTTTCTACACTCGCTGTGACAGTCTCTCCCCTTGCCACGCTTCTGACAAAGTATGGGTTAGATTCGACTGCCCATTTATGGGTAATACCATAATCCGACACATACCATCTTGTCGTTTCATGATAATCGTTCACAACATAACCGTTCGCAACACGTTGTGATGCAGTAGGTGTATAATATCCCAGAACAATACATCTGTTTCCATCATATTCAAATTCTGCTGGCTTTGAATATCGAACAAAGGTACTCATTGCTCCGTCAATCTCTGTACCCATAATGTCAGGGGTTAGAGTTTCCGCAAACGCCGGAACGCACAGAGACACGCACATCACCACTGCCAGAGCCAAACTCATCATTTTCTTTTTCATGTTATACCTCTTTTCTCATTTTGTAAAGAATCCGCCGGGATAAAGATATGCAAAATGTCATTGCGATAATACTTACTGCATGGGACTCACCTCTTTCATCGAAAGCCACAAACATCGTGCAGAGCTTCCTGCAAAAGCAATCCGCGTTTACCGCAGTTTCCGGGGGACCTCGGGCTCATAAAAATGGGCGCTGCAGGGGGCCGCTGCAAAGACGGCAGCCAAAGCCATCAAAAGACTACCGCTTGCATGGAGAATCCGTTTCCTCGCAACCCGCTTAAATTCTTTGTCCTGTCTTGTTTTCATTCCAAACAGCTCCTTCGTTTTAATTTTGAGATTTCTTACATCTCTATAATCGAAGCTATCACAGAATTTGGAAAAAACAAGGGCTTTGGCGCGAGTTGCCTGTTTTCTGGCGTGAATTGCATCTAACACCCCTGTCATCCTCTGCTTTTTTATGGTAATATAAAAACGTTACTGGTGGGAGGGGTGGATATTTACTTTATGCAATCTTATCTTTGGGAAATATTTGTCTGCCTGATTGAGGCGCTGCTGATTACCTACCTGCTCTATCAAAAGATCGGCTTAAACGCCCGCCGCAAAATCAGACTGTTTCTTTCGGTGGGCGTCTTAACCTGCACACTGAGCCTATTTACTTTTCTGGAGATATCCTCCAGCCTGCGAATCTTACTCAATTTCTCCGCCTGTGTTCTGGCCGCATTTTGGATATTCAACGGGCTTCGTCGCGCCATGTGGTACAAGGCGGTCCTGTGGCCGGGTATCTATTTTTTAATCGTGGCTCTGGCGGATAATATTACGTTTTCTGTTGCGGAAGCAATGATTGACGTTCCGTTGGAAAAGTTTATGACATATGGCAACGCCAGAATCCAGTTTACCTTGGTCTACTTATTTCTGATGGCTGTGATGGTATGGGTGGCTGCTCATCTGGGCGAACCGGACCCGGCGTTTCCGCTGGCGGTTAGTCTGGTTCTGTTCGCAATTCTGTCCATCGGCATTTTTGCGGAAGAGTCCATTTTGGATCTTTCCTTGGTGCTGGGAACCAACCCCGCAACCGCCGCGGAGGCACGGAAGCTGACGGTATTATGCTATATCCTATTGCTGATTCTTTTTACGCTGTTGGTCACGTTTGAATGGCTGGGCGTAATTCTCAGAAAAAACAGGGAGCTGCAGCAAAAGCAGCAGTTGACGCTGGCTGAGCAGCAGCAATATGATCTGATGGTTTCCACAAGCGAATCCTTATCTGAATGGAAGCATGACTATCAAGGACAATTACGGCTGATTTCTGCCCTGATTGAACAGGAGAGATACGCAGAACTGAAGCAATTCTGCGGACAGATGGACTCTGCTCTACCGGCTTCTACCTGCATCTTGTGCAGTGGAAACCGCACGATAGACGCTGTCATTTCTCTGCGTATCATGGAGGCACGGCGACACAACATTCGATTTGATACTGAGCTGTATCTGCCAAATGAGATTCCTTTAAAAGATGTGACATTTGCCTCTCTTGTAGGAAATCTATTGGACAACGCGATTGAGGCGTGCCGAAAAATTCCGGAAAACGCCGCAATCCAGTTTAAAATCAGGCCATGGAAACAAATGATGTATCTCTTCTGTTCAAACTCTTCCGATGGAGCGTATTTGCATGGGACACAGGGGAGTCTGCTCTCTACCAAAAAAGAAAATCACCATGGCATCGGGATCCGGCGCATTCGGGAAATTGTCGAGCAAGCTGGCGGCACTTGCCAATTCCAGGCCGAAAAGGATCAGTTCAGTGTTAGCATTATGATTCCTCTGGAGGACGCAAAATGAAGGTCGCAATTGTTGAAGACGAGACGCCCCACGCCGAGGCTTTAGAGAAACTGCTGCGGCAATGGTCTGAGGAACATCAGGCCCTGATCGATGTTGCGCTTTTCGGCAGCGGCGAGGCATTTTTAAATGCCTGCGGGGATCCGCTTGATCTTGTCTTTATGGATATTAAAATAAACGGAATGGATGGGATTTCTGCGGCACGTCAGTTGCGCCAGCAGGGCTTTCATGGTCAGCTTGTTTTTTTAACGTCTTTCTCTGAATATGTATTTGACGGATATGAGGTGCAAGCACTGAACTATCTCATGAAACCCGTCTCCTATGAAAAAATTGCAAAATGCATAGACTATGTAGAGCAAAAGCTGCATGACGATCATTATACATTTCGAGATCATGATTCGGTGACGCGCATTGCCTATTCCGAGATTATTAATTTTTCAAGCGCCAACCACTATACACAAATTATTACGACGGAAGGGGACTTCCGGCAGAGGGAATCGCTGCAAATCGTCTTTTCCCACCTTCCCAGCCGGTTCCTCTTTTGCCATAGGACAATCATCATTAACATGGAGCATGTATCCAAGCTGAAAGGACGGGAATTGGTGCTGTCAAACGGCAAAATTGTGCCAATCAGCCAAACTTACTTACAGGATGTTCGATCCGCGCTGATGTCTTATGTGGACATGATGAGGTGATGGTATGATATCTGAATTTTCCCAAAAAATATCGGCGTATCTTATCCAAAACGGAGCCGATCATGAGGAGGAAGAGGTTCTTACCTATGGGGCCGAGTGTTTTTTAAACCTCCTGATCTCAGACGGCATTTTGCTTGTGATTGGGCTTTTAACGCATCACGTTGTACCCTTATTGATCTGGGCGGTCAGCTTTTCTCTGTTACGGGCCAACCTCGGAGGACTGCATGCCCTGTCCCATTTTTGGTGTATTTTGATCGGTACGGGGATCGGCGTATCAAGCATCGCCGTCGGTCCTGTCTTGGCAATCCATCCTGTGACCGCAGTTCTCTGCACCATAGCCGCAGCAATAATCGCCATTGTCATAGCTCCGGTGCCACATAAAAACAAGATACATATTCAAGCACACAGGAAGAAAATTAAAGTGAAAGTTGCCATCACAGCCGCCGTTGAGTGCGTTTTGATATGTGTTTTTTACTTTGCTAATCCGATATACGCTGCTTATATTGCATGTGGGTTAATCATGGCTGTTGTACTGGGAATCGCAGGGGCCATGTGGAATCCTCGCTGAATAATTAATAATTGCAAGCGTATTTAGTAGCTATTTGAAAGTACAACTTAACTTTAAATAGTTGCTTTTGTGAAAATTCCAAAGGACAAATATCCATCCCGCGTAGTTTTGAAAAGTAGCGCTTTTAATCTTTATCTTTGTTTTGCGGTGCAGATTTTGGACTCTGGAAACTGCCCTGACCCACACGGAGAAATGAGCGGGTGAAGACAGCGGAATAAATAGAACGAAAGACTTCAGCCTTTTAGGGCGAAAATCCCTTACATCGTAATACTTTAAAAGATTCTAAGCGCTTGGTAAGGATGAGGTCTCCGACTCAAATTTGGATAGAAGCTTCAAAAGCCGCCGTTTTCGATGGAAAACGGCGGCTTTTTTTCTTGAAAAGTTTAAATTAATTTGCTGAAAGATTTTGCCCACGCTGTAACCAGCGGTGGTGTCAAGAATAATGCGCCAATTAGTTTGCAGCCTGAAATGGAATGAAATCAGCCAGCCAATATGACTTTGCCTTCCATAGCTTCCAATTTATATACTTCTTGTTGCCCCATTGTGTGTCGGCAACATGCCGAAGTCAAGCTTAGCTTATTTATTCTTCAGGACCACATTGGCAACATGGATATCCGATTGGCTGTTACTATAATTTTTAAGATTTGTCAAATGTAATTGCTTTCGGCTTCGTTCCAAGAGCTGCTGCCGATTTTGCTGCCATACCCCAATTTGCAGTGTTTGAAGAACTGCCAACTGACACATCGCAGTAGTAGAGATATTGAGTGTATTACTAATATTACGAATGGCTGTAAACAGCACGATATCCGCATATTTACTCAATATGGAATCCTGCGCAGAGGTAATCAGGATTGTTGTCGCTCCGCATTCCTTTGCATAATATAGGCAATCGCCGGTGGATTTGGACGTACCGTTATAGCTTATGCCGATAACTACGTCCCCCTCTTTTAAGCAAGCGACTGTTCGAAGCTGCAGCAACGTATCGCCTACGGACATCGCCATCATTCCAAGAGACAAAAACATTCCCGCTCCTGCCTGTGCGATTCCACTGGCACTGCCGATTGCCGTGAACAGGATATGATTGGCGGTAGATAGAGCGTTAATGGCGGCCGCAAAAGAGGCATTGTTTGTATTTAAAATGCATTCCTCAATGGATTTCTGTGTGAACCGGATGGCTTTTTGTTTAAAGGTATTAATGGAATCAGTATCATCAATGCCAATATCATGTTCCGGCAAAACTACGCGTCCCTGCTGAATGTGAAACTTCAGGTCAGCAAACCCTTTGTAGCCAATTGTTTTGCAGAAGCGAATTATTGTTGCCACACTGGCGCCGATCTCACCCGCCAGATGATGAATGGATTGGGATGCGAATTCATCCGGATGAGCCAGTAAATAATCGGACACCAGAAGCTCCGCCTGACTCATTTTATCATGATTTATGCGGATTCGTTCCATGTACTCCCCGCACTCCTCAAACGCAAGAGAGTAGTCTTCCTGGTTTACTCCAGTCATGTGTATCTCCTATTCTTGGCCATAAAATATTTAAGTGCGAGCATGTTTGCTGGTATTCTAAAAATCTATTTGTAACATGTTTTACATTTTAGCGTACTTGTGGTCCGCTGGCAACTGTTTTAAAAAAAGTTCAGATAAAAAACACAAGGCATCGGAACAAAAGCAAAATGCTTCGGTTCCGATGCCTTTATCGTGTTATAATTTACTTTTAAAAAGCAGTCATAAAAGCAGCCTGTTCTGTCAGGATAAAACAGGCTTTTTATTACTGCGAACCGGAATACTGCGTGCACTCATCTTGATAAGAAGATGCAGCCTATATTGTAAGCTTCCACGAAGCGGGCATTGATCAAAAGTCAAACATGCCGATTGGCTTGGTACTTGGCTTTTTGGTATCGGTATAGACTGGCGCATTGGCATAATCCACGTTGTGAATAGGCCATGCCGGTTCTTTGCCTTCGTAAACCTCTTTTATCCCCATAGCCGCAAAATACGACGCACGATGAGCGGCCTCTATGGTATTGCCCCCGATATGGGGATAGATAATGACGTTGTCCAGTGTTAGGAGCGGATTTGCAGGGTCCACCGGTTCCTTGCAAATAGCATCCAGTCCTGCCCCGGCAATTACGCCGGATTTACATGCCTCGTACAGGTCCTCTTCCACTACGCAGGCCCCCCGGGCCGTATTGATGAGGAAAGCTGTGGATTTCATCATGGACAGACGCTTGCGGTCAATCATGTTTTTTGTCACGTCGGAGCTGGGTGTGTGAACAGAAACATAATCACTTTCTTCAAAAATACGATCAAGATTCCGAACGACTTCCACGCCATCCGGAAATGTCTCGGCAGGCTTATAAGGATCATAAGCCAGTACATTCATCTCCATTGCCAGCGCACGAACAGCCAGCCTGCTTCCGATGTTGCCGCAGCCAATAATCCCGATGGTTTTTCCGCTGAGGGTGTTTTTGCGTACCTTAAGCTTAGCCCTGTAATAGTCTTGAACCCATGTATTGTGCAGAACGGTCACATTGCGGCTGCACTCCAAAATTAACAGCAGGGCTGTCTCAGCAACAGAAGTGCTGTTGGCCACCGGCGCATACAGTGCCTGCACGCCATGTTCATGGCATGCCTCGACGTCCAACGTATCAAAGCCCGCCCCGTGCCGGACAATGACCTTAAGATTTGGATTGGCCTCAATCACTTCTCGTGTAATGGAGGTGATGCGGACGATCATAGCGTCCGGTTGATGCTCCTTCATATCTGCCAAAACATCCGCTGTTTCAAATCCGCGCCCATCTATAATGGTGTGGCCCGCATCCTCCAGCAGCTTACGGCCTTCATACATAATTTCTTGGGGGAGTAATATTTTCCAAGGCATAAAAAAGCTTCCTTCTTTTTGTTTTGGGGCAGTCTGCCCATCAATAAAACCCGATTATAATACTTAATAAAATGCAAGTGGTGATTTTATGAACGACTGGTAAACGGAAGCTGACTTCGTTCGCCTAATGGCGTTTATTCAAATCATCTCTAGAATGAAATGTCACGATATACAACCTCGCCATTTTTGACGGTCAGGACAGGACGAAACAACGCCGTTCCTTTTCTCAGTTGGCATGTAGGATCAGAATATGGCCGATCTCCAAATTCCACCTCACCGGAAATCTGTTGAAATACTGCAATATCTCCGTTTGATGCCGGACTCAGGCATCCAATTTTTCCTTGTAAGCGCATATGTCGCGCCGGCTCGCTGGTGCAGGCGGCAAACAATTGCTCCATAGGAACTCCCAGCATAAAGTACTTAGCCAGTTGATTTGATAAACTAAATGCGGTAGGACGCAGGTTCATGCTGTATTTGGTCAGATCCGTAGCAATGAAATCAGGATAAAACTGTTGGGCAATCGCCGGTTCGCTGACAGCAAAGGAAAAGTGTGCCCGTGCGTCGGCGGCCTCAAATAGGACACCTCGCTCCCTCGCCTTCCAAGCCGCCTGAGAAACCGCACCGCTTTGATCCAAAATGGTATCTCCCTTGTTCATATACATATGGGTCAAAACGTCCCCTTTTCGCAAGTAGCCCAAAAGCTCGTCCATTTTGCCGGGGGGATTGGTACAATGAACCATCACGGGCACACCCAGATGTTCTGCCAGATTTACCGTTTCACGAAGAGGTTGGTATCCCAACTCTCCCACGATTTCACGGCTGGTTCGCAGTTTGAGGCCCTCCAGACGACTGCCGTACTGAGCAAACAGCTCCGCTATTGCGTGTGGGTCATAGCTTTCCGGCGAAACCTCTTCCATCTTCTGGGGAAGTGAGGAAAGTCCCGTGGAGCACACATTCAGATAGGCACGAATGGTAAGCTTGCTGTGATCTATAAAGGGCAGATATTCCCGAAACGTCCGACACCCGGTGCTGCCCGCGTCCACCGCGGTCGTCACTCCAGAGCTGAAACACACCGCCTCGGCGGGAATTCCAATATTGGCCAGCGGATATAAATGCGCATGGTGATCAATCAGTCCGGGGGTTACAAGGCATTGCGCGGCGTCTACCACCATAATGGCCGGTTCATCTTGATACTGCCCCACTCCGGCAACCTTCCCATCGACTACCGCCACATCCGCTTTTTGAAAAATGTGATTTTCCGGATCCAAAATGGTTCCGTTCTTCACAATCAATTGATACATTGCACGCCTCCTGCTTTTCGTCTCAGCCGTCTTCCTCCGCTGTGTCAAATGAAACTCCTTTGGTTTCCGCCATTTTTTTCTCTTTGAGATTTTTGCGGACGGTAATTGCGCAGAACACTACGGCAATGATTAAGAACACACAGGAAATGGGGCGTGTGAGGAAAATGCTCCAATTGCCATGGCTGGCCTGCAGCGCACGACGCAGATTTTCTTCAAACATGGGTCCCAGAATAAAGCCGATAATCAGCGGTGTGCCGGGCAGCTTGAACGCTTTAAAGAAGAGCCCAATCAGCCCGAAAATCAATACACACTTTACATCAAACACCCGGTTGTCGCTGGAAAATGCGCCCACACAGCACATAACCATGATAATAGGCAGCAGAATGTGTTTAGGGATATCCAGTAGCTTCGCAAAAACAGGCAGTCCCAGTCTTTCAAAGACAAACATAAAAATCGTGGAGACAATGAGCGCAAGATAAATTCCGTATACGTATTGCCCGGACTTTTCAAAAATCAGCGGGCCGGGGCTGATGCCCTGGACAAGCAATCCGCCAAGGAAAACGGCGGCCACGGTATTGCCCGGAATCCCCATGCACAGCAAGGGCACCAGTGATCCGCCAATAACTGCGTTATTCGCTGTTTCTGAGGCAATTACGCCGTCGACAATGCCGGTTCCGAATTTTTCGGGATGCTTTGAGCGGTTTTTTTCTGCTGTATAAGCGAGCAGTCCGCCTGTGGAGCCACCAATTCCGGGTAAAATTCCAATTCCAATGCCGATTGCGGAGGAAATCAAAAAGTTTGGAATTTTGGTCACAAGTTCTTTGACGGACATACCATAGCCGCGCAAGTGGTATTTTTTCTTTTCGGCACCTTTGCTTAAGTCGCGGCGTCCAAACCCAGCCGCAATGATATCCGTAACTGCAAATACGCCGATCAGTAAAACGGTTATATCAAAGCCGGACATCAACTGGTAATTCCCAAAGGTAAAGCGGGTGGTGGCATCAATGGGCGCCATGCCAACCATGGCGATGGCAATTCCAAACAAGCCGGACAGCAATCCTTTCAGCATATCCTTGCCGGAGAGAGACGCAATAATGGTAAGAGAGAAGACGGAAACTGCAAAATATTCCGTGGCGCCAAAAAGCAGACAAACCTTAGCCAATGCGGGAGAAATAAACATGAGGGCAAAGATTCCCAGCAGCGAGCCAATGGCCGAAGACAGGATTCCAACGCCCAGCGCGCGTCCGGCCTCGCCTTTATCCGCCATGGGCCCGCCATCGAACACCGTGGAGATGGAGGAGGGTGTCCCGGGAATTTTCAAAAGAATCGCAGAAATCAGGCCCCCGGAAATACCTCCCATGTACAAGCCAACCAGCAGCGCTAATCCGGCTGTTGGTTCCATGCTGAAGGTTAAGGGCAGGAACAAAACCACAGCCATGGTGGCAGACAGACCAGGGATAGAACCAAAGATAATACCAATCATCGTGCCTGCCCAAATCAGAGCAAGGCACAGGGGATTAAAGACGTTGGCAAACGCAGTAGCAAGCATAACGTACCCTCCCTTAGAAACCTAAGATGCCCTTG
Organism: Oscillibacter sp.; assembly: GCF_031978065.1. Classification (GTDB taxonomy): domain Bacteria; phylum Bacillota; class Clostridia; order Oscillospirales; family Oscillospiraceae; genus Oscillibacter. The sequence continues at coordinate 10,078 of NZ_DALZCH010000044.1, forward strand.
GGCAGCGGCATCTTGATTACAAACACAAATAGAAGACCAATTACCAGCGGTAAAACTACGCTGATAACGGCGAACATAAGGGGCTTTCGATTTTCTCGATTGCTCATCAGCAATATCTGGGCAAACAGATATACGATGCTGGACAGCAAAAATCCAACGGATTCAAAGCTTAACACATATGCCGACATCAGCGCCACGGTGCCCACGCCGCCCAGAAGATCGTTGTTGGATGCTTTTGCGGTGGCAGCCGCAGTGGGTTTTCCCGTCAGCGTAAGAATTAGCTTCGCAGCGGCAACTACCATGATACAAATGGCTATAAATCTGGGAACAAAGCCGGAACCCACATCTGTTTCAATCATTTTGTTAATGCCGAGTGAAAAGTACGCCATGGCAGAACCAAAAACAAAGAAAATTGCCGAACAGAGAATATCGCTTTTTTTACTGGTCATTTATATCCCCTTCTCATAAGCTTCCGACACCGCAAATATTTGCGATGCCGGAAGCGAATTGGTTTTTTACAATTTGATTTGCGTTAACCGGCAAGTCCGGCTTTCAGCAGCTCTACTTCAGCAGGGTCTTCTGTATTCATGGTGGCGGCATCGCGATAGAGAGGCTTGGCAAAGTAGGAAGCCAGAACATCCGCAAAGCTGGGGTCAGACACAACTTCCTCGCAAGTGGCGCTCAGCTTATCAATAATTGCCTGATCGGTCCCCTTGGGGAACTTGATTTCATACTTTTTGGCTGTAACTACGTTCGCATAGCCCTGTTCCACAAAAGTGGGGAAATCGATCCGGTCCACAGGCTCCGCCGCCATAACACCGAGACAAACCAAATCGCCGCTCTCAATGTAATCCTTTACATTCATATAATTAACCGCCAGCAAATCCACCTGACCGCCCAGCAGGGCCGCCATGCGGGTAGAAGAATCGCTTCCCACGTCAATGTTATCAAACGTAACATCCGCGTCGCGCTCCAGCATCTGTCCCACATACTGAGTAGTGGAACCAAACACCGTGGAATACCGAACGGCGCCGGGATTTGCCTTGGCGTCCGCAATCATATCCTCCAGGTTCTCCCACCCCCGGCTATACTGTCCATATTCGCCGCCCTGCGCCACAGCCACAAGGCTGTAAGTCTGGTCAATGGCAACCGTGCAGCAGTTGGCAAAGTCTTCGGTATAAGAAAAGTCTACCGTACCGGTAGCTTCCTGAACCAAAGCGGCGCCCGTGTGGGTGAACAGCAGATTGTACCCGTCGTTTTTCTTACTCATAACTTCCTTTGCCGCTACAACACCGGAACCGCCGGTCAGGTTGGTAACCACAAAGGTCTGCCCCAGTTTTTCTCCCACGCGCTGGAACAGCGCGCGGCAATATGTATCCGTGTCACCGCCGGCACTGTAAGGCAGTGTAACCGTCACCGTACCTGTGGGCCAATCCGTATCACCCGATGCGGCGGAAGTCGCGCCCGAGGCGCTTGCAGTAGAGCTTCCGGAAGATTGGCTGCCGCAGCCCGTCAACACCACGGTGCAGAACATTGCCAGAGCAAGTGCAAAAGACAAATACTTTTTCATGATCATTCTCTCCTCTTGTTTTTTTGTTTTTCAATCAATTATTACTTGCTATTTTAAAACGGTCAAAAATGGTAAACGTCGTCAATAATTTCAAATTCCTTCTCATTCAAGGATTTTTCTACCCACGAACGATTTGCTGTTCCATTCTTGGCGGCAACCAGCTTCTTTTCGTCTGCCTCTTGAAACGCCTTTGCATTTTTAAGAACCACCGCGATATCTTTTTGGGGAATGACGATCACGCCGTCGGGGTCTCCCAAAATGATGTCTCCGGGATTGAGACTGATGTTGCCGCAGGCAATGGGCACATTGATCTCGCCGGGACCTTCCTTGTAGGGGCCACCGGGTGTTGTGCCTGTACAGTAGACAGGAAAGTCCCACTTGCGAATCTCATCAATGTCGCGAATAGGGCCGTCAAGTACAATACCTGCCACCTTTTTGGTGTACTTTAGATAAGCCATCATTACCTCGCCCATAAGAGCACGGCTGTCATCACCCTCGTTGGATACGACCAGTACGTCGCCTTCCTGACAGAAGTTTAAGGCCGCATGGAGAGCGAGATTGTCTCCGGCTCGGGCCTTGACAGTGAACGCAGGGCCTACCATCATCTGCTCCAACGGACTGCTGACAAGATGAATGCGGGGATGCATCGCGCAGCTCCGCCCCATAACATCGGCGGTATTTGACGCGGGAATGGACTTGAATTGCATCATAAGCTGTGGATCCGGCAATTGACGCCTAAGGTAAATGCGCTTCCCAACTGGCATACAGAACTCCTCCTAAAGACCATAAGATTTTATATAAACAGCTCTCGCTCGTTTATCACGCATATATAATCCTACTTTGTAACATGTTTTTATTTTAAAATAAATTTATGAAACTAATTATTTTATAGGCGATTTTTTATCTAAATGCAAGAGCATTTAGCAGAAATCTTCAAAAATTACAAAATATTTAATTTTTATTGGAGGAAATGTCAAGGGCGCAATGCTGCTACTGCATAAGAAGAACTGCTAACAAAAAGAAAAAGCCGCCTTAATCCACAAACAGGATCAGGCGGCATACAAATATAAGACGAACGCCTGCCATGCAGGCGTTGCTTTAAGAAAAGCGGACAGCGCCGCACGTTCCGCGCGGCTGCCACAACTACGGACGATATTTTATACTGGCCGCAGGCCACGGCGTTTTAGGGAAAGAACTCTGCGCCGGGAGAAACAGAACGCACCTGCCATAAGGTGGGTGCGCACCGCAAAGAAATCGGGGAACTCCCTTCCGCCGCGCCTGTCCGGCAGGAATATAAAAGTCTGCTTTAAATGTGTTCTCCTGCGGGAAGAGTTGGTTTACAATCCTGTCAACATAGCCATATGCTTAAGAGAGACGGCACAGGAACCGTGGCTGGCGGCAATGCTTCACACGTGAACGATGGCGCATCAGATGTCACCATTATGCCAAAGCATTGATAATAACTTGGCATTAACCGGAAAAGAGCAGATGATGAAAGATCGTTTCAACATCTGCTTTTTTAATTTACGGTCAACGGCAGTGCGATTTCCGGTATGTAATCTTTCCCGCAAGAAACAAAGAAAATCGCATAGCATGTAAAAATCCGCAGCGACAACCGCTGCGGCTTTTCCGGAAAGGCCGAGTATAGCAAGGGATCTGTCCGTAGAAAGTGGTGGCGAGAGGGCGGATTTAAAAGGACATTACTGCAAATCGGTCAGCTCCCGCAGGCATTTTGGACAAATGTTTTTTCCCTTAAACTGAACAATGTCCTTGTTGCTGTCGCAGAAGATGCAACTGGGTTTGTATTTTTTGAGAATGACGGAGTTCCCTTCCACATAGATTTCCAATGCATCCTTTTCCGCTATATCAAGCGTGCGACGCATTTCGATCGGAAGCACTATGCGGCCCAATTCGTCCACCTTCCGCACAATTCCGGTTGATTTCATAATTTATCTCCTTTTCCGCGATTGTTTCTGTAATTCTTTGGCTTTCTGACAATAACATAGAATGTAATATTTTGTCAATTCGTTTTAGAAACTTTTACAATTATTCATATTTATTTCATATATTGTCCACCCTGCGAGGACAAAATTAGTGTATTTAAACACTTTTTTATTTTATAAGATTTTGCGATAAAAAGATGGAGGGGAAAAATGGCAATGGCGGTTCTATGGACCGGAATGGTTCTGCTATCCGTGATATTCGGACTGATCAACGGACGGATGGAAGCGGTTTCCGCCGCCGCGCTGGAGGGCGCGGGAAGCGCGATTCAGTTATGCATCTCCATGGCGGGCGTACTTTGTCTTTGGAGTGGCGTTATGGAGCTGATGAATCAAAGCGGACTGTCCGCCAAACTGGCGCGTGCATTTCGCCCAATTCTAAAAGCGCTGCTGCCGCGCGCAAGCCGGGATGAGAAAACACTGGCAGCAGTCTCCGCGAATGTCTCCGCCAATCTTTTGGGTCTGGGAAACGCCGCCACGCCCCTTGGCATCCAGGCGGCAAGGCGGATGGCTGTGGGACAGGAGGGGGTGGCCAGCGACGAGCTGTGCCTGCTGGTGGTGCTGAACACGGCCTCCATTCAGTTGATTCCCGCTACGGTGGCCTCCGTCCGGGCCGCAGCGGGAGCCGCGTCCCCGTTTGATATTCTGCCCGCTGTGTGGCTTGCATCAGTGCTGAGCGTGATTGCAGGGCTGGCGGCGGCAAAGCTGCTGGCCTTTCTGGGCAGGAGGTGGACATGAGTCCCTCCGCCATGGTGATACCTGCCTTGCTGGCCGGAACGGCCCTCATCGCCCTGTGGCGGCGCGTGGATGTATACGGCGCGTTGACCGCCGGCGCGGGCGAGGGACTAAGCGTGGTTTTTCGGATTGCCCCCGCATTGGTGGGACTGCTGACCGCCGTAGCCATGTTCCGAGCCTCCGGGGCCATGGAGTGGTTGTCTGGACTGTGCGCCCCGCTGTTGGAAAGGCTGGGGATTCCTCCGGAGCTGACGCCGCTGATGCTTGTCCGACCCATTTCCGGCAGCGGAGCACTGGCAGTGGGCAGCGAGGTAATGCAGACGCACGGCCCGGACAGCTACGTAGGCCGGGTGGCCGCGGTGATGCTGGGCAGCACAGAAACGACCTTTTACACCATCGCCGTTTACTTCGGAGCGGCGGGGATTACCCGCACCAGACATACCGTTCCCGCCGCGCTGACCGCCGATCTGGCCGGGTTTGTCGCTTCGGCTCTGGCGGTGCGCATTTTCTTCGGCACATAGACAAATCGTCCGGCCGCCTAAAAAGGCGGCCGGACAATGTGCATAAAAGCCTGAAAACAAGGGATGCTTTTACAGAAAGGACTGGTCAAAGCCGTGAGGCAGCAGCTCCTCCATAGTAAAAGCCTGCTCTTCGCCCTTTGCGTTGAGGCAGATGACCTCCAGCTTTGGGGCAAACTCCTTCATAAACTGGCGGCACATGCCGCAGGGAACGCAGGGGCCCTCGCTCCTGCCCGCCACCACAATGCGCACAAAATCCCAGTGGCCTTCGCTGATGGCCTTGCCCATGGCGGTGCGCTCCGCGCAGGTCCCCACGGGATAGGCCGCGTTTTCAATATTGCAGCCGGTGTATACCGTGCCGTCGACGCACTCCAGCGCCGCGCCCACAGGGAAGTGGGAGTAGGGACAATATGCCTTGTCCAGCATCCCGGTCGCCGCCGCTTTCAATTCCTCCCGTGTCATAAAAACCGCTCCTTCCAATTGTTACTTCCAATCCACCACCCGCTGAGGGCGGACATCTACATCCATGATATCCTTGGCGTCGTAAAATTGCAGATACCGGTCCCGAGAGTGGCGCAGAGTGGTGCCGTCCGGGTGAAGCCGGTCGCAGATGACCGCGCAGATATCCTTTTTGATATAGCTGAAGCTTTCCACGCCCACGGAGGCGAACACACGGAAGCCTTGGCTCTGAAGATACTGAAACACCGGTCCGGTTTTGTTCCAGTCGTTCCCGTCGGGTCGCTCGCCGTGGGGATAGTACAAAATGGTGGTTTTTCCCACCAGACTGCCCACCTCGTCAAACCACCGCTTGGTGTCGGCCTTCACTGTTTCCAAGGACTTGGCGCCCAAACGGATGTGCCCCCAAGTGTGGCTGCCGAAGGTCCAGCCGGTGCGCTTCAGCTCGGCAATGATGGGCTTCACCGCCGTAATTTCCTTTTGCCGCGCAGCTTCCTGCTCCGCTGTCCAGCTTTTGGTGTCCGTCTGGGTGCGATAGCCCAAAATTCCGCAGTATCCTGTTAGTGATAAACTCCCCTTGGCCCCAAAGGGAGAGAAATCCGGATGCTCCCGGACAAACTTGTCCAGAATCGGCAGAGCGTCCAAATCCTGAGAGATGACCTCGCTGCCCTGCGGGTCCTTGCCCTCGCTCCAAATCAGGCCGTCGTCCCCGATGATCAATTTATATGTCAGCCCGTCCTTGAGCATGTATGGATAATAGTTTACATCGTCATAGGACAGAATCAAAGGCTTTTTTCCCTCGGGCAGATACAATGTGTTGCGCACCATCACGGGCTCGCCGCTCTCATTGGTGGTTTCCCGCCACACGTCTCCGATATCTACCAGCACGTAGCCCTTGTCGTAAACACTTTGTAAAATTTTGTTATACTCGTTCACAGTGACCATGAAATCGTCCAGACCGTCAGACTGCGCGTCGCCGTCAAAGGCAAGCTCTGGATAGGCGATGACCGGATGAAAAAACAGGTGCTCCACAATTCCGTCCCACGCCGTGTAAGGCACGCCGTCCACCGCGCCGCCCGCAGGCTCCACGGTGGGATCCGAAATGACATACGGTTCTATCTGGGGTGCCTCCGGCTCGGAGGAGGAAGAAGAAGAGGAAGAGGAGCCGCCGGAGCCCGCACCGCTTGCGGTTTGGCCACAGGCGGCCAGAGACGCAAGCAGAGAAAGAGCAAGGAAAAGCGGCAAAATTCGACGCATATAAATGACACCCTTTCTAAACGTTCAAGGCAGAGCCGCGAAATCCGCAGCCGCCGTTTTTGTTATATTATATCAGTATATCAGGTTATCCGACAAAATAAAACACCAAAAAGTTACAAAATTGGTTGTCGTGTCGAATTAAGCCGTATCGAAGACACGTCAGCTTTTTTCGCCTCGGAAAAAGCGGCGGGGCATATAGAAAAATAGTAAATACCCAATTACCATACTTGACAAATAGGATAGCTGTGATATATTCTAATCACAGTAAATTGATATGAATTAGGGGAGGTCCTAATAATGCGTGTATATGCGGATAACGCGGCGACCACCGCCGTGAGTGATACGGCGGTAAAGGCTATGCTGCCATGCTTTCAGGAGTTTTACGGGAATCCGTCCAGCCTGCATACGGTGGGGCAGGAGGCGGCGGAGCGGCTGTCTTTGGCCCGGCAGGTATTTGCAAAAAGACTGAACTGCGACCCCAGCGAAATCACCTTCACCTCCGGTGGCAGCGAGGCTGACAATCAGGCCCTGCGCTCCGCTGCGGCCGTGGGCGCCAAAAAAAATAAGCGGCATATTATTTCCACAGAGTTTGAGCACCACGCCATTTTGCACACGCTGGAGCAGCTTTCTAAAGAGGGCTTTGAGGTTACACTGCTGCCGATTCCCAAGTCCGGCGTGATTTCGGCGGAACGGGTGCGTCAGGCCATCCGGCCGGACACCTGCCTTGTGACCGTGATGTTTGCCAACAACGAAATCGGTACCATCCAGCCCATCCCCCAGATTGGGGCGATTTGCCGAGAGCTGGGCGTCCCCTTCCACACCGACGCGGTGCAGGCGGCGGGACATCTTCCCATCGACGTGCGGGAGATGAACATTGATCTTTTAAGCCTGTCGGCTCACAAGTTCCACGGGCCCAAGGGCGTGGGTGTGCTGTACGTCCGGCGCGGTTCTCTTCCGCTGATGAATGTGATTTACGGCGGTGCGCAGGAGCGGGGCAAGCGGGCCGGAACCGAGAATATCGCCGGAATCGCGGGCGCGTCTGCGGCTTTTGACGAAATCTGCGACCATTTGGAAGAGAACGCCGCCAAGGTCACCGTCCTGCGGGATCGGCTGATTGACGGCCTGACGAAAATTCCCCACAGCATTCTCAACGGCGAGCAGGAGCGCCGCCTTCCCGGCAACGTGAACCTGTGCTTTGAGGGCATTGAAGGGGAATCCCTTCTTCTGCTGCTGGACCAGAAGGGCATCTGCGCTTCCTCGGGAAGCGCCTGCACTTCCGGATCTCTGGACCCCAGCCATGTGCTGCTGGCGCTGGGTCTGCCCCATGAGGTGGCCCACGGGTCGCTGCGGCTGAGCCTCAGCGAGTACAACACGGCGGAGGAAATCGACCACATTCTGGCGGAGACGCCGGGAATTGTGGAGTACCTTCGGAATATTTCTCCCGTGTGGGACGAGCTGGAAAAAGGCAGTCTGAAGCACGTGATTTGAGCTTGAAAGGAGCGGTTGAATATGCTGTACAGTGAAAAAGTGATGGATCACTTTCAGAATCCCCGGAATGTGGGCAAGATGGACGATGCCGACGGTGTGGGCGAGGTTGGTAACGCTAAATGCGGCGACATCATGCGGATGTATATTAAGGTGGACAAGGACACGCAGACCATCAGTGACGTGAAATTCAACACCTTCGGCTGCGGCAGTGCCATCGCCACCAGCTCCATGGCCACGGAGATGATCATGGGCAAGCCGGTGAAGGAAGCCCTGACGCTTTCCAATAAGGCCGTGGTGGAGGCGCTGGATGGGCTGCCAACACATAAGCTGCATTGCTCCGTTCTGGCGGAGCAGGCCGTGAAGGCGGCAGTGAAGGACTATTACGACAAAAACGGCATCGCCTACGGCGACGAACTGAACATCTGCGACCACGAGTGCGAACACTGCGCCGTGGAATAAGTCCGCACCAGCGGAGCTTTTCGATCAATTGAAGCGGGGGACCGGGATTACCGGTCCCCCGCTTTTTGGCGTTTTGCAGGAAATACTGCCGTCCGTCCAGAAAGCCGCGCCCGAGGGCTGTCCACCGGCATGACCGAGCCGAGCTGCGCATAAGAGAAAAGGAAAGCGGCCCGAACCGCGGGCAACGGAAAAAGGAGGGGCAATGATGCGCAAGCGCGGAGACGTGATTTTGAGCGGGCTTCTGGCATGTTTTGTGGGGAGCACGTATTTTTTAATCGAGGTGGTTTGGAAAACGGTTCAGGGCCATCCCGAAGGAGTTAGCTGGACCATGCTGGTGCTGGCGCTGCTGCTGGGGCTTGTGCTGGAGCGGATGGGCGCGGAGCTGTCATGGGATTGTCCCATCTGGGCGCAGTCAATTTTGAGCGGCCTTGCCGTCACGGCGGCGGAGTTTCTCGGCGGGTGCATCGTCAATTTGTGGCTGGGCTGGAACGTATGGGACTATTCCCATATGCCGGGAAATATTTTGGGGCAGGTCTGCCCTCAGTTTGCGGGTTTGTGGTGCCTTGTCGCCGGGCCGGTAATCGTGGGGCTGGACTGGCTGCGTTATGCGGTGCGGGGCGGGGAGCGCCCGCAGTACATCTGGGGCCTTAAAAAGCGGAAAGCCCGCCGCCAAAGCGGAAGACCTCCTGCCAGATTCGCCGGAAAGAAAAAAGATTAAAACAGGGCTTCAAAACGCCGCGCTTAAAAAGATGAGGGCCGCGGGTTTCAGAAAAACACCAATATTGTATGTAAATTTTGAAAAGCTATTATTTTTTTGTTGAAGTCTGCCGATAAAATTCTAAAAGACTACTCTATGATAAAGCGGGCGCGGAAAGATTTCGGGGCCGCCCCGCCGAAAGGAGGACACGGTGAGCAGTAAGTATATTGTGCGGCAGCCGATCAAGGATGCCGACAGCAGCGTGATTGGCTATGAGCTTCTTTACTACGGAGAAAATCAGGCGTTTGGAGAGGATTCCGCTTCGCCCGGCGGGGCGGGGGGAGCCGCGCCCAATGCGTCCGCCTCGGGAAACGACTTTGCGGCGGCCAACGCCATCTACAATTTTTTGACGCAGAATACTGACAAGGCGCTGACGGGAACGTTGAATTTTATGACCTTTACTCCCACGCTCCTGATGAAAAAGGCACCCCGGCTTTTTAAAAAGTCGGAGTTGGTGATTCAGATTGAGGACAGTGTGATTATCCATCCGCTGGCTATGCACTTCGTTCAGCAGTTTGCCAAGGAGGGCTATAAAATTGCGGTGAACGAATTTCGGTTTGCCCCCCGGTATCTTGCGCTGATGGACAAAATTCACTATATCAAGCTGAATTTTGCGTCCACCCCGGCGACCACGCTGGCCAACGTCATCGAGCTGGCCCACAGCATGGGGAAGAAATGCATTGCCACCAACATTACCGACGGGGTGCTGTACAACGCCGCTGTGGGATTGAAGGTGGACGCGCTGGAGGGCCCGTTTGTGGCGGAAAAGCTCTCCTGCAAGGCCCATACCAGCGGCTATTTGCAGGGAAACTTTTTCCGGCTTATGGTGGCCGTCACGCAGGACGAGCCGGACATCGACGAGATTGAGCGGATGGTTTCACAGGACGCATCCCTCGTCTTCGGGCTGCTGCGTATGGCCAATTCTGTCTATTTTTCATCCTCCCACCGGGCCACGACGATCCGTCAGGCCATTATGACCCTGGGACTGGGGCAGATTCGCCAGTGGATTTATCTTCTCAGTGCCAGCAACGCGGAAAACGAAATTGACCCAACCTCGGAGGAGTTTTTGAAGCTATCCTTCCTGCGGGCGAATTTTTGCAGCGATTTGATCGACTACACGCCCCGGGGAGTGCTCTCCATCACCAAGGCGGACGCTTACCTCATCGGCATGTTCTCCACTCTTGGCTATTTGGTGGACGCGCCCATGGAGGAGATTCTGGCCGAGGTTCCGGTGGTGGAGGAGGTCAAGCGCGCTCTGCTTTACCGCGAAGGCTCCGCCGGAAAGCTTTATTCTCTGCTGCTCAGCTATGAGCGGGCGGATTGGGATCAGATCAGCGTTCTTGCAAACGAGCTGAATATTCCCACCAATCTGCTTACCAGCGTATACTTTGACTCCGTGGACCGGGCAAACCTCATCTGGGCACGCATCTCCGCGCCGGAAGCGCCCGATAATACGGAGGAATCCGTGTGACAAAGCGGTACGCTTAAAGTCGCGGACAGAAGATTTCCCGCCCCGGCAGAACCGGGAGGGCCAGAAGGTAATTTGGGACTTCCACTAATGCAAAAGTCTCTGGAAAACCGCGAAAAATATGATTCAGAAGCGCTCGAAATCCGTTAAAAACGCGGGTTTCGGGCGTTTTTGTGCGTCAAAGGTAAAAAAGTCTTCGTAAAAAAGCGCCTCGCTTGCCCATTCGTAAAAAAGCTTCGCACTTTTTACGCATCTGCATTTCAAACCGGAGCAAATGAGAGCTGGCTTAAAGTGCTGTTGGTTTTGGAGCTTTTTTCCTATGGGCTGCTGACCTGCCTGAACGGAGGGCTGTACAGCCCCTATCTGTGGTAGTACATTAGCTGCCTGTTCATGATGCTCTCCCTGCGGCAAAGTATGCTGTTTACCGGTCTAGGCGCGGCGGTGCGGCAGCAGTCTTTGCTCAATGCGCGGCTGCGAGAGGAAATGGAGCGCAGCGAGCAGGTGCTGGGACATATCACCGAGCTGTACGATACGCTGAACCTTTTTGCAATGTCAGACCCTGACCGGGGGATGGAAGTGCTTGTCCAGACACTGTGCCGCACCATTGCGCCCGGCTGCTGCATTCTGGTCAGATACGACCCGGACCGGGACGCGGAGCGGCGGGAAGTTCGCGGAATGAAGGAAGCCGAGGCAGGGGCGGTATTGAGCGCTGTGGAAGAGGCGCTGCGTGACGCCGGACCCGGCTGGAATTCTTCGAGCGGCGAGACGGAAGACTCGGACTTTGAGGGGACGTACATCGGAGAGGCGGCACTTCCCCGGGGCGTGCTGATTCGCCGCGCGGGGGCAAACCTGCCGGAAAAGCAGGATTTGTTTTACCGAGGCGTGATCGACATTGTCTTTCGCAATATGGATACGCACCAAGAGCTGGAAGCTTATATCGCCGCGGAGGAAAAAAGCCGACTTGCGGACGAAATTCACGACACGGTGATTCAGCGCCTCTTTGCCCTTGCGTGCGGCTTGAAAATGCTGGAACAAAAAATCGACGTGGCGCTGGAGAAGGAACGAAAAAAGCAGCTAAGCCTTTTGACGCGCTCGGTGGAGGGCATTATGAAAGAGCTGCGGGAGGTCATATACGGGAAGCAATTTGAAAGCTGCGGAGCCCAAAGCTTTACAGGCCGCGTGCAGGCATATCTTTCGGAGATGGAAAACTTAAGCGGCGCGTGCATCCAGATGGAAATGGATGAGAGGGCCGAGGAAATGGCGGCGGCGCAGAAAATCGTTTTGTACCGGATTTCCTGCGAGGCTGTGAGCAACGCGGTCTGTCACGGAAGAGCGCGGCGCATTGCGTTGCGTCTGGCGCTGACGGACAGGGAAATATGCATGGAAGTGACGGACAGCGGCTCGGGACTTTCCGCTCCCACCGAAGAGAACCTCCGGGGAAACGGGCTGCGGAATATGAACCGCATGGTGCTGCTGCTGCGGGGCCAGCTTTTGATGGAGGCTCTGGAAAATCGGGGAACAGCGGTCCGGCTGCGGCTGCCGCGCGGATAAAGGAGGAGAGAGGGGATGATTCTGATTCTGGACGACCATCCTCTGGCCAGAGCGGGGTTGGCGTCGGTCATCCGAATGTACCGACCGGCAGAGGACATGGTGCAGGCGGGCTGTGTGCGGGAGGCAATGGATCAAATGAACGCGGCGGCGGCGGACATGGCCTTTGTGGACGTAAATCTGGGGAAGGAAAACGGGTTTTCGTTTGTGGAGTGGCTCCAGAAACAGGGATTTGACACAAAGGCGTTCTTCATAACCTCCTCCTCCCGAGAAAGCGATTTTTTAGCTGCCCGGGAGCTGGGCGTAAACGCCTATGTACTAAAGGACCTTTTCTTGATGAAATTCTGTATGGTTTGCGGGTGGTGGAGCGGGGTGGAACCTTCTACTCCCCCACGCTGGTAGAGCAGATGAACCGAAATCGGGAGGATAAGCGTAAGCTTGAAAAGCTTACCGCCCGGGAGTTGGATGTGCTGATATTGCTCAGTCAGGCGTACAGCAACGGGAAAATCAGCGAAGCCCTTTATATCTCCGAGGCCACCACAAAAAAGCATATCACCAGTATTCTTGGTAAGCTGGGGCTGGAAAGTCGGATGGAAGCCATGCTGTTTACAAATAACAACCGAACCATTACCCGCACGGCCATCAGCCGGGCGGTGAAAAAGGACAGAAGGGGGGAGGGCCCATGCGAACTCGTGGCCTGCGGCACAGCGGGAAACTGCTTGCGCTGATGCTCTTGGCGACGTCCTTGACCGGGGTGGGAGCCACCTATGCCGGGGGGTCCAACACGCTGAACATCCACGGGAAGCTGACCACGGCGGTGTTCGACATGGCTGCGAAGGCATCGGGCGAGTATCGCGTCAGTCTGGTGGAGCCAGATGGAAAAACCTCTGTGGAGCTGGGCGGCGTGGAAGCTTGGACGGAAGAGGACGGAAAATCGGTGGAGATCTTGTTTTCCGAGGGCATTCCCGCCGACTATCTGCGTGAGGGGTATGCCCTCTGCCTGTCTGTTCCGCTTGAAAACGGAAAAGGCTCGTTTATGAATATCCGCCGTTATGAGCCGGACTTTTCCAACGAATGGGGGCAGATAACGCTTCAAGCGGAGGAAATCTGCCTGCGGCTGGACGGAGCGGTCTATCTGGCGGAGGACGGTGGATCCGGTCTCGGAAACCTGCTGGCGGCCTATAATGTGCCGCTGAAAATGGCGGTTTATCCCTCCTTTGAAGGAGAGCCGGACGCCATGCGGGGCAGCTTATATCTGACATTGACGGAAGAAAGTCTTGACGTCCTTGCCGCGCTGCCGGAGAAAGTGGAAATTCCGGCGGAGACAAACGGCGTTTTGGTGCGGTATCGCTGCGAGGTGCCGTTGGTGATGGACCAGAGCTATGAGCCGGACCTCATTGCCCGTGCGGGAGAGGGGGGAACTGCATGAAACGAACGCTTCGCGCGGCCCTGCTTGCCGGAGCAACGGTTTTGGGGTGTACCGTTGTCGCATGGGGCTACTGGATTGATTCCATTCAGGTGAAAACCGATGTAACGGTGTTTTATCCTGCGGAAATTACCGTGATTCAACCGGAAAAGGTTCCGATCCCGGAGGAAATTCCACAGAAAAAAACGCCGCTCGAGGGCGCGTTGCCGGACGGCACGGACCCGAAGTCTCCGTCTCAGGGCGAAGAAGGTTCAGACACCGGCGAAGTGAAAGACCCGGCAAATGCACAAACCCCTTCTCAGGAGAAGACCGGGAGTGAAACTGAGGAAGAGCCCGCGCCCGGCGCGTCGGCTGAACTGGTCAGCCGGGCCGACCCCGGCGAAAGTGCGCCGGCAGATTCTCCGGCGGCGCCCACCGGTGGCGCAGCTTCCGGTTCTGCTTCCGATGCGGGGGATTCCTCCTCCGGCGAGCCGTTTCCGGCCTCTGGGACAGACGGTGGCGCCCATGAAGGCGCGTCTGACTGACGGCGCCGGAAAGCTGGAGATAAAAAGATGTTGAAGAGAGAGCGATATGAGTGGTATGTGGGCAGTCTGCTGGTGTGCGCCGTCGCGCTGACGGTGCTTTCCGGCAGGCTGCCTTTGTCCGTTTCCTCCGCGCCCTGGTGCGGCTTGGCTGCGGTGCTGTGGCGCTTTGCCCCGCGTATCCGGGTTCCGGGAAGCAGGCCTGTCAGAACGGGGGCGCTGGCCTATGCCTTTTTAGGGGCGGGAGCCTATCTTGCCGCACTGTACCTCATCGGGGTGTTTATGGGAGCGTTGGCGACCTCGCCCTACGACAGATCGCCTAAGGGCTTGGTGGTAAACTTGCTGCGGGTGCTGCTACCGCTTTCGGTGCGTGAGCTGGTGCGGGCGTATTGCTTCGGCGCGGTGTGGCGGGTATGCATGCATCGAAGGGCGGCGCTTGTTGGAATCACGTTGCTTTTGTTTGTGGCGGACCTGAACTTTGCCCGCCTGTTAAGTCTGAGCGGTGCGCAGGACACAGTTTCTTACATTACTCAAAGCGTCGCTCCCACCCTGGCACAGGAAATTTTACTTAGCATGCTGGTGTTTTACGGCGGTGCGGGCGCGGGAATTGTCTACGCGGCCATTCCCGCTGTCTTTGAATGGGTGTTTCCCTTTTTGCCAAGCCTGCCATGGCTTTCACAGGGGGCGGTGGGCCTGAGCGTGCCGCTGCTGCTGGCGCTGATGACGGCAGACCGCTTCCGCGCCCAAAAGCGGGGGGACCTGGCCCGGGGGGAAGGAGGCACTCTGCGCTTTTTCATGGCTATGGCGGCCAGCGTGGTGTTTGCGTGGTTTGTGGTGGGGGTGTTTCCGATTTATCCCTCCGTAGTGCTGACGGGAAGCATGGAGCCGTTGATTTACCCCGGTGACGCGGTACTGATCCGCAAGCTTTCCAGCGAGCAGGAAATTTACCGGCTGACCGAGGGGGAAATTATCAACTTCAAGCGGGGCAGCATCACCATCACCCACCGGATTGTCAGCGTAATAAAAGATGAGGCGGGAAACCTGAGTTTCCAGACCAAGGGGGACAACAATGATTCGCCCGATGTGCAGCCGGTGGGGCCCAATGACATTAACGGTACGGTGCGCCGCGTGGTACCAAAGGTGGGACTGCCCGTTCTG
>NZ_DALZCH010000045.1:0-24793 GCF_031978065.1 Oscillibacter sp.
GGGGCGGCCCTTCGTGGGGAAGACTTGCAGGCATTGAAAAACGACCTCTCGGGCGACCGCTCGATACGGGAGGAGACGCTGGAAACGGGCCGGGCGGCCATTGCCCGGGCGGAGGAGGAGATCGCGGCAAGACAGGCCCGTGCGCAGGCCCTGCATGAGCAGGGACAGGCCTTGCGGGACCGCCTTGCGGCGCTGGATCGAGAGAAAATCGCGCTGGAAGCGGAGCGCACCGCCAAGAGCCGCGCCGGGCAGGAGATGAACGAGCATCTGCTGGATTTGGAGCGCACCGCCAGCCGTCTGGAGCAGAAAATGGCCACCGGCGCGCTGGAGGAAAAGCAGATTTTGGACCGTCTGTGGGAACACTACGAGCTAAGCCATTCCGACGCGCAGGCCCAGCGGGTGGAGCTGGAGAGCCGCTCGAAAGCCAATCGCCGCATCGGGGAGCTGAAGCGGGAGATTTCCGGGCTGGGTACGCCCAACATTGGGGCCATTGAGGAATTCGACCGGGTGAACACCCGCTATGCCTATCTTAGCGAGCAGCGGGACGACGTGGAGAAGGCCAGGGGTGAAATCCGGGGCGTGATTGAAGAATTGACCCGCGAGATGAGCGGGATTTTCTCCCAGCAGTTTAAGCTTTTAAGCGAGAGCTTCCAGTCCACCTTTGTGGATTTGTTCGGCGGCGGACAGGCCACGCTGGAACTGGAGGACGAGAACGATATTTTAAACTGCGGTATCGAAATCAAAGCCCAGCCGCCGGGGAAAACCTTGAAAACCATTTCCCTTCTCTCCGGTGGAGAGAAAGCGTTTGTGGCCATCGCGCTGTATTTCTCCATTCTGAAGGTCCATCCCACGCCGTTTTGCGTGATGGACGAAATCGAGGCGGCGCTGGACGACGCCAACGTCACGCGGTACGCCCGGTACATGCGCACCCTTGCGGGGAAGACGCAGTTTATCGTCATCACCCACCGCCGGGGAACCATGGAGGAGGCCGATGTACTGTATGGCGTAACCATGCAGGAGCAGGGCGTGAGCAAAATCCTGACCATCAATCTCAACGATATGGCCAAGGAATTGAAAATTAAATGAAGGAGGACAGATGATGTCCGCTATGAAGAAATATCTGCTGGTAATTGTAGTTGCCGTGCTGGGATGCATCGTGCTTCTGGTGGGAGGATCGCTGGATAACGATCCGTTGAAGTCTGCCGGTGTGGTGCTGGTGTTGTCCACTCTGGTGCTGGAAATTATTTTTCTCCGCTGCCCCAATTGCAGGCGTTGGCTGGGGCGGAAATTCCGGCCAGGGAAGCACTGCCCCCACTGCGGTGAAATCATTGAATAAATTTTAAAGGACGGGTACTATGGGCTTTTTCAGCAAACTGAAAAAAATCTGGCAGGAGGACATCACCGGCTATACCATTTCCCCCGATGATGAGGCGTTTTTCGACGATTTGGAGGAAAGCCTCATTCTGGCGGATTTGGGTGTGGACACCGCCGCCGAGGCGGTGGAGCGGCTCCGGTCCAAAATGAAGAGGGAGGGCGTTTCCGGCGAAACGGCGGTGCGCGCCGCCCTGCGGGAGATTCTGGCGGAGATGCTGAACGTGGGAGATGCCGCTCTCAATCTGGAAGAAAAGCCCGCCGTGGTGCTGTTTATCGGCGTGAACGGCGTGGGGAAGACCACCTCCATCGGCAAGCTGGGCCACCGCATGAAGACCGAGGGCAAGCGGGTTCTCTTCTGCGCGGCGGATACCTTTCGCGCCGCCGCCGCCGACCAGCTTCAAATCTGGGCGGAGCGGGCAGAGTGCGAACTGGTGCGCGCCAAGGAGGGAGCGGACCCCGGCGCGGTGCTGTTTGACGCACTTTCCGCCGCCAAGGCGCGGAACGTGGACGCTGTGCTGTGCGACACCGCCGGACGGCTTCACAACAAGGAAAACCTGATGAAGGAGCTGGCAAAGCTCTCGAAGATTATCGACCGGGAGTGCCCCGGCGCCAGCCGCGAAACGCTTTTGGTGCTGGACGCCACCACCGGGCAAAACGGCCTGATTCAAGCGAAGGGTTT
This sequence comes from Oscillibacter sp., assembly GCF_031978065.1. Lineage (GTDB taxonomy): Bacteria > Bacillota > Clostridia > Oscillospirales > Oscillospiraceae > Oscillibacter. The sequence continues at coordinate 2,054 of NZ_DALZCH010000045.1, forward strand.
CCGGGATACGGCGGGGCTTACCGGCATCGTCCTCACCAAGCTGGACGGAACGGCCAAGGGCGGCATTGTCATCGCCATCGCAAGGGAGCTGGGCGTGCCCGTGAAATTCGTGGGTCTGGGTGAGGGAATTGACGATCTGCGCCCCTTTGACGCGAAGGAATACGTGGAGGCCATTATATAAAAAGGAGAACAGACATGACTAGAATCGACGGACGGGCCTTTGATATGCTGCGGCCCGTGACCATTACCACGGATTTTGTGGAGTTTCCGGAAGGAAGCTGCCTGATTACCTGTGGGAATACAAAGGTGCTCTGCTGCGCCAGCGTGGAGGAGCGGGCGCCGTTCCATGTGCCGGAGGGGACCGGCTGGGTGACGGCGGAATACAGTATGCTGCCCCGTGCCAACCGGGATCGCTCCAAACGAGATATTTCCAAGCTGAAGCTCTCTCCCCGCAGCGCGGAAATCCAGCGGCTGGTGGGCCGGTCCCTCCGGGCCGCGGTGGATATGACCAAGCTGGGCGAGCGGACCATCACCGTGGACTGCGACGTGCTTCAGGGCGACGGCGGCACCCGTACGGCCAGCGTCACGGGCGGCTACGTGGCCCTTGCGCTTGCGGTGCGCAGGCTGATGAAGGAGGGCGCGCTCAGGCAGAACCCCCTGAAAACCCCTGTTGCGGCGGTGTCCGCCGGAATCGTGGGGGACCGGCTGCTGTTGGATCTGTGCTATGAGGAGGACTCGGCCGCGCAGGTGGATTTGAACTGCGTGATGACCGGGGACGGGGCGTTGGTGGAAGTGCAGGGCACCGGCGAGGGCAGGGCCTTTACCATAGAAGAACAGCGCAAGCTGGTGGACCTGTGCGCCGAGGGAATCCGGGAGCTTGGGGCCATGCAGCGGGCCGCGCTGGGAGGATAAATATGGAACAGGCGAAATTTGTGCTGGCGACCCAAAACCCCGGCAAGCTCCGGGAAATGGCCGCCATTCTGGAAATCTTAGGGGTGGATGTGGTCAGCCCCGCCGAGTTGGGGCTGCATGTGGACGTGGAGGAAACAGGGGAAACCTTCGCGGCAAACGCCATGCTCAAGGCAAAGGCCGTGTGCGCGGCGGCGGGTCTGCCCGCCATCGCGGACGATTCGGGTTTGTGCGTGGACGCGCTGAACGGCGGCCCGGGGGTTTATTCCGCACGGTACGGCGGACCGGAGCTGGATGATCGGGGGCGGTATCTGCTGCTTTTGAATTCCATGCGGGGCGCGCCCACCCGCTCGGCCCACTTTGAAACCGCTGTGGCCTGTGCGTTTCCCAATGGGGATACCCTGACGGCGGCGGGCCGGTGCGACGGGGCAATTGCCTTCGCCCCCATCGGAGACGGTGGCTTTGGCTACGACCCGGTGTTTCTGGTGCCGGAAAAGGCTAAGACCTTCGGTCAGATGACGGATGAGGAAAAGGCTGAAGTTTCCCACCGGGGCAAGGCACTGCGGGCATTTGCCGAAGAACTGAGGGTGTTCTTCGGCAAGTGAGAACCCGGCGGTCCGTGTGGGAAAAAGATACACGGGCATCACGAGCGGCGACTGGCGCTTAAAAAAAGATTTGCGGAAATCTGCGAAACTTATTGACAAAACCCAGCGTCTGACATAGAAATATAAAAATCAAGCTATAAGGGGAGATTATCTTAAATTTATGGAACTGACAAGCAAACAGCGCGCGCAATTGCGCGGCATGGCAAATACCATTGATACCATTTTGCACATCGGCAAGGAAGGCGTGACCGAGGCGGTTATCCAGCAGGCAAATGAAGCGCTGGAAGCGCGGGAGCTGGTGAAGGGTCGGGTTTTGGAAAATTCCCTGCTCACCGCGCGGGAGGCCTGCGACCAGTTGACGTTACCCACCCGCAGCGAGCCGGTGCAGGTGATCGGGAGCAAATTCGTGCTCTACCGGGAAACCCACTCCAGACCCAAGGACAAGCGGATTGCTCTGGTGAAGGACAAGCCTCGCAGGGAGCGCAAGGCTTGATTTTGAGGACGCAAGGGGGGAGAGCGCATGAGGATCGGCGTTTACGGCGGGACCTTTAACCCGCCTCATTTGGGCCATATCACGGCGGCGCGAGCGGTGTTTGAGCTGCTGAAGCTGGATAAGCTTCTTCTGATACCTGACAGTCTCCCGCCTCACAAGCCCTTGCCTCCCGGCAGCCCCACGGCGGAGCAGCGCTTGGAGCTGACGCGCCTTGCGGGAGAGCAGACGGGGCTTGGCGACAAGGTGGAGACGCTGGATCTTGAGTTGCGCCGGGGCGGAACCAGCTACACAGCGGACACACTGGAGGCTGTCCGGGCGCTGTATCCGGACGACGAGCTGTGGCTTTTGATGGGGACGGATATGTTTCTGACCCTCCACCTCTGGCACGAGCCGGAGCGTATTCTGGCCATTGCCGGAATCGCGGCCTTCGGCCGGTCTGAAGCGGACACGGAAGAGCTGTTTGCCCCCCAGCGGGAGCACCTTTACCGCGCGTATCCCTCCGCCCGCATTTTCACCCTCACAGTTCCTGGTGTGGTGGACATTTCCTCCACGGACCTGCGGGACAAGCTGGCGCAGGGCGACGGAAGCCGGTATCTTGCTCCGGCGGTATACGGCCTGATTCTGCGGGACAAGCTGTATGGGACAAACGAGAATTTGCGGGCGCTGAGCCTTGATCAGCTCCGGCCAGCGGCGCTGAGCTATTTGAGTCACAGTCGTATCCCCCATGTGCTGGGCACGGAGCAGGCGGCCATTCGTCTGGCTCTGCGGTATGGCGCGGATGTTCACAAGGCCCGGGTGGCGGCCCTGCTGCACGACTGCACAAAAAAATTGGGGATGGAAGAGCAGTCGGCTCTTTGCGGGCAGTACGGCATCCCCATGGACGAGCTGGAGCGCAAAGCGCTGAAGCTGCTTCACGCCAAGACCGGCGCGGCGATTGCCCGAGACGTGTTCGACGTGGACGATGAGATTTACACCGCTATTTTCTGGCATACCACCGGCCACGCGGAGATGACGCTTCTTGAAAAGATCATGTATCTGGCGGATTACATCGAGCCCACCCGCAGCTTTTCCGGCGTGGACGCGCTGCGCGCGGCCTGCGACGAGGATTTGGACAAGGGATTGCTGCTGGGCCTTACCATGACAGTTCAAGAAATGCGCAAGATGGGGAATCCCGTCCACACCGCCACGCTGGAGGCAGTGGAGTATCTGAAAGGAAACTGAAAGGCAAACGATGAACGAGAAAAAGAAAGGCCAGGGCAGGCGGTGGGAAGAGCAGACCAGCCCCGGAAAAACGGAAGGAAAAACAAAAAAGCGCCGCCTGACGGGGACGCAGAGAGGCTTGATCGCGCTGACGTGTGTGTTGGCGGCTGTGCTGTCGGTGACGCTGGCCTATCGGGCGGTGTTTGTCAAGCCCGAGCTGCACCAAAAGGAGGACCCGTCCTCCTCTCAGGAGGAAGATGACGACTATGGCGAGGGGATGCGTCCCCGCAGTGACGGGACCCGCAAAAGCAAGGATTATTACACGGTTCTGGTGATGGGCCGGGACACCGGTGGCGGCGGCAATACGGACACAATGATGCTGGCCAGTTACGATGTGACGAACCAGAAACTGACCGTGATGAACATTCCACGGGACACCATGGTAAACGTGTCTTGGGACATTAAGCGCATCAACTCCGTATACAATTATTACGGAGGAGGCGACAAGGGCGTCAAAAAAGTCTATCAGGAAATTTCTCAGCTCGTGGGCTTTGAGCCGGACTATCAGGTGATTATCGAGTGGGATGCGGTGGGCAAGCTTGTGGACGCCATCGGTGGGGTCCAGTTCGACGTGCCCCGGAACATGAACTATGAAGACCCCTATCAGGATTTGTCTATTCATATCCAAAAGGGCGATCAGCTGCTAAACGGCGAGCAGGCCATGGGCGTCATCCGCTACCGTCACGATAACAATATGAAATACGGCTATGCCGACGGGGATCTGGGCCGTATCAAAACCCAGCAGGCGTTTTTGAAGGCGGTGATCGAGCAGCTTTTGCAGGTGAAAAATGTGGGGAAGATCAACCAGTTCTCCAAAATTTTTCAGGAGAACGTGGAAACCGATCTCAGCGTGCAAAATCTGTTCTGGTTTGGAAAGTCCGCCATCATGGGCGGGCTGAGCATGGACAACGTGGAGTTCGTGACCATGCCAAATACCATGAAATCCTGTTATAGCCCCTCGGTCAGCAGACAGGTGGGAAAGAACAACTGGCAGTCCTATGTGGTACCCAACGCCAAGGAGCTTCTGGATTTGGTGAACAACAGTCTCAGCCCCTTTACGGAGGTATTTACCCTCAAGGATCTGGACATTATGAGCGTGAACGCCGACGGATCCGTCAGTTCTTCTACCGGTCATGTGGAGGACGCCAGAGCCGCAAAGACTCCGGTGCTTCTTTATGGCCAAAAGACCGATACGAAAGAACCCGAGCAGTCGGTGACGGATGGGGACGGCAATCCCGTCGATCCGGAGACGGGCCTGCCCGTTACGCCGGAGGACGGAACCGGCATGACGACCCCGGGAACAACCACGCCCGGGACCACCGATCCGGGCACGACTACCCCCGGCACTACAACGCCCAGCACCACCGACCCGGGCACGACTACCCCCGGCACCACCACTCCCGGCACAACAGACCCAGGAACGACGACGCCCGGGACCACCAATCCGGGCGGTTCAAGCTCGTCCGGGTCCGGCACCCAGACCGACCCGTCGGGCGAAGGGGTGTTTGTCCCGCCGGAGGTCACCGAGGTGCCGTCCGGTCTGGCCGAGTGACACGGGGCAAGAACGCTTGGTGGCCCCACGAACAAACAAAAACGCCGCGTTTTCAGGCGGCTCCAATTTGAAAGGAAGAGATTCATGACACCAAAGGAAATAGCGATCAGTGTCGTTTCGGCGCTGGATGAGAAAAAGGGCGGGGAAATTGCCGCCATTGAGATTGCCGATTTGACCACGCTGGCAGATTATTTCGTCATCGCCACCGGTACCTCCAACACCCAGATTAACGCCCTGTGCGACGCGGTGGAGAAGCGGCTGAAGGAGCAAGGGGAGACGGCCCTGCGCCGGGAGGGCTATCGGGACGGAACATGGGTGCTGCTGGATTACGGCTGCGTGACTGTGCACGTGTTTTCTCAGGAAGCCCGGGAATTTTATGATTTGGAGCGCCTGTGGCGGGATGGCAAGCGGCTGGACCTGACGGAGGTTTTGACCCGGGACTGAGCCGCCTTCGGGAGGAATGCGGATTTTCCTTGACAAAAAGGGAAAACCCCCGTAAAATAGCGGTGTTCAAAAACGTTGATGGGATAAAAGACGGGTTTTTCTGCCTCAGAGAGCCGGCGGCTGGTGCGAGCCGGTGGAGAAGGTCCGTGGATAACTGGTCCCGGAGTTTCCCGCCTGAAGAAAAGTAGGGCGGGGCGGGCGGCCCCGTTACAGGCTGATGGTCCGAGAGGGCGCGGGCGGGTTTGCGGCGTTTGCCGGGATTCCGGGCCTGCCGCCGTTTGGACCTGAGAGGGCCGACCGGGCGACCGGCGGCTGAATCAGGGTGGTATCGCGTCACAACGCCCCTGACCGCAGCGGTCAGGGGCGTATTTTTTTCGTTGCCCGACCGGGGCAAACATCAGAAAGGAACGGTCTTGTAAAATGAAGTATGATTTTACCGGCATTGAAAAAAAGTGGCAGGAGCGATGGCTGGCGGAAAAGCCTTTCGCCGCCGTCAACGGCGACACCTCTAAGCCCAAGTTCTACGGACTGATTGAGTTCCCCTATCCCTCCGGGCAGGGGCTTCACGTGGGTCATCCCCGGCCCTATACCGCCATGGATATCATCTGCCGCAAAAAGCGGATGCAGGGCTATAACGTTCTGTTCCCCATCGGGTTTGACGCATTTGGTCTGCCCACGGAGAACTACGCCATCAAAATGCATATCCATCCCCGGAAGGTGACGGAGGACAACATTGCCAATTTCCGCAGCCAGATTCAGTCCCTTGGCTACTCCTTCGACTGGGATCGGGAGGTGGACACCACCGACCCGAACTACTACAAGTGGACCCAGTGGATTTTCCTCCAGATGTTCAAAAAGGGACTTGCCTATAAGTCCACCATGCCCGTCAACTGGTGCACCTCCTGCAAGTGTGTGCTGGCCAACGAAGAGGTGGTTGAAGGTGTGTGCGAGCGCTGCGGCAGCGCCGTGGTCCGCAAGGAGAAGAGCCAGTGGATGCTGAAAATCACCGAGTATGCCCAGCGCCTGATCGACGATTTGGACGATGTGGACTATATCGAGCGAGTGAAAATCCAGCAGCGCAACTGGATTGGTCGGTCCGAGGGCACGGAGGTGGACTTCACCGCCGACAACGGAGATAAGCTGACGGTATACACCACCCGGTGCGACACGCTGTTCGGCGTGACCTATATGGTCCTGTCGCCGGAGCATGAATATCTCAAAAAGTGGAAGGACCAGATCAAAAACTGGGACGAGGTGGCGGCCTATATGGACGCGGCGGCCCGCAAGTCCGATCTGGAGCGGACGGAGCTGAACAAAGATAAAACCGGCGTGCGGCTGGAGGGTATTTCCGCCGTCCATCCCGTCACCGGCGATAAAATCCCCGTGTTTGTCTCCGACTACGTGCTAATCACCTACGGCACCGGTATCGTCATGGGCGTGCCGGGTCACGACCAGCGCGACTGGGAGTTTGCGACAAAATTCAGCCTTCCCATCGTGGAAGTGGTCCGGGGCGGCGACATTACGAAAGAAGCCTTCGCCCTGAAGGACGACACCGGCATCATGGTGAACTCCGGCTTTTTGGACGGGATGACCGTGAAGGAAGCCATCCCCGCCATGAAGGACTGGCTGGTGGAAAAGGGTATTGGTCAAGCCAAGACCAACTATAAGCTGCGGGACTGGGTGTTTTCCCGCCAGCGGTACTGGGGCGAGCCGATTCCCATGGTGAACTGCGAAAAGTGCGGCTGGGTTCCCCTGCCGGAAGAGCAGCTTCCTCTGGTGCTGCCCAACGTGGAGAATTACGGGCCGACGGAGGACGGCGAAAGCCCCCTCTCCGCCATGACCGACTGGGTGGCAACCACCTGCCCCCACTGCGGCGGCCCCGCTCAGCGGGAGACGGATACCATGCCCCAGTGGGCCGGGTCCAGCTGGTATTTCCTGCGGTATATGGATCCCCACAATGAAAACGCGGTGGCCTCCAAGGAAGCGCTGGACTATTGGTCCCCTGTGGACTGGTACAACGGCGGCATGGAGCACACCACGCTCCACCTGCTGTACAGCCGGTTCTGGCACAAGTTCCTCTACGACATCGGTGTGGTCCCCACCAAGGAGCCGTATCAAAAGCGCACCAGCCACGGCATGATCTTGGGTGAGGGCGGCGAGAAAATGTCTAAGTCCCGGGGCAATGTTGTGAATCCCAACGACATTGTGGAGCAGTATGGCGCGGACACCATGCGCCTGCACATCATGTTCATCGGCGACTTTGAAAAGGCCGTTTCTTGGTCCAACGAGGCGGTGAAGGGCTCCAAGCGCTTCTTGGATAGAGTGTGGAATCTGGCGGAGTCCGCCTCCGACAGCTATGAAGTGACCCCTGCCAACGAGTCGATGATCCACAAGACCATCAAGAAGGTGACGGAGGACATCGACGACCTGAAGATGAACACCGCCATCTCCACCATGATGACCTTGGTGAACGAGTTCTATGCCAACGGAGCCAGCCGGGGCGATATGAAGTATCTGCTGCTGTTGCTCAGCCCCTTTGCGCCCCATATCACGGAGGAGCTGTGGGAGAGTCTGGGCTTTGCCGGGATGACGAGCGATATGGCATGTCGGCAGCCTTGGCCCGCCTTTGACGAGAGCAAAACCGCCGCCGCCACCGTGGAGATGGCGGTGCAGGTGGGCGGCAAGCTGAAGGGCACCGTGGTGCTCCCTGCCGACTGCGGCGAGGAGGCGGTGAAAACCGCTGCGTTGGAAGTGGAGAAGGTTCAAAAGGCCGTGGAGGGCATGGAGATTGTCAAGACCATCTATGTGAAAAACCGCCTGATCAACCTTATTGTAAAGCCGCGCTAAGCCCCACGGAGCATTTGCGCACGAGGGTGAACCCCCGTTGGCAGAGGTCCGGCCCAAAATAGAGCAACGGCAAGCGCCTGCAACGCAGGCGCTTGCTCTTCGCAGGGGGATGCTCGCCAAGGAGGATGACCGCAACGCAAAAAGACCAAGAGGCGGGGCATATGCCCCGCCTCCTGTTGGCTGAACAGGTGAATAAAAAGTAAGACGCTTTTCTGTTATGCTATGATTTAACATGGCTGCGGAGAATTTGATTCAGGGGCAACATAAGCACCAGTTTACAAATAAATAATAACAGGCACGCTATTGCTGCCCAAATGTGTCCGTGAAGGCATAAACAGGCTGCGAGAAGTAGACTGAACAGCATATGCGGGATATAAATGATTAAAAACCATTTGTAACAGCCTGCTTTCAGCGAAGGATTTGCCTCAGTTGCAAACGTCCCGTTCGGATACATCATGACGTGGCCGAGGATCCAGCTCACAACCAAATAGTTTCCCCATATCAAAAAAATGACCCATAGATAAGGACTGGGGGGATGTGGATAGATCAAAACGAAAAAAAACAAATAGAACTCGATTGCTCCGAGAATATGGATCAGAAACAACAACCTATTTGTTCCAAGTTTTGAAAGCTTTGGAGACATAATACCTCTTTCCTTCTCGGTGGTTCTTGCTTCATGCTGATTTTAGTAAGCTGTGCAAGTAAGATAACGGGGCCAACCATCAATTGTATCCATCCAAACAATATGATACCAAATATTGTTTTGAGAATTTGTGTATACATACTTAATGTAATTTCCGGGTACTCGGCCGTTCAATCTGATGGTTTGCTCCACACCGTCAGCCAACAATGCAAGACTAATTATTTGTGTAAGTGTTCCAATCCCTGGAATAAACGATGTAATAAGGACTATTCCTGCTGAAATCGCTCCATCAATTTGAGTATTCCCTTGCGTATAGCCTTGATAGACAAAGCCGTCAGGCCGCCAATGGCCCTGCGGGCAAGAGTCGTCTTCCATGGGCATAATAATATCACTTGCTAAAACCCAAGTCTCCCCTTCTTCAACCCACGTCGGAGGTTCTTCTGTTTCTTGCGGAGTTGCCGCAAAAGCCGGTACGCACAGCGTCAGACACATTACCAGCGCCAGAGCCAAACTCATCATTTTCCGTTTCATATTGTACCTCTTTTCTCATTTTGTAAAAAATTTATGGAACAGAGATATTGCGAAGGAGTTTGCTGCAAATTTACTGCATCGGACTGCTCCTTTCGTGCCCCCGGAGACATGGGATCGCCGGTTTTTAATTCCCTACATACTATTAAGACGCTAAAAAGTCCAAAGACGTTACAATATTTTCCAAATGATTTTTAAAATTCGTAACAACCCAGAAGTTTAATTTGTAGTGGAATATATAGATACTGTTCAGAAGTTTTGAAGAAAGCGGCGCATGATGCTTAAACGCAATGGCCCAAATGGATGCCGACCAGAGGTTCGGGTCTCCCGATAGAAGGAAATAAATTGGCACGGGCCCGATTTGCGGTGCTTAGGCCGTGATTAGATATTAGATATTTTGTTAAAAAGTTGAAAAAAATTTGTATTTTGGAAAAATAAATGTTACAATATAACAAATGTGGAGGGTTCTTTCATGAAATTAGGAATCGTGGGCCTGCCCAATGTGGGCAAGAGCACCTTATTTAACGCCATCACCAACGCAGGCGCAGAGTGCGCCAACTATCCCTTCTGCACCATCGAGCCCAATGTGGGCGTGGTGGCCGTGCCGGACGAGCGGCTGGACGATTTGGCCCGGATTTATGAGCCGGACAAAAAAACTCCCGCCGTGGTGGAATTTGTGGACATCGCGGGTCTGGTGAAGGGCGCAAGTCAGGGCGCGGGCCTTGGCAATAAATTTTTGGCCAACATTCGGGAGACGGACGCCATTGTCCATGTGGTCCGCTGCTTTGACGACGAAAACATCATGCACGTGGTGGCGGACGCGGGAACCAATGTGCCGGTGGATCCGCTGGGCGACATCGGGACCATTGATCTGGAACTGGTGATGGCGGACCTTGATATGGTAAACCGCCGCGCGGAAAAGGCCGCCAAAGCGGCCAAAGGCGATAAGAAGTTTCTGCGGGAGGAGGCGGTGTTCCGGGCTTTGGAGGCGCATCTGGACGCGGGCAAACCCGCCCGCACGTATGACTGCGAGCCGGACGAGCTGGCGATGATCGCCACCGCCGACCTTCTGAGCCTGAAGCCTGTGATTTACGCAGCCAACACCGACGAGGCAGGCTTTACCAAGCTGGAGGAAAACAAGTATTATCAGCAGGTGAAGGCGCTTGCTGAGAAGGAAGGCAGTCAGGTGCTGCCCATCTGCGCCCAGATGGAGCAGGACATCGCGGAGTTGGAGGGCGAGGAGAAGGAACTATTTCTGGAGGAGCTGGGCGTGGAGGAGTCCGGGTTGGATCGGCTGATCAAGTGCTCCTATTCGCTTTTGGGCCTGATTTCCTTTTTGACCTACGGAAAAGACGAGTGCCGCGCCTGGACGATTAAGAAGGGGACAAAGGCGCCTCAGGCCGCCGGAAAAATCCACACCGATATCGAGCGCGGCTTTATCCGCGCTGAGGTCATCGCCTACGAGGACATGGTGAACTGCGGCGGGGTCAATCAGGCCAAAGAGAAGGGCCTTTTGCGCAGCGAGGGCAAGGACTATGTAGTTCGGGACGGGGACATGATTTATTTCCGCTTCAACGTGTAAATTTTCCCCGGGGCCGGATGCAGAAACTTTCCGGACCGCGCGGGAGAAAAGCGCTTTTTCATACATGCGGCCCGTTTTATGGCGGGCGGCAGCTTTGTAAGTCCACCGCTGTGCGGCTTAGATAGGAAGAGTAGAAAGAGGAGAGTGCTTATGAAACGAGCGGTAAAGAAGAAAGAAAAATCCGGCGGGCAAGTGAACAGACAGGGAAAACGGCAGAGCACAATCCGAAAGGAACTGATGCTGGAAATCTGTATTCTGACGGCGATTCCCATTATTCTGCTGGGAGCGCTCACCTCGTTTTTAATTTTCAGCAGTACGCAGGACACCTTGGAGCAGACCATGGAGCAAATTTCCGACGCGGCCGCCGACAAGGTGCAGGCGGAGCTGGAGGCTATTAAAAACGTGGCGATGGAAACCGGCTATGTGGCCCGGTTGTCCGACGACTCCCTTACAAAGGAGGAAAAGCAGGCCATTATCGACCAGCGGGCCAAGGCGCATGGCTATCAGCGGGGCAATGTGCTGAATCTGGACGGAAAGAGCCTCTTGGACGGAGTCAACTATTCCGACCGGGAGTATTTCAAACAGGCAAAGGCCGGCAAGACGTGGGTTTCCGACCCACTGGTCAGCAAGAAGACCGGGGCCATGACCGTGGTTGTCGCCGCGCCCATCTGGCAGGACGGCATTGCCGGCAGCTTGGTGACTGGCGTGGTGTATTTCGTTCCCAATGAAACGTTTCTCAATGATATTGTGTCCGAAATTCAAGTCAGCGAAAACGGGGGCGCCTATATGCTGAATAAGCACGGCACAGCCATCGCTGATCAGAACATGGACGTTATAGTCAGTCAGAGAAATACCGCCGAGGAGGCAAAGACGGATGATTCCCTTGCGGCGCTGGCCGAATTGGAGACAAAGATGACGGAAGGCGGGGCCGGGTTTGGACAGTACACTTATAACGGTGTGACCAAACTCCTGGCCTATGCGCCCATTGAAAACTCCGACGGCTGGAGCCTTGCCATCAACGCGCCGGTGAATGATTTTATGGACTCCACCTTCCGGGCAATTTTTATTACCATGGTGCTGATTGCACTGACGATCGTGGGGGCTGTGGTGGTTGCCCTTCGGCTGTCCAAGCGGATTGGCGATCCCGTGGCAAAATGCACCCGGCGGCTGGAGCTGCTGGCACAGGGCGATTTGTCGTCGCCGGTTCCAGAGGTTCGCAGCCGGAATGAGACAAAACGTCTGGCAGAGGCTACGTCCTCCATCACCCAGACTATTTCGGGTATTATCGGGGACTTTGAACAGGGACTGAGCGGCATTGCCCATGGCGATTTGACGGTTTCCACCGCCAATGCCGCACTGTATCAGGGCGATTATGCGGCGCTGCGCTCCTCTTTGGAAGACATGATTTTGCGTATGACCCAGACCATGCGCCAAATCGGCCTGTCCGCCGATCAGGTGGCCCTTGGCAGCGATCAGGTGGCCGCGGGTGCACAGGCGTTGAGTCAGGGCGCCACCGAGCAGGCGTCCTCTGTGGAGGAACTGGCCGCCACCGTGACAGAGGTTTCGATTCAGATCGGCGATACCTCCAAAAACGCGGAGGTGGCCCGCCGCAAGGTGGATGAGACGGGGGCGGCGATGCAGTCGTGCGACCGGCAGATGAAAGACATGGTTTCCGCCATGGACGAAATCAGCGAAAACTCCAAGCAGATTGGCCGCATCATCAAGACCATCGAGGACATTGCGTTCCAGACGAACATTCTGGCGCTGAACGCCGCCGTGGAAGCGGCCAGAGCTGGAGAGGCGGGCAAGGGCTTTGCGGTGGTGGCGGACGAGGTGCGCAACCTTGCCGGGAAATCCGCCGCCGCCTCCAAGGACACTGCTACGCTGATTGAGGCCGCGGTGCAGTCCGTCGCCAAGGGCACCGGCATTGCGGACACCACAGCCGCAAATCTGGACGCGGCGGCCGTCAGCTCCCGGGCCACAGCGGAGATGGTGGAGAAAATCGCGGACGCCGCGCAGCAGCAGGCTGCCGCCATCGCCCAAATCTCTCAGGGAATTGACCAGATTTCCGGTGTTGTGCAGACTAACTCCGCCACCAGCGAAGAGAGCGCGGCCTCCAGCGAGGAGATGTCCGCTCAGGCGCAGACACTGCGGGAGTTGGTGGGCCAGTTCAAGCTTAGGGAGGAGGAGGTTGTCTCCCTTCCGGCTGCTAAGAGCAGGGAAGAGCTTCCGACGGCTCCTTATGCAAGCGCCCCGTCCCCCTCTTTTGCGGGAAAATATTAAGACATAGAACGGCCCCCGCGTTTGTTGCGCGGGGGCCGTTTTGTAAAAATGATTTCTGCTTCTCTTGGAAAATGGGGTATGCTATAATGACGAGAGAGAAACCTTCGGGGCTGCCGTGCGCCACCGAAGAATATTCGGGAGACTGCGCGGGGCGGAAGGAAACAACAAATTTCATACAGGGAGGCGACGGATGAATAAGCTGGTTGAGCGAGCGCGGCGCTGTCTGCGCGAGGAGGGACCCATATGAACGCCGCTTGGAGAGAAGACCCGGCGTTGCGGGATGTGCTGGCGGCAGCGGAGACCTGCTGGATTAACCCTGAAAAGAAGCCCTTTTCCGCCGTGGCGGACGGCCTTCCCGTGAAGCCGGGCGAGGTGGACGACGCGGCGGACAGGCTGGACCGTTTCGCGCCGCTGCTGCGCCATCTGTTTCCAGAGACGGAGGCGGACTGCGGGCGGATTGAGTCGCCCCTGCGGGGGCTGCCCGCCCTGCGGGAGAAGCTGAGCTGGCGGGAGCGGGTTCCGGAAGGACGACTGTTTTTAAAGCTGGACAGCGAGCTGGCGGTGGCTGGCTCCGTCAAGGCCCGGGGCGGGATTTACGAGGTACTCAAGCACACGGAGGAGCTGGCTTTGGAGGCCGGACTGCTTCGCCCGGACGATGATTATGCGGACCTTGCCCGACAGCGGGATTTTTTTGCAAAATATACGGTGCAGGTGGGCTCCACTGGAAATCTGGGTCTTTCCATCGGCATCATGGCCGCCGCGTTGGGCTATCGGGCGGTGGTGCACATGTCGGCCGACGCGCGGCAGTGGAAGAAAGACTTGCTGCGGCAAAAGGGCGTGGACGTGCGGGAGTATGACGGGGACTATGGCAAGGCCGTGGAGCAGGGGCGCGCCCTGTCCGACGCGGACCCGATGAGCTATTTTGTGGATGATGAGCACTCCAAAAACCTGTTTCTGGGCTATGCTGTGGCCGCCCGGAGGCTTGCAGAGCAGCTTACAGACCAGAACGTGACGGTGGACGACGGGCATCCCTTGTTTGTCACTGTTCCCTGCGGCGTGGGCGGCGCGCCGGGGGGCGTGGCCTACGGACTGAAGCTGTTGTACGGAGACAATGTCCATGTGTTTTTCGCGGAGCCGGTCCAGTGCCCCTGCATGCTGCTGGGACTCGCAACAGGGGAAAAGGACGGCGTGTGCGTACAGGACGCGGGTCTCACCGGCGTGACGGAGGCGGACGGACTGGCAGTGGCCCGCCCATCGAAGCTGGTGTGCGACGTGATGGAGCACACCCTCTCGGGGGAGTTCACCGTGGCGGACGGGAGGCTGTACGACGATCTGCGGGCGCTCCACGCCGCGGAGAAACTTTTTATCGAGCCGTCTGCCTGCGCAGCCTTCGCGGGCTATCGGGGTCTTGCCCAGTTCCCGGTGGCGCAGAGCTATCTGAAGGCCCACGGACTTGCCGGGAAGCTGGAGAACGCGTCTCACATTCTCTGGGCCACCGGGGGACGGCTGGTGCCTACGCTTACGCGGAAGGAGTATCTGGCAAAGCGATTGTAAGACGGCGGGAAGGCATGCCGATGGATGTTGCCGTGCCGATTGGCGCGCTGTCTGCGCCGCGCCCTATGTCGTCCTGCACAGAAGGTTTTCATCCAAAGGAGAGACAGATGGGCGACTTCTGTGAAAGTTGACAAAAAATTCAGCAAAACCCTCCCACAGAAAAGAATTGTGAGGCACCGCACTTGTAATATTTTCCCCGCTGGTGTATCATATTAAGGCAGTTCAAGGTTCATTGATGAAGCAGTCAAAAGCACCCGTAAAAGGAGGACACGATATGAGTAAAACCGCACGCATGGTGATGAAAATTGTGGGAGCAAGTCTGGCTCTGGCGGCATTCGTCTGCCTGCTGATCGGCGGCTGGCACGATCTCAGCGTGGGATACAGCGGCCTGAAAAAGCGGATGGATCAGCGCTTTGGCAGCGAATACGACGATTACAACGACGAGCAGCTCTACTCCTGAGAAAACGGGCCGCCCTTGGTAAAAGGGCGGCCCGTTTTTGCCTTTTTGAAGGATTTTCCAGCCGTGCTGGGTGAAAATGCCGCAGAAACACCCTTAAAATAGAAAAACCGCCTTGACAGGCGGAGATAAAAATGATATGATGAGGTGCTTTATGGACAGCACAGATACCACCCCATTCTTATTTACTCTTATTAAGATAGCATAGTTCCTATAAAAAAGCAAGAGCGAGCAATGAAATTTTAACAACCTACCCGGGTGTGTCAATTTAATTGCCCGCTTACAACTTAAAGTCCCCTTTCCGGTCGGACAGGGCCGGAGGAGCGGACAGAAAGGCTGCGTGAATCAGAGATGTCCAAAGACAAGTATTACGGAAAGACCCTTCGTAAGAACTTTGCCCGGTACGAAGAAGTCATGCCTGTGCCCAACCTGCTGGAGATTCAGAAGAAGTCATACCAGTGGTTCTGGGACGAGGGCCTGCGGGAAGTTTTCGCCGACGTGGGCTCCATTGCCGACTATCAGGGAAATCTGGAGCTGACCTTCATCGACTATAAGATGGACGAGGCCCCCAAGTACAATGTGGAGGAGTGCAAGGCGCGGGACGCCACGTACGCCGCCCCCCTGAAGGTGACGGTCCGTCTGCGCAACAAGGAGACGGAAGAAATCAAGGAGCAGGAAATCTTCATGGGAGATTTCCCGTTGATGACCCACGGCGGCACCTTCGTCATCAACGGTGCGGAGCGGGTTGTGGTTTCGCAGATTGTCCGCTCTCCCGGCGTGTACTATGGCAAGGAGATCGACCTCAAGACCGACCTTCCCATCCTCAGCGCCACCGTGATTCCCTATCGGGGTGCGTGGCTGGAGTATGAGACGGACGCAAACGAGTGCTTCTGGGTTCGGATTGACAAAAACCGGAAGCTGCCCGTCACCTGCCTACTGCGCTCTCTCGGAATGAAGACCGACGCGGAGATCCTCGCCCGGTTCGGGGACGATCCCCGTATTTTGGCGACCCTTGAAAAGGATCCCTGCAAGACCTATGAAGAGGCCATGCTGGAGATTTACCGCAAGCTTCGTCCCGGCGAGCCCCCCACGGTGGAGGCCTGCGTGACGCTGATGAACAATCTGTTCTTCGATCCCCGGCGCTACGATCTGTCCATCGTGGGCCGATATAAGTTCAATAAAAAGCTGTGCCTGTGGCCCCGGGTGACCGGATACAAGCTGGCCCTGCCCGTGGCGGACCCCTCCACCGGAGAAATCCTGTTTGAGGACGGACACCTGCTCACTGCGGAGGAGGCTAAGCGGCTGGACGCTTGCGGCGTCAACGAGGTCAGCATTATTGCCGATGGCGAGCCTATGAAGGTTTATGGAAACGGCATGTGCGACCTGCGGCACTTTGTGGATTTTGACCCTCTGACCGAGTGCAAGATCAAGGAGCGGGTGCGGTACAGCGTGCTTCAGGAGCTGCTGGGCCAGTACTCCGGCGAGGAGCTGAAGGATCAACTGCGTCTCCATCGGGACGCGCTGGTGCCCAAGCACATCAATATTGACGATATCCTCACCTCCATTAACTATATGAACTGCCTTGCACGGAATGTGTCCAACCGGGATGACATCGACCATCTGGGCAACCGCCGCCTGCGGTGCGTGGGCGAGCTGCTGCAAAATCAATTCCGCATCGGCTTCAGCCGGATGGAGCGGGTAATTCGTGAACGCATGACCATTCAGGACATGGACATCGTCACGCCCCAGAGCCTCATCAACATCCGGCCCGTCACCGCCGCCATTAAGGAGTTCTTCGGTTCCAGCCCCCTCAGCCAGTTCATGGACCAGACGAACCCGCTGGCGGAGCTGACCCACAAGCGCCGTCTCTCAGCCCTCGGCCCCGGCGGCCTGAGTCGCGAGCGCGCCAACATGGAGGTCCGTGACGTGCATTACAGCCACTATGGCCGTATGTGCCCCATCGAGACGCCGGAAGGTCCCAACATCGGCCTGATCTCTTATCTCTCCACCTATGCGCGTATCAATGAATACGGCTTTATTGAGGCGCCCTACCGCGCGGTGGACAAAGAGAGCTTCCACGTGGCGAGGGATATCACCTATATGACCGCCGACGAGGAAGACAACTACATCGTCGGTCAGGCCGCTGAGCCTCTGGACGAGGTCGGCTGCCTCATCAATACGCGTATCACCGCACGGCACCGGGACGAAATCGTGGAGGTGGACCGGGAGCGGGTGGACTATATCGACGTGTCCCCCCGAATGATGGTTTCCATCGCAACGGCCATGATCCCCTTCCTGCCCAACGATGACGCGAACCGCGCCCTGATGGGCGCGAACATGCAGCGGCAGGCCGTGCCTCTGCTCAAGCCCCACGCTCCCATTGTCGGTACCGGCATGGAGCACAAAATCTGCATCGACTCCGAGGTGGCGGTGCTGGCGGAGGGCGACGGCGTGGTCGCGTCCATGGATGCCCGGCACGTCGCCGTGAAGTACGACTCCGGCGAGACGAAAGACTATAAGCTGGTGAAGTTCCTCCGCTCCAACCACACCACCTGCATTAACCAGCGCCCCATCGTGGATGTGGGCGAGCGGGTCCACGGTCCCGGGTTTGACGCCAACGGCAGGGAGATTACGCCCAGCGTTCTGGCGGACGGCCCCGCCACCGAGCAGGGCGAAATTGCGCTGGGCCAGAACATTCTGGTTGGCTTCATGACCTGGGAAGGCTACAACTACGAGGACGCGGTGCTGCTTAACGAGCGGCTGGTCCGGGAGGATATGTACACCTCCATCCACATCGAGGAATTTGAGCTCGACTCCCGGGACACCAAGCTTGGCCCCGAGGAGATTACCCGCGACATCCCCAACGTGGGCGAGGACGCGCTGAAGGATCTGGACGAAACCGGCATCATCCGCATCGGTGCGGAGGTTCATGCCGGGGACATTTTGGTGGGTAAGGTCACGCCCAAGGGCGAGACGGACCTCACCGCTGAGGAGCGGCTCCTGCGGGCCATTTTCGGTGAAAAGGCCCGGGAGGTTCGTGATACCTCGCTGAAAGTACCCCACGGCGAAACCGGCATCGTGGTGGACGCAAAGGTGTTCACCCGCGAGGCGGGCGACGAGCTGGGGCCGGGCGTGAATCAGGTGGTTCGCGTATACGTGGCCCAGCGCCGCAAGATTCAAGTGGGCGACAAGATGGCCGGCCGCCACGGCAACAAGGGCGTGGTTTCCCGGGTTCTGCCGCAGGAGGATATGCCCTTCATGCCCGACGGTACGCCGCTGGATATCGTGCTGAACCCTCTGGGCGTGCCCTCCCGTATGAACATCGGGCAGGTGTTGGAAGTCCATCTGGGCTATGCTGCCCATGCCCTTGGCTGCAAGGTGGCAAGCCCCATTTTTGACGGAGCCGACGAAGGTGACATCACCGATATGCTTCAGCAGGCGGGGCTGGACCCCGAGGGCAAAAGCGTGCTGATCGACGGACGGACCGGCGAGCCTTTTGACAATAAGGTCACCGTGGGCTATGTGTACTTCCTGAAGCTCCATCATCTGGTGGACGACAAGATTCACGCCCGGTCTACCGGCCCTTACTCTCTGGTGACGCAGCAGCCTCTGGGCGGCAAGGCCCAGTTCGGCGGCCAGCGCTTCGGCGAGATGGAAATGTGGGCGCTGGAGGCCTATGGCGCGGCATATACCCTGCGTGAAATGCTCACCGTCAAGTCCGATGACGTGACGGGCCGTGTGAAGACCTATGAGGCCATTGTCAAGGGCCACAACGTTCCCGAGCCCGGCGTGCCGGAGGCGTTTAAGGTGTTGGTGAAAGAGCTGCAGTCTCTGTGCCTGGATATCCGGGTGCTGGACGAGAACGGCAACCAGATCGAGCTGAGGGAAGACGAGGACGCTATGGATACCTTTAACCTGGCCCGCATGGATGCCGAGGACGGGCGCCACCACGCCGTGGTGGCGGAGACGGAGACGGAGTTTCAGGAGTCCGGGTTTGACATCGAAGAGGCTCCCGATGATGCCGGTGCAGACGCAGGTATTGACGGGGGCGAAGACGCCGGGTTTGACGACGAGTGATTCAGAGCTTGAGCGATACCCAAACGGAAGAACTCAACATTTCTGAATCATGATAGGAGGAAACCAAATGATTGACACTGCTACCGGCAACAATGTTGCTTTTGACGCTATTAAGATCGGCATGGCCTCTCCCGAACAGATTATGGAGTGGTCTTACGGCGAGGTAAAAAAGCCGGAGACGATCAACTATCGTACCTTAAAGCCCGAGCGGGACGGCCTGTTCTGCGAAAAGATTTTCGGGCCCACCAAGGACTGGGAGTGCCACTGCGGCAAGTATAAGAAAATCCGCTACAAGGGCAAGGTCTGCGACCGCTGCGGCGTGGAAGTCACTCGGGCCAAGGTGCGCCGGGAGCGCATGGGCCACATTGAGCTGGCTACCCCCGTCTCCCATATCTGGTATTTCAAGGGCATTCCCTCCCGGATGGGCCTGTTGCTGGACATCAGCCCCCGGATTCTGGAAAAGGTCCTGTATTTTGCCAATTATATCGTCACCGATCCCGGCGAAACGCCCCTGATGCGCAATCAGATTCTCTCCGAGAAAGAGTACCGGGACTACCGGGAGAAGTATGAGGACGATTTCCACGCCGGGATGGGCGCGGAAGCCGTGAAAAAGCTGCTTCAGGATGTGAAGCTGGATCAGCTCTCCCAGCAGCTCCACACCGAGCTGAAAGATGCCGCCGGTCAGAAAAAGGCCCGGATTGTCAAGCGGCTGGAGGTGGTGGACGCCTTCCGTATCTCCAAGAACAAGCCCGAGTGGATGGTGATTGACGTGCTGCCGGTGATTCCGCCGGAGCTGCGCCCCATGGTGCAGTTGGACGGCGGACGGTTTGCAACGTCCGACCTCAACGACCTTTACCGCCGGGTTATCAACCGCAATAACCGCCTTAAGCGGCTCATCCAGCTCAACGCGCCGGACATTATCGTCCGCAACGAGAAGCGGATGCTGCAGGAGGCTGTGGACGCCCTGATCGACAACGGTCGCCGGGGCCGCGCCGTCACCGGCGCAAACAATCGGGCGCTGAAATCCCTGAGCGACCTGCTCAAGGGCAAGCAGGGCCGGTTCCGTCAGAACCTCTTGGGCAAGCGCGTGGACTACTCTGGCCGAAGCGTTATCGTCGTCGGTCCTGAGATGAAAATTTACCAGTGCGGCGTGCCCAAGGAGATGGCTGTGGAGTTGTTCCGCCCCTTCATCATGAAAAAACTGGTGGAGGATGGCACCGCCAACAACATCAAGTCCGCCAAGAAGATGGTGGATAAGGGCACCGCCGACGTGTGGGATGCGCTGGACGTGATTATCAAGGATCACCCCGTCATGCTCAACCGCGCCCCCACGCTGCACCGTTTGGGTATTCAGGCCTTCGAGCCGGTGCTGGTGGACGGACGCGCCCTGAAGCTCCATCCTCTGAACTGCACGGCGTTCAACGCCGACTTTGACGGCGACCAGATGGCGATTCACGTGCCCCTGTCCGCCGAGGCGCAGGCCGAAGCCCGGATTCTCATGCTTTCCGCCAACAACCTCCTGCGTCCGCAGGACGGCGGCCCCGTCACCGTGCCCACGCAGGATATGGTGCTGGGCGCATACTACCTGACCTACGAGCGCATCGGCAAGGCCGAGATGGGCGCGGAGACGGTGTATGTGGACGACGCGGGCGAAACCGGCCTCGCCGCCGACACAGAGGTGGACGCCGACGAGTTCTTGGCTGTCAATAAGGCGGCGAAGAATGAGGAGAAGAAGGAAGCGACCTTCCGGCCTGTCCATGTCTATGCAGGCGAGGACGAGGCCCTGATGGCTTACAACAGCCACGTGATCGGCCCCCACTGCCCCATTCTGGTGCGGGTCACCCGGACGGTGGACGGCGTAGAGCGCACCGGAATCATCCGAGCCACCGCGGGCCGCATTATCTTCAACCGCAATATTCCTCAGGATCTGGGCTTTGTGGACCGCAGTGACCCCGAAAAGGCACTGGATTACGAGGTTGCTTTCCAGTGCGGCAAGAAAGAGCTGAGCCGCATCGTGGACCGCACCATCAACAAGCACGGCTTTACCATCGCTGCCGAGGTGCTGGACGCGGTAAAAGCCACCGGTTATCAGTACTCCACCCGCGCCGCCATCACCGTGTCCATTGCTGACATGGCTGTGCCTCCCAAGAAGTATGAACTGGTGGCGCAGACGGAAAAGCGGGTTCTGGATATTGAGAGCCAGTATAAGATGGGCTTCATGACCAATCAGGAGCGCTATAAGCAGGTTGTGGCCGAGTGGGAGAAAACCACCAACGAGGTTTCCGACGCGCTGCAAAGGAATCTGGACCGCTATAACCCCATCTTCATGATGGCGGACTCCGGCGCCCGTGGTTCCATGAAGCAGATTCGTCAGCTTGCTGGTATGCGCGGCCTGATCGCCAACACGGCGGGCCGCACCATCGAAATCCCCATCAAGGCAAACTACCGCGAGGGCCTGACCGCGCTGGAGTATTTCATTTCCTCCAGAGGTGCGCGAAAGGGCTTGGCCGATACCGCTCTTCGTACGGCGGACTCCGGCTATCTTACCCGCCGAATGGTGGACGTGTCTCAGGATGTGATTATCCGCCAGCAGGACTGCGGCTCTATCCACGGCATCCGCGTTTCCGAAATCAGCGAAAACGGGCAGGTTATTGAGAAATTCTCCGACCGTCTGCGGGGCCGGTTCTTGGTGAGCAGCGTTTTGGACGCTGACACCGGCGAGGAACTGATCTCCAGCGAGCGGATGATGGACGAAAACGACGCTAAGATACTGGAAGGCCGCCGCTGGACTCAGAAAAACAACCGGGAGGGAGACATGTGCTCCTTCGATCCGGAAAAGGGCGGAAAGCCCACGGTGATGATCCGCACGGTGCTTACCTGCGGTGCTCACAGCGGCGTGTGCGCCCGGTGCTATGGCATGAACCTTGCCACCTCCCAGCCTGTGGGCCCCGGCGAGGCGGTGGGTATCATCGCCGCCCAGTCCATCGGCGAACCCGGCACGCAGTTGACCATGCGTACCTTCCACACCGGCGGTCTGGCCGGCGGCGACATCACGCAGGGCCTTCCCCGCGTGGAGGAGCTGTTCGAGGCGCGCAAGCCCAAGCGGATGGCTCAATTGGCGGAGATTTCCGGCGTGGTCAAGTTTGAGGAGGCCGCCAAGGGAAGCCTTCTGAACATTATCATTACCGCCGACGACGGCGATTCCCGTATCTATTCCGTGCCCCACACCGGCCTTCTGGTAAAGGACGGGGACCGTGTTGCGCAGGGTGTTGCCCTGACCTACGGCGCTCTGAATCCCCATGAGGTCTTGCGCCTGCGGGGCAGCGACGCGGTGTATAACTATCTCATTCAGGAAGTCCTGCGGGTTTACCGCCAGCAGGGCGTGGATATCAACGACAAGCACATCGAAGTGATTGTCCGCCAGATGATGCGTAAGGTCCGTCTGGAGGACCCGGTCGACTACAAGCTGCTGGACGGCCCCATGGTGGACCTGCTGGTGTTGGAGG
>NZ_DALZCH010000046.1:0-24418 GCF_031978065.1 Oscillibacter sp.
CAGGTTGCCATATCTGGATGAAAGAGTCAATCCGCCGGGCAGTCGCCGCCGCACAGCCGCCACTTCAGACCGGAGTAGCGCCGCTGACGGCGGTCATTTTCCGCCATGGCGGCCACGGCGGAGTCGTCTCCCACCACAATCAAAAGCTCTCTCGCCCGGGTGAGGGCCGTGTACAGCACGCCCCGGACCATCAGTGCCGGGGCGGCGGGCATCGCCGCCAGAATCACCGCCCGGTATTCGCTGCCCTGCGCCTTGTGAACCGTCTGGGCATAGGCCAAATCCAGCTCCGATAGCTGGTCGGCGGCATAGGTGCACACCCGGTCGTCAAACACCACTCGGAGCCACTCGCCGCCGGGGTCGATCTGAGCCACACGGCCCACGTCGCCGTTGAAAATGCCGGTACCCATGCTGCCGTCGGTTTTTTGCCAGATCACGTCGTAGTCATTCCGGGTCTGCATGATGCGGTCCCCTTCCCGGAAGACCCGCTCTCCCCACTGGCGCTGGTGCTTGTCCGGCGCGGGGGGATTCAGCGCCGCCTGAAGCAGGCGGTTCAGGTTTTCCGTGCCGCACTCGCCCTTGCGGGTAGGGGAGAGGACCTGAATCTGGTCCGCAGGGACCCCCATCTTCTCCGGCAGGCGGGATTTGCACAGCTCCACCACGGTGCTCACCGCCCGGTCCGGGCTACGGCGCACCATGAAGAAAAAGTCGTTCTGATCGTTGACAAACCGAGGCGGCTGACCCAAATTCACCGCATGGGCGTTGCGGATGATGGCCGACTGCTCCGCCTGACGGAAAACCTCTCGCAAAAACACTGTCTCCACCCGTTTGCTGCGAATGAGGTCGGAGAACACGTTCCCCGCCCCCACGGAGGGAAGCTGGTCCGCGTCGCCTACCAGCACCAGCCGGGTGCCGGGGCGCAGCGCCCGCAGCAGTGCCGCGAAGAGGGACACATCCACCATGCTCATCTCGTCCAAAATCACCGCGTCCGCTTCCAACGGCTCCTTTTCGCACTTGGCAAAGGCGGCCTCCCGGGTGGTCTCGTTCCACGTCACTCCAAGCAGGCGGTGAATGGTCTGGGCCTCCAGTCCGCCGGACAGCTCGCCCATCCGCTGGGCCGCGCGGCCGGTGGGCGCCGCCAGCAGCACATCCAGCCCCATCCGCTGAAACAGGGAAACGATGCCCCGCACGGCGGTGGTTTTTCCCGTGCCCGGTCCGCCGGTGAGGATGAGGACGCCCGTCTGCGCCGCCAAAGCCACGGCCTGACGCTGCTGCTGAGCATAGGTAATCCCCTGGGCCTGTTCGATTTCTGCAATCACCTTGTCCGGGTTCCGGCCCCGGTCCGCGTCGGCGGACAGGAGCGACAGAAGACGGGCGCAGGAGCCTACCTCCGCCTCCCACAGGCGGCGGAGGTAGCAGGCGGAAACGTTTGCCACCTGCTCCTGCACCACCGCGCCCCGGGCGCGGAGATCGTCCACTGCCTTTTCCGCGAGGTCGGCTTCGCAGTTTAAAAGCTGGGACGTGGCGGCGGTCAGCTTGCTGCGGGGGAGAAAGACGTGGCCGTTGCCCTCGTTATGGTTCAGCTCAAAAATCACCGCCGCCTGAAGCCGCGCGTCGCTGTCGGCGGCAATGCCAAGGCTCATGGCGATTTCGTCCGTGGCGGAGAAAGGCACGCCGCACTCGTCCGCGGAGAGGATGTAGGGATTGGAGCGCACGGCCTCCATCGCCCCGTCCCCGTGGAGCTTGCGCAGCAGAATGGCAAGGGCGGGGGAAAGGCCGTACTGTGCCAGAAACGCCATCAGCCGCCGCAGACCCATTTGCAAACGGAAGCCCTCGCCGATTTCCCGGGCCTTCTTTTCGGTGATCCCCCGTAGACAGGTAAGCTTTCCCGGCTCCCGCTCCAATATGTCCAGCGTTTCTTCCCCAAACCGGTCCACGATGGCCCGGGCGGTGGCAGGGCCAACGCCCTTACAGATCCCAGAGGAGAGGTAGTTGAGAATCTCGTCAACCTCTTCGGGAAGGCGGCGTTCCAGCTCCAGCGCCTTGAGCTGCTCTCCGTGCTGGGGGTGGGTTTCCCACACGCCGTTCACCGTCAGGTGTTCGCCGGGAGCCACGCAGGGAATGCAGCCCACCACCGTGTAAAGTTCCCCCTCCTCCGTCACCAGCCGCAGGACGGTATAGCCGTTGTCGGCATTTTGAAAAATGAGGCTATGTACCGTGCCGTCCAGGCAGCAGAGTTCGTCCATGCCGTTTCGTCTTCCTTTTCTCAGTGTGATTGCGGCGGCTCAGAAAAAGTGCAAATCCTTTGCCTCCACCAGCTCCACGTTGCGGCGCAGGTGGCAGAAATATTCCGCCGTCTGCCGTGCATCCTCGGTTATCCCGCAGTCCACCAGCAGAATTTTTGCCGAGGGCAGAGTGTGCCGGGTGCGCAGCAGCTCCCGCAGGTCGGCTTCCAGCGTGGGTGCGTCGCCTTGCAGAGGGAGAAGCAGCCGCACCTCCGGATTGCGGCACCTGCCGGGGAGGAACGCCCCCACGACCAGCCAGACGCAGGTCGTTATCCCCACCGCGGACAGAAATGCGAGAACGCCATCCTGAATGAGTTCCATACTATCACCTCAGGACAGTGTATGCAAAAGTAGGTCCGGCGGTCAGTGCTGCGGCACGTCCGAAGAGCTTGTCTCCTGCGCGTCGGACACGGGGAGCGATTGCTGCGCCAGCAGCGTGTCCAGCTTTTTTTCTATGTCCTTCTGTTTGCTGTGAAGCTCAGTCAGCTTGATGTAAATGCAGGTCATTAGAGAGAAAAATGCTGCTTGAGCTGCCATGCTCCAAAGCGTTTCAACAGGAAGCCCCAATGCGCCCATGCCCCAAAAAGAAAGAAAGGCAAACAGAAGGTATACAATCCAAAGACCGATAAAATTCCCAACCACGGAATCCGCCTACCTTTCCAGACCCAGTTCTTTCATAATCGCTTCCTCCCGCGCCCGCATCTGGACTTTCATCGGCCCCTCGTCCAGATGGTCATAGCCCAGCAAATGCAGCGTGGAATGAACCGCGAGATACGCAAGCTCCCGCCGGTTTGAATGTCCGTATTCCTTGGCCTGCGCCGCCGACCGCTCCATAGAGATCACCATGTCTCCCAGAGGGAGCAGGCCGGTAAAATCCAGAAGGTCCCCGGCGGTTTCAGTTGTAGGCGGCTCGCCGGGTGCAAAGTCAAATTCCGGAAAGCTCAGAACGTCCGTGGGTGTGGGAACCTTCCGCTGCTCCATGTTGATCTTGCGGATGCCCGTGTCCCCAGTGAGAAGCACGTCCACCTCGCAGGGCAGGGTCACGCCCTCCATTCGGAGGGCGGTTTTAATCGCCTTGCGCACAAGGGCACAGGTTTTTTCGTTGGAAGCGCCCGGCACGTCGGCAGTGACGGGGATATAATGGCTTTTTCTCATGACCGTTTCGCCTTTCTCCCGGCGCTCTTCAGCCGGGCCAACTCGTCCCGTTCATAGGCCTCCACAATCCGCTGGACCATGACGTGACGAACCACGTCCGCGTTGGTGAGCTGGCAGATGCCGATGCCCTCCACGCCCTGCAGTACCCGAATGGCTTCCTTCAAGCCCGAAACCTTGTCGGAGGGCAGGTCAATCTGGGTCACGTCGCCGGTGATGACGATTTTGGAGCCGAAGCCCAGCCGCGTGAGAAACATTTTCATCTGTTCCCGGCTGGTGTTCTGGGCCTCGTCGAGAATAATGAAGCTGTCATCCAGCGTCCGGCCCCGCATATAGGCAAGGGGGGCTACTTCGATGTTCCCCCGCTCCAGATATTTCTGGTATGTCTCCGCGCCCAGCATGTCGAACAGCGCGTCGTACAGTGGGCGGAGGTAGGGGTCCACCTTGCTCTGCAAATCTCCGGGCAAAAAGCCCAGCCGCTCTCCCGCCTCCACAGCGGGGCGGGTGAGGATGATGCGGTTGACCTGCTTGTCCCGGAACGCCGCCACGGCGGCGGCCACCGCCAGATAGGTCTTTCCGGTGCCTGCCGGGCCGACGCCTACGGTTATGGTGTTTTTCAGCACCGATTTGAGATACTGCTTCTGGCCGATGGTCTTGGGCTTCACGGGGCGGCCCTTGGTGGTGATGCACAGCACATCGCCGGTCAGCTCCGCAATCTGCCCCTCCTTGCCGGAGCGGACCAGAGAGATGACGTACCGCACGTTTTGCTCTCCGATGGCCTCGCCCCGAGAGGACAGAGTCAAAAGCCCCTGCACGGCCTTGACGGCCAGCAGAACGTTCTCCGGCTCGCCGTCTACCCGCAGCTCCCCGTCCCGGTTCACCACGGCCACTGAAAATTCCTGTTCCACCAGACGGATGTTTTCGTCAAAGGAGCCGAAAATGTTCACCGCCTGCTCCAGCCGCTCGATGCTGATTCGCTGTTCCAAATATGACCACTCCCGTTTGCCGGGCGGCGGCGCGTTCCCGCCGCCCGAATCTGAATGATGGCTTCCCGCAGGGGAAACCGGCCGTCCCCCGGACGGCAGTAAACTAAATTGTAAAGAAAAGCGTCTTGAAAGAAAAGTATTCCTCAAAAGCGTTCCGAAAAAATGCTGAAAAAGGGCGCACACAAGAAGGAAGATGCCAAAAGTGACCCGAAAAGCGGCTTTAAGCCACCGGAGGGCCGGTTATTCCGCCGCCGCTTCCAGCGGCACGGTACGGCCGATTTCTTCCACACATTCCGCCGTCAGCGTGACGCGCAGAACGTCGCCCGTTTGTCGGGAAGAAACAAGAGTGGAACGAATTTCACCGTCCTGTCCCATCAAAGAGGAAAGATATGCGGTGAGCGCCGTCCCTCCCGCGGCCTCCGTCTCCTGCGCCGAGCGGGTCCGAACCGTGGGCTCGAAGGGGCGGTAAATTTCCGTTTCCACCGTCACGGGCAGGGACAGACCGAAGATGGAGACTCGCTGCCGTGTAACCATTTTATCATAGAATGCCCCAAAATAGCTACTGTTTCCATAGAATTTTATCCGCCGGGTTCCGAGAATCAGGGACCGGCGCGTCTCCTCCTTCCCGGCGGTGCTGTTTTCTGATATCGTCAGGGGGAAATTTGCTTCCAGCCGATACCAGGTCCGGGCGGTGATGGAGCCTGCCGCTGTGGTAATTCGGGCGCCAAAGGTGTCCAAATCCTCAATGCCAGAAATCAAAAGCTGGTCTTTTTCCACGGTGTCGCCGGGCCGGACGCACTTTTTTCCCAAAAAGGCGTGAACCTCTAGCACAAGACCGTCCCGCCGGGCCGTCACGTTGCAGGGGGCGCGGCGGTCCACCGGCTCCGGCGCGGTGACCCGCTCCCGCACCTGCACATAGGCCCGGCAGCCGGAGACGTTGACCGTCAGCCAGCTCAGGTCGGGGAGTTCCAGAAGGATGTGGTTGCGTAAATCCTCTCCGTCTATGGAAAAGCCGAAGGTGCCGAAGCCCACTCCGTTTTCCTCCAGCACCCGCAAAATTTCCTCCTCCGGCACCGTCACAGCGCCGTCCACTGTAATCTCCCAGATGAAAAAGCTGCTGAAAAACAACCCTAGAGCGCAGAGGACCAGCCCCGCCGCCAGCGCTTGCCGACGGCGGAACTTCCCTACGAAAAAGGGCGCGCCCTCCCGCTTTTGTACGTGAAGCGTGCAGTCAAGGTTCCGGACCAGCAGCCGCAAAACCCGGAAATCCCGCCGGGAGAGCACGCAGAGAAATGCGTCCGGGCTTTCCCAGCGCACGTCCCACAGCTCCAGTCTTCGCTGGGCGGCGAGATTCAAAATCCGCTCCGGGAAGGAACTCTCCACCCGCAGCCGCACCTGCCCCCGCAGGCGGTTTACCAGCTCGTCAAGCATCTGTTTTCACCCATTCCACCCGCTCTACCGCTCCGCCGATGCGCAGCTCCTCCCCCGTCAGGGCCTCCAGCGTCAGGCTCCGGCCGGAGACGCGCAGAATGCCGCAGGGGGTGTTTATGTCGATGCTCTGGTCACTGTAAGCCAAAATGCCGCTGTGGTGCTCCACAAACAGCCGCCGGTCTCCGATCATCTCCAAATGGCACAGTCCCGCCACCACGTCGCCGGGAAGGTCGAACAGCTCCGCCAGCTCCGTCAGCGGCGTGTCCCGCCGCTTGCGCTTTTCCATCGTCTCACCTCGCTCAACTCTATGAGCGAGATGAAGAAAACTTGCCGGAGGGCAAGCCTTTTTCCATACGATGGCAGGCATGACCAAACTTTGTGGTGCATAGTGTGTCCAGAGGGGGCGGTGGGTTGAAAAAGAGGGCGGTATTGTGTCTCATGGCAGCGCTGGGGCTGGCGGCGCTGCTGGCGGACGCGGAGGGGGTTCGCCAAAGTGTGAGCGAGGCGCTTTCCCTGTGCGCCGGGACGGTGATTCCCTCCCAATTCCTCTTTCTCGCCGCCACCTCTTTGCTTGTGATGCTTGGGGTGGGCGAGGTGCTGGCACCCCGGCTGGAATTTCTGATGTGGCCTTTGTTCCGGGTGGACGGGGCAGGGGCGGCCGCACTGCTGCTGGGCCTCGTGGGGGGGTATCCCATCGGGGCCAGAACCACAGCGGAGCTGTATCGGGAGGGGCTGCTGCGCACCGACGAGGCGGAGCGGCTGTTGGCCTTTTGCAACACGGCAAATCCGGCGTTTCTCATCAGCGTTTTGGGCGTGGGAGTATTTGGCAGCGTCCGCACGGGAATATGGCTGTGGCTGATTCATATTCTCTCCGCCCTGCTGACGGGAATTTTATTTCGCCGGGGAGCCGTGCGGAGACGTGGGTCGCGGCGGCGGATTACGGCCCGTGCCGTGCCGTTTTCTCAGGCCGTGGTGCAGTCGGTGCGCCGAGCGCTGGACTCCATTCTGGGCATCTGCGCCTTTGTCGTGGTGTTTTATGTGCTGGCCCGACCTCTGCGGGGCCTGCCCGGTCTTGCGGGCGCGGCGGCGGTGGGCTTTGTGGAGCTGTTTTCTGTCATTCCCCAGCTCACCGCCAATCGGGCCGGATTTGTTCTGGCGTCGCTTTTGGCGGGCTGGGGGGGCGTGTCCGTGCTGTGCCAGACCTTGGCGGTGCTGGCGGACAGCGGCCTTTCCACTCGCAACTGCATTGTAGGCAAGGCGATTCAGGCGGGCATCGCCGGCGGGCTGGCGCTGCTGGCGGCGGGGTATGTGATCGGTTGAGCGGGTTACGTTGCTTACAGCAATTTCACAAAAAACTGTAAAAAGTTCAGCGTGCAAAATGACTGTCTGTTGCGTTGTGGTCCTTGACGGGCGTTAGCCCGTCAGCGTCCTCCGCCTTGCAGCCAGTCATTTTACGCTGCTTCCTTTTTTCGCATTCTTCTGTGGAATTGCTGTATGAGCGACGCGGGGTTCACGCGTCGCTCATAGGTTGTTTTATTGGACGCAACAGCACGATGGAGAGATATTCCACCAATCAATGCAAAAAATAGGACAAATAGTCCAAAATAGAAAAGTACCATATGTCCTAATTATAAAATTGCATTGGTGATAAAAATGAAATTAAAAATCCGGGATTTAAGAGAAGATAGGGACTTATCTCAAGGCGTTCTTGCAGAATACCTGTTATGCGATCAATCGCTCTATTCCAAATATGAGCGGGGAGAGCGGGAACTGCCGCTGCGGCTGGCTGTCCGTCTGGCGGAGTATTACGGCGTCAGTCTGGACTATTTGGTGGGGCTGACGGACGAGCCCACTCCGTATCCTCGGGGACGGAGGATAAGATGAACGTGTTGGGCGCGGTGCTGGACCTGCTGTTTCCGCCCAAATGCCCCTTCTGCCGCCGCGTAGTGAACCGCACGGGGGTCTGCGAAGCCTGCGAAAAAGCCCTGCCATGGACGGAGGAGGCGACGGGACTGCACAAAGGCGCGGGTGGTCTTGTCTGCGCCGCGCCGCTTTTTTATGAGGGCGCGGTGAGAGAGAGCCTGCTGCGTCTGAAGTTTCACGGGGAATCACATCTGGCCGGGCCGCTGGGCACGCTGATCGCCCGCTGCGCGGCAGAGCGGTTTTCGGGGGAGTTCGACATCGTGACGTGGGTTCCGGTGGGGCCGAAGCGTCTGCGGGAGCGGGGCTATGACCAGGCCCGGCTGCTGGCGGAGGCGGCTTGCCGGGTGTGGGAGATCAGCCCGGAGCGTCTTTTGGAGAAAATCGGAGACAATCCGGCCCAGTCGGGCCTGGCGGATTCCGATGCCCGGCGGGCCAATGTGGTGGGGATGTATGCCGCCTCATCCCCCGCGCGAGCGGCGGGGCGGCGGATTTTGCTTGTCGACGACATTTGCACCACCGGCGCGACGCTGGGAGAGTGCATTCGCACACTGAAGGACGCCGGTGCGGCGAGCGTGGTCTGCGTAACGGCGGCCCTTACCCGGACTGAAAAAGGGGCGTCGGGAAATCAGGCGAAAAAGGGCTGGGAATTTTCATAATTTACAGAATGTACTTGCAATCTGCCATCTTCGCCGATATAATGTACCCGTATGATTGTGTGCGGCGAAAGCCGCTTCTCATAATTTTCAAAAGAACGGCAGAGAATACTGCGGAAAGTGCATGAGGTGGAGGCATGGCCATGGCAAGGGATATCGGTATCGATCTCGGTACCGCTTCGGTTTTGGTATACGTCAAGGGCAAGGGAATCGTGCTGAACGAGCCCAGCGTGGTGGCGCTGGATAAAAATACGGGGAAGCTGCTTCAGGTTGGGTCGGACGCGCAGGCCATGCTGGGCCGCACCCCCGGCAACATCATCGCCATCCGCCCTCTGCGCGAGGGCGTGATCTCCGACTATGACATGACGGAGCGGATGCTCCGCGAGTTCATTCGGAAAGTGGCAGGCTTCTCCTTTTTTAAGCCCAGAGTGATTATCTGCATTCCCTCCGGCATCACAGAGGTTGAGGAGCGTGCCGTGATCGACGCGGGCATTCAGGCGGGCGCGCGGAAGGTTTATCTCATTGAGGAGCCAGTGGCGGCCGCCATCGGCGCCGGCATCGACATTGCCAAGCCCGACGGGCATATGGTGGTGGACATCGGCGGCGGCACCGCCGACATCGCGGTAATTTCCCTCAGCGGCATTGTTGAATCTGCGTCCATCAAGGTGGCGGGCGACCAGCTCAACGAAGCTGTGGTGAAGTATATGCGCCGCAAGCACAACCTGCTGGTGGGCGAGCGGACCGCAGAGGACATGAAAATCAAAATTGGCTGCGTTTTCCCCAAGGACGAGGAGGAGACGCTGGACGTGAAGGGCCGGTGCCTGCTGACGGGCCTGCCCAAGGTGATCACCGTCAGCTCCACGGAGATGATGGACGCTTTTGAAGAGCCGGTGGAGCGGATTATGGAGGCCATCCACTCCGTTTTGGAGCGCACGCCTCCTGAGCTGGTGGCGGACATTTCCACCAACGGCATCGTCATGACCGGCGGCGGCAGTCTCGTTTCCGGGTTTGACAAGCTGGTGGCCGCCCGGACAGGTATCCACACCATGGTGGCGGAGGACGCCATCTCCTGTGTGGCCCTTGGCACCGGCAAAAGTCTGGATGAGCTGAACAACATGCAGGACGGCACACAGAATTTGAGCCGCCGCCGCCAGATGAACTAAAAAACCGAGAAGGCTTTGTTGGACAGACTTTAGACGGCGAAAATCAGGCCCGTATTTTTTAAACATAGCCCGCCGCCTATGGGCGGCGCTGGGCAGGGCCCCGGGGAGTGAAGTTCCCGGGGCCTTGACTTTTGCCTTTTTCAGAGAACTCTGTAAAAAGATGGCGAGGAAACGAATTTGAAAAAAGGTGGTAAATAAAAAAAGCATCTTGCGAAATATACAATAGTCTGCTATGCTGAATAAGTTAAATTGTTCAAATTCAACACTTTAAAGCAAATAGACGGAGGAAAGCATGGAAAACGGATTAGAAAAAAAGTACGGCCTGCCCACGGCCATCTGCATGGTGGTGGGAATCGTCATCGGCTCCGGCGTGTTCTTTAAGGCGGAGGCGGTGCTGGTGCAGACCGGCGGCAACATGCCGCTGGGAATTCTGGCGTGGCTGATTGTGGGCGCAATTATGATTGTGTGCTCCTACGTATTTGCAACGATGGCCACCCGGTATGAAAAAGTCAACGGCGTGGTGGACTATGCCGAGGCGACGGTGGGGAAGCGGTATGCCTATCTGATGGGCTGGTTTATGGGAACCATCTATACCCCCGCCCTCACCAGTGTGCTGGCGTGGGTTTCCGCCCGGTATTTTTCCGTGCTGGTGGGCTGGGACATCACCGGCGGGTCCTGTCTGGTGCTGGCTTGCTTCTTCCTGTGCGCGGACTATGCGCTTAACGCGCTCTCTCCCCGCATCGCGGGAAAGTTTCAGGTTTCCACCACTGTCATTAAAATGGTCCCTCTGCTGCTGATGGGCGTGGTGGGCGTCATCGTGGGTCTTGTCAACGGGCAGATGGCGCAGAACTTTGCCACCGTTTCCGCAGCCACGGTTTCCTCCGGCGAGGGATTGATGAAAGCCACCGTGGCGGTGGCGTTTGCGTATGAGGGCTGGGTGCTGGCCACCTCCATCAACGCGGAATTGAAGGATGCCAAGAGAAATCTTCCCCGCGCGCTGGTTCTGGGGTCCTTCGTGGTAGTGATTACCTATATTCTGTATTACATCGGCCTTAACGGCGCGGTGACCACGGAAGAGCTGATGGCCAGCGGACAGGCTGCTGCAAAGATGGCTTATCAGCGGGTGTTTGGCGAAGCTGCGGGCACGGTGGTGTTCGTGCTGATTGTGATTTCCTGCCTTGGAACGCTGAATGGGCTGATGCTGGCCAACTGCCGCTGCTTCTACGCGCTGGCCGCTCGGGGACAGGGCCCCAAGCCGGAGATGTTCCGGCAGGTGGACCCGGTGACAAACATGCCCAACAACTCCGCGATTCTCTCGCTGCTGTTCGCCGCCTTCTGGCTGCTGTATTTCTACGGGGCAAACCTGACGGCGGGCTGGTTCGGGCCGTTTTCCTTCGATTCCTCCGAGCTGCCGATTATCACGCTGTACGGCATGTATATTGCCATGTTTATCCA
This sequence comes from Oscillibacter sp., assembly GCF_031978065.1. GTDB lineage: Bacteria > Bacillota > Clostridia > Oscillospirales > Oscillospiraceae > Oscillibacter. The sequence continues at coordinate 11,046 of NZ_DALZCH010000046.1, forward strand.
GTTTATGCGTAAGGAGCGGACGCTGGGCGCGTTCAAGCGCTTTGTCATGCCGGTTCTGGGGCTGGGCGGCTGCGGCTTTATGGTGTATGCCGCTTTTGCGGGCTATGGCGTCAAGGTGTTTTACTATCTGGTGGTTTACGCGGTGTTTATGCTGGTGGGCAACTTCCTTTACCGCAAAAACGCCTGAGCGCGGCACGAATTATAAATAGGTCCCGCCGGTCCCGGTCAGGGCGCGCCGATTGGGCGCGTTTCGCCGGGACCGGCGGTTTCGTCTTGCCAATTGCAGGGAATGGGGTATAATGAAGAAAAACGATTGTGGAGGGATTTTGTGTTAAACACCACGCTGTGCTATCTGGAGCGGAGGGACGAATACCTGATGCTCCACCGGGTGAAAAAGAAAAACGACCTGAACCATGACAAGTGGATTGGCGTGGGCGGAAAGTTTCTGGAAGGGGAAAGTCCGGAGGAGTGCCTTTTGCGGGAGGCGAAAGAGGAGACGGGGCTGACCTTGACCCGCTGGCGCTATCGGGGCCTTGTGACCTTCCTCTCCGACAAATGGGAAGGGGAGTACATGCACCTGTTCACCGCCGACGCATGGATGGGAGAGCAGACTGTCTGCGACGAGGGGGACCTGCAATGGATTGGGAAAAAGGATTTGCGCAGGCTGCCGCTGTGGAGCGGGGACAATATTTTCCTTGACCTGCTGGAGTCTGACGCGCCCTTTTTCTCGTTGAAGCTGCGCTACGAGGGGCAAACGCTGGCGGAGGCCGCGTTGGACGGCAAGCCCTTGAAGCTCTAGCAGGGAAGCGGGATGGGCGCGTCCTGAAAAAATTGCCGGACGTTTCCGGCGGGATTGGAAATTGGAAGGAGCGTAGTCATGGGCACGATTTTGCTGTACGGCTTTGAGGAGTTGAACGATATTCTGGTCATTAAGGCCGCGGCGGGTCCCTTTGGGGCGGAGGTAAAGCCTGTTTTCCGGGACGGATGGCGCACCCCCGTGGGGGCGCTGGCAGGGCGGGAAACCCGGCCCGCCCGGGAGGGCGTGTTCTCCGGAAAGCTGGGGGGCCGCATGATGGTATTCTGCGACTTGGAGCAGCAGTTGGACGGGCTTTTGGTGGCCCTGCGTCAATCGGGCGTGGGGACAGGGTGCTATAAGGCGGTGCTGACCAAGTGGAATCAGGAGTGGGACGGCATTGCCTTGTTCACAGAGCTTCAGCGGGAGCGGCGGGAAATTGAGGCCCGCAAGCAGGAACAGGCGGAGAAGAAATGAAGCTGCTGGTTTCCGCGTGCCTGCTTGGCCTGCCCTGCCGGTATGACGGGGGAATCAAGCGTCTTGAGGGGATTGGCGCGCTACTGGCGCGGCACGAGTGTGTCCCCGTCTGCCCGGAGCAGTTGGGCGGTCTGCCCACGCCCCGCCCGCCCGCCGAATGTCGGGAAGGGCGCGTTTTCACCCGGGAGGGCGCCGACGTGACGGCAGAATTTGAAAGAGGCGCGCAGGCTGCGCTGGAGTTGGCACGGCTACTTGGCTGCGAAGCGGCGCTGTTGAAGGAGCGCAGTCCCTCCTGCGGCTGCGGCGTGATTCACGACGGAAGCTTTTCCGGCGGACTGACCGCCGGGGACGGTGTGACGGCAGCGCTTTTAAGGGCGGAGGGCATTCCCGTATACGGGGAGCCCCGTATGGGAGAGCTGTCGGGGTAATCGGCGGAAAATTAGGATAATTGGCGGATTTTTGTCGCAAATGGTTGACTTTTATAGAAGCTTTGCTATAATCAGACGTATTGCATGATAGAGGTGCGACAGTCAAAAGTAGCGTCTTCCAAACAGGCCGAGGGGGAGACGGGAAAGGGACTGTTGCCGAGGTTTTGCTCCCCGTGGCCTGACGGGGGCGGAGCCGGTTCGTCGGAGAATATCCGCCGGACTGTCGCCCTGCGGGGCGGAGCGCTGTCGTGATTCGTACGGGTTTGTGGTATGGAGTACTGCCTCTTGGTCCTTACTTTATTTTTTTGAGGAGCTTCCATGAAGAACAAACCCTGCCGAAAGGCGGCGCTTTTTGCCGCTGTGTTTTTGGCTCTGCTGACCGTTCCGGTTTTGGCTGCCGGGGAAGGGACCGGCGCGGCCCCTGTGTTTTACGAGACAATCTGGTCCCTGCTGCCTCCGGTGGTGGCCATCGCTCTGGCGCTTGTGACCAAGGAGGTCTATTCCTCGCTGTTTCTGGGGATTCTCACCGGCGGGCTGCTGTGGTCCGGGTTTTCCTTTGAGGGAACGGTTACTCATGTGTTTCAGGATGGAATCGTCTCCGTGCTTTCGAACGGGTATAATGTGGGAATCATTGCGTTTCTGGTGATTTTGGGCGCGATGGTGAGCTTGTTAAACCGCTCCGGCGGCTCCGCGGCCTTTGGCCGCTGGGCCCAGAAGAACATTAAAACCCGGGCGGGCGCGCAGCTTGCCACCATCGCGCTGGGCATTTTAATTTTCGTTGACGACTATTTCAACTGTCTCACCGTGGGCAGCGTGATGCTTCCCGTGACGGACAGCCATCACGTCTCCCGGGCGAAGCTGGCCTATCTGATCGACGCAACCGCTGCCCCTGTATGCATCATCGCGCCCATCTCTTCGTGGGCCGCCGCTGTCAGCGCCTTTGTGGACGACGGGTCCGGCCTTGCGCTGTTTATCCGTGCCATTCCCTATAACTACTACGCCCTGCTGACGATCATCATGATGATTGGGCTGGTGGTGATGAAGGCGGATTTCGGCCCCATGGCCGTCCACGAGGCCAATGCCGACAAGGGCGATCTGTTTTCCGGGAAAAACCCCTACGCCACAGAGAGCGAGAGTAGCGTATCGGACAGCGGCACGGTGGCGGACTTGGTGGCGCCCATTGTGGTGCTGGTGATCTGCTGCGTGATGGGAATGATTTATTCCGGCGGCTTTTTCTCCGGCGCCAGCTTTGTGGACGCCTTCTCCGGGTCCGACGCGTCCGTGGGGTTGCTGCTGGGCAGCGCCTTCGGTCTGGCGTTTACGATTGGCTTTTACTTTTTGCGCCGCCGGATGAGCTTTAAGGAAATGATGGACTGCATCCCGGAGGGCTTCAAGGCCATGGTTCCGGCCATCCTGATTCTCACCTTTGCGTGGAGTCTGAAGGCTATGACCGATTCTCTGGGTGCGCGGGAGTTTGTGGCCGCCGTGGTGCAGAATTCCGCCCAGAGCTTCCAGCTTCTGCTGCCCGCCATTGTGTTTGTGATCGGCTGTCTGCTGGCCTTTGCCACGGGCACCTCTTGGGGAACCTTCGGAATTCTGATTCCCATTGTGCTGAGCGTGTTCCCGCTGGAAGGCGGCAATCCCCTGAGCATCATCTGCGTCTCCGCCTGCATGGCGGGTGCGGTGTGCGGGGACCACTGCTCCCCCATTTCCGACACCACCATCATGGCTTCGGCGGGAGCCAAGTGCGACCATGTGAGCCATGTGTCCACCCAACTTCCTTATGCCGTCGCGGCGGCGGCGGTGAGCTGCGTGACCTATATTGTGGCAGGCACTTTTGCAGCCGCGGGAATTGCCCCGTGGCTGGCGCTGCCCGTGGGCATTGTGCTGATGCTGTTGACGCTGGCCGTGGCGGCCCGTTTTAAAAGAGCCTAAAAAAGCGGTTGACAAATGCGTTGGCCGCGAGTATACTACGTTTTAATCAAAACAAACCGAAGCGCCGGAGTGAGTACCCATATCCGAGCCCGGTATAGAGAGCCGCTGACGGTGGAAATGCGGCGCGGGCAGATTTGGCGAATGGACCGGCAAGGGCAAACCGAACGGCGGAAGCTTAGTAGGGGAGACGGGGAGGGCGCCCCGTTAAAAAAGGCCGGCACATGACAGTGTGCTGAAAAGTGGGCGCGGTTACCGCGTCAAGCCGGGTGGCACCACAGGAGTGAAATCGCTCTTGTCCCTGCAAGTATTTGCAGGGACAAGGGCTTTTTTTATTTTTATTTGGTCGGTGATCCGGCCGAATGCTTCAGAAAGGAAGGGAACATCATGGAACGCAAAGTCCCGTACAAAACCTATTTGACCGAACAGGAGCTTCCCAGGCAGTGGTACAATGTGCGCGCGGACATGAAGACCGACCACCGCCCCATTCTGCACCCGGGGACGCTGAAGCCCGTGACCCCGGCGGATATGTCGCCCATTTTCTGTGAGAAGCTTGTTGGGCAGGAGCTGAACGCCACCGACCGCTTCATCGACATCCCCGAGGTGGTCCGTGACTATTACAAGATGTACCGCCCCTCTCCGCTGGTGCGGGCATACTGTTTAGAGAAAGCGTTGGACACTCCGGCGAAAATCTACTATAAGTACGAGGGTGGCAACACCAGCGGAAGCCACAAGCTAAACTCCGCCATCGCGCAGGCGTATTACGCCAAGGAGCAGGGCCTCAGGGGCGTGACCACCGAGACGGGAGCGGGACAGTGGGGCACCGCCTTGTCCATGGCCTGCGGCTATTTTGGGCTGGATTTGAAGGTCTTCATGGTCAAGGGTTCTGCGGAGCAGAAGCCCTATCGCAAGGCTGTGATGGAAACCTATGACGCGTCGGTCATCTCTTCGCCTTCTGACACCACCGAGGTGGGCCGCCGGATGCTGGAGGAATTTCCCGGAACCTCCGGAAGCCTTGGCACCGCGATTTCTGAGGCGGTGGAGAAGGCCACTACCACCGAGGGTTACCGCTACGTGCTGGGTAGCGTTTTGAATCAGGTACTGCTGCACCAGTCCATTATCGGGCTGGAGACAAAGGCGGCTCTTGAAAAGCTGGACGAATACCCCGATATTCTCATCGGCTGCGCGGGCGGCGGCTCCAATCTTGGCGGACTGATGGCTCCCTTTATGGCGGATAAGCTGACAGGGAAGCGGGCCCCGCATTTTATCGCGGTGGAGCCTGCCTCCTGCCCTTCTCTGACCCGGGGACGGTTTGCCTACGATTTCTGCGACACGGGAAAGGTCACGCCGCTGGCTAAGATGTATACGCTGGGCTGCGGCTTTATCCCGGCGCCCAACCACGCGGGCGGGCTGCGCTATCACGGTATGAGCCCCATCCTCTCTCAGCTCTATCACGACGGATTTTTGGACGAAGCCCGCTCCGTCACGCAGACCAAGGTCTTTGAAGCGGCAAAGCTCTTTGCGAAGGTGGAAGGCACGCTGCCTGCGCCGGAATCGGCCCACGCCATTCGGGTCGCCATTGACGAAGCCATCCGGTGCAAAGAAGCGGGGGAGGCTAAGACCATCGTCTTCGGGCTCACCGGAACGGGGTACTTTGACATGGCGGCGTATATGTCCTATCACGAAGGCAGTATGACCGATTATATCCCCACCGACGAGGATTTGGCCCACGGCTTTTCCTACATTCCCAAACTGCCGGGGATTCAAGAGTAACGTACGCTACTTTGCGCTGGAGAGCGGCTTCCGGCGTAAGCGACGCGCTTCGGTCCCCAACTGTTTATAAAAGGCATGGAGCGCGGATTCCCCTGTGGACGGATAACAAAAAGCAGACCCTTTGTGCGGCCAAGGCCGCGCAAAGGGTCTGTGCTGTTTAGGGGCAGCCCGACAAAAGCCGGAAGCTATTTCAGCTTGGATTTGATCTTCGCCTTTGCCTCCGGGCTGAGAACTCCGGCGGCAATCCGCACGGGCAGGGAGGGCAGGCGAAGAAATTTCTGCCGCACCTGATCAAAGGGCTGCAAGGCATAGGCCGCGAAAAACGCCGCCCGATCTCCGGGCTGGGTGATGGGAGCGGCCAGCCGGGGATTTCCCGCCACGGCCCGCTCCGGCGAGAAGGGTTGCCGCCCAAGGGGGAGACGGTCAAAAATATGACTGGCGTGGGCGGTGTTCACAATCAGAAGGGACACGCCCTTTTCCTGCTGGTCGCAAAGCTCGTCGGGCCGTAGGCCCCAGAAGTCCCCAAGGGTAAAGTCCCCCGTCCGGGACAAAGAGGTATAGGCACACCGGTGGCAGCAGGGCCGCAGGAACAGCGCCCTGCCGAATGCCCGGCCCCACTCCGTCTGAAACAAAGGGGCGGAATCGGCCGACCCATCCTTATAAAGCAGGGTAAAGTGACTGTTTTTCCAACCTGCCACCTTGTTGCGAAAGCGCACGGTTTGCAGGGAGCGCCGCCGATGGCTTTCAATGGAGCGAACCATGTCTGCCCACACGCCGGGGGAGGGAACGCCCTGACACACCACGTCGCAGGTGGTGAGATTTTCCGGACGGTGGCCCAAAAAGTGATATAGACCGTCGACCTGACAGGGGGTGCCGGAGAAAAGCACGGGGCGGGATTTTAAAAGCTCCCGAATCTCCCGGTACACGCCGCGTAAATCGCTTTGCACATATTTTGCCCCCCGGAGATAGCGTAAATCCTCCGGTGAGAAGCAGGCGATGTGCCGCAGGCGCTGCCTGTCATCCAGCGCCGCGCCGAACACCACGCCGCCGCTTTCCAGCGTATCTGCCGCGATGAGGGAGAATACGCCCCCGGAGGTGGAGTCCTTGCGAATTACGTCGTCCCGGTTCCACGCGGCAAACACCGCCGGGAGGGGGCAACTCTTGGGCGGGTGAAGCGGCGGGCAGACCGCCGTGCACCGCCCGCAGTGAATGCATTTTTCAAGGTCTACCAAGGGGTAGGCAAAGCCCTCCCGGTCCGGCTCCATGGAAATGGCGTCTTTTGGGCAGATGGAGGCGCAGGCGGTGCAGCCCGTGCAGTCCGCCCGGCCGACAAGCTCCGGTAAATCCGAGCCGCTTTCGGCCTTTTCCGGGGTGGGAATCGGCTCATTCATCAGCGCGGCGCGGAGATACGCCAGAGAATTTCGACGCTCCGCCTCCAGCCGCTTGGTGGCGGCGGACCAGTCCACAGGGGCCGACAGACCGGCGGAGTCGCCCTTTCCGATAATGCGGTCTGCAAGGCCCAGCCGGTCCAGAAGACTGAAAATCCGGGACTGCTCCGGCGCGGCCAACTCCGCCGGAGAAACGGCGGTGAAAAATGGCTTTTGGAATTGCACGGAGAATACGGTCCCGTGGAAGGAGTTGGTGCACACGTAGGCGGCGTGGCGGAACAGGCCGAGAAATTCCGCGGGCCCCGCGGAAAAGACGCACTCCGCCTTGGGGTGAACCTTTTGCCGCAGACCGCAAAGCTGGACTACGGGCAGTCCCGTCTCCTCCTGCAAGCGGCGGATGTAAGGCTCCAGCGGCCCAGGGGCGCTGATGCAATAGCACAGGATATAGCCGGAGGGCTGCTTCGGCTCCGCCGAAAGGGCGGCCCAGTCTTCCTGCCGCAGAAGCAGCGTGGGGTCCAGCACCACGGGGGCCTCCCGCCCGCCAACCTCACGGAGAATGGCCTGCCCCCGCGCTTCCCGTGCGGAAAGGTGGGAAAAGTCATCAAGATATCGGCGCAGCTCTTCCTCCATCCCGTCGGGAATCCGGGGAATGCCGAAGGAAGGGGCATAGGCAATTTTCCGTCCCGCCGTAAACCGGCTGAAAAACACCGGGTCAAACCGCCCGTCGGGAAAAATCTTGGGGTTCCATATCTGGTCGCTGCCGGAGAGATACACGTCGCAATCAGGCGCACTTTCGAGTTCCCGTAGGCTTTCGTACCGCCGCTCCGTAATCTTCAAATTGCGGGAGGCGAAATCCTCAAACCGCTGATACCGCTCGCGCATGGCGGAGTAGTGGAGGGCGGTGTGGGCGTTTGCAGCCGCGGAGGAAAGCCCCCCTGCGCGGCGGAATAGATCGTTATTCTGATTAACGTAGTAGTTGAAAATTTCGCAGGAGCTTCCAAGCTGTTCCACGGCCCGCTGCGTGGCGCAGGCCTGTAAAACCGCGCCATAGTGGTGGATATGAAAAAAGGTAACAAGGCCCGTTTTCAAGTGACGGCCTCCTTCCTGAAATTACTGCTGAGAGGACGGCTCCTCCATGGGTCCGAAGTCTGGAAAGTCATCCTCGGCGATCCAATCCTCCACGGGGACCACATCAAACTCCGTTTCCGTCCGCCGGATGACCACACGTTCAAGACCGGAGTTTATCACCTGCCTGCGGCACATGGAACAGGAGGTCGCGTCGCCCAGAAGCTCACCGGTCCGGGCGTCCCGGCCCACAAGGTACAGGGTTCCGCCCACCATGTCTCGCCGGGAGGCGGAAATAATAGCGTTAGCCTCGGCGTGGACACTGCGGCATAGCTCGTATCGCTCCCCTCGGGGGACTTTTGCCGCCTCGCGGGTGCAATAGCCCATGTCCACGCAGTTTTTCCTGCCCCGGGGTGCGCCGTTGTAGCCGGTGGAAATAATCTCGTCATTTTTCACGATGATGGCTCCGTACACCCGGCGTAGGCAGGTGGCCCGCTCCAAAACAGTCTCTGCGATGTCCAGATAGTAATTTTCCTTGCTGATACGATTCATAGATGTCCTCCGTGAAGTCCGGTACTTTTGCCGGAGATTGAAAAAGCCTGCTTAAATGGCGGATTCCACCTGCCGCCGGAGGTCCAATCCTGCCCGGACGGCGATCAGCTCCGCCGCCACGGAGACGGCAATTTCCTCCGGCGTCTGTGCCCCGATGGAAAGGCCTATGGGCGCGTAAAGCACGGCGTATTCCTCCGCCGTGAAGCCAGCGCCCAACAGGCGCTTACGGCACAGGGCCAGCTTTTGCTTGCTTCCGATGCAGCCAATGTACCGTGCGCCGGAGCGCAGGGTTTGAGACAGCACCTCGTAGTCCGCGTTGTGGCCCCGGGTCATCACAACCACATAATCCCGGGGGGTAACGGGGATGTCCAGCCGTTCAAAGTCGCACACCTGAACCTGCTGGGCGGTGGGCAGAAACGCAGGGTTGGCAAATTCGGCCCGATCATCGTACACGGCGCAGCGAAAGCCAAGGGGATACAGGGCGGATACCAGCGCCCGGGACACATGCCCCGCGCCGAAGATGTGAACCCACCCGGATTGGGACACGGGGACGGAGAACCAGCCGCCGTCCGTCAGCATGGGCCCGTCCCCCAGCAGGGGGGCAAGGGAGGCATCAGCTTCGTCCGCCCCGGAGAGGGCGCGGACCTCGGCCACGCGGCTGTCGTCCAGCCGCAGGGCCAGCCATGCGTCCTGTCCTCGAGCGTGAGCTCCCTTGAGCGTGCGGAAGGCGGACAGCGCCGCTTCGTCCCGGGGAGAGATATAATGGAGCTGCACCGTCACGTCGCCGCCGCAGATCATCCCAAGGCTGTGGTCGTTGCCCTGAATAAAGCGGTAGTCCTGCCGCTGGTCCTCACCGGATTTCAAAATTTCGGCTGCTTGTCTCTGAGCCTCGTATTCCACGTTGCCGCCGCCGATGGTCCCGGCGGAGCTTCCATCTGGCAGCACCGCCATCATTGCCCCGGCCCCCCGGGGTGTGGACCCGGCGGAGGATAAAAGGCTTATAAGACACACAGGCTGCCCGCTTTCCAGCCCGTGGATCAACGCATTCCAAAACTCCCGCATAAGGCTCCTCCGTTTCGTCGCTATGTATTCCGTCCAAGTGTACCGAAGAGCACGCCGCCGTACAGTCAGTTTCATCGTATGGGCCCGCCGTCTGGCGACAGATGCAAAGCGCCGTCGCGGCAAGTACGTTCAAGCATATTTAACATATGTAACAGTTCTCCTTGGGTATTATATCAGCTTTTTTCCGGTTTGAATATAAAAAAACGGAAAATAATCCGCTTTCGATCAAAACTGACCCGAGGGGGCGCGATAAACCGAGGGGCCTGCGAAAACGCAGGCCCCTCGGTCGAGGTTATGGAATAGACGGGGGAATCCCCGCTCGGCGGATAATTAATTCGCGGGCGCGTCGCTCTCCAGCAGGGCTTTTGCACTGGCGGCAAGCCCCGCCAAACCTTGAATCTCGGAGGGAATAATAATTTTCGTGGCCTTTCCGTCGGCCACCTTCACCATCGTCTCCAACGCCCGGAGCTTGATAACCTGATCGTTGGGGCTGGATTCGTTCAGCAGGCGCAGCGCGTCGGCCGTTGCCTGCTGGACCTTCATAATCGCATCCGCCTCGCCCTCGGCGTGGAGAATGGCAGCCTGCTTTGCCGCGTCGGCCCGCAGGATGGCAGCCTGTTTTTCGCCCTCCGCCACCAGAATCTGGCTCTGCTTCTGGCCCTCGGCCTGAAGGATGGCCTCGCGGCGTTCCCGCTCCGCCTTCATCTGCTTTTCCATAGCGTTCTGAATTTCCTTGGGAGGAAGAATATTCTTCAGCTCCACCCGATTTACCTTAATGCCCCAAGGGTCTGTAGCCTCGTCCAAAATGGCGCGCATCCGGGTGTTAATGATGTCGCGGGAGGTGAGAGACTGGTCCAGCTCCATGTCGCCGATGATGTTTCGCAGAGTAGTGGCGGTGAGGTTTTCAATGGCGTTCATGGGACGCTCCACACCGTAAGTATACAGCTTAGAATCGGTGATCTGGAAGTAAATAACGGTGTCGATCTGCATGGTGACATTGTCCTTGGTGATGACAGGCTGGGGTGCAAAATCCGCCACCTGCTCCTTTAGGGACACCCGCTTTGCAATCCGCTCGATAAAGGGAAGCTTGAAATGCAAACCCACGCCCCACACTGTGCGGAACGCGCCCAGACGCTCCACCACATAGGCTTTGGACTGCTGGACGATGACGATGTTGCTGACGATCAGCAGTAAAACGAGAATCACCAGAACAATCAGGGCAATGCTTTGAATAGGAATAGGCATTTATTTGACTCCTTCCAAAATTATATTTTTTTCCACAAAGAGTTTTACACCCTCCATTTTGGACACGGAAACAAGACTGCCCACAGGGAAAATCGCTCCGTCGGTGCTGCGGGCCGTCCAGGTCTTGCCGTCCACATAGACAGCGCCGGTGGCATTTTCGTTATCCACGATTTCCGTCACCTTGCCCGTCTGGCCGATCACCCGGTCCAGATTGGTGGGAACGGCTTTGTTCACCCGTATTTTCCGCACCAGAGGGCGGGTGGCTGCCAGCGCGGCGGTGGATACGACAAGAAACAGCGCAAACTGCACGGGCGCGGACGCGCTCAGCATCGCCGCAATCAGCGCGGCCAGCGCTCCTGCCACGAACCAGATGGACACCAGACCGGCGGTAGCGGCTTCCGCCACGCCGAAGAGCACAATAGCACCCAGCCAAACCCAAATCATCATGATAAAAAACCTCCTTTGGAAAGCATTCGATGGGGGTAAGATAGATCAAAAAGCAATAATTTATAGTTCATGCACTCATTGTATCACATCTTCGAGAAAAATACCAGCCCCGCAAGGCGGTTGATTCTGGTATGCACCCGGAAAAAATTGTTTTATAAATTAGACGGATAAAGAGGCTGAAAGGTTTCAAGATAAAAGCACATTTTTGGGGCGGCCCAGAATTTTTAAGTTTGCCGCGTTGCACATTTTTTGAATATCTGGTATAGTGATGCAGATATTTTAAACACTTAAAGGAGGCGCGGCCCATGACGCTGACGGTACCTTGCCTGTTCGGACTGGAAAGTCTGGTGGCGGACGAAATGAAACGATTGAATTTGCAGGAGGTCCGGGCGGAGAACGGCCGGGTCCACTGTCTGGGAACTCAGGCGGACATTGCCCGGCTGAATATGAACCTGCGCTGCGGAGCGCGGGTTTTGATGGAGCTGGGCAGCTTTCCCGCCAAGGACTTTGAGGCCCTGTTTCAGGGCGTATACGCTCTTCCGTGGGAGGACTATATTCCCAAGGACGGTGAATTTCCTGTAAAGGGCTATTCCTTGAACTCCCAGCTCCACTCTGTTCCCGCCTGTCAGGCGATTGTGAAAAAGGCATCCGCCAAGCGGCTGGGTGAGAAGTACGGCATGGAGATGCTGACGGAGACGGGGAGCCGCTATCAGCTTCAGTTCGCCATCGTGCGGGACGTGGCTACGGTGTATCTGGATACCTCCGGCGAGGGGCTGTACAAGCGGGGCTATCGGGCGCAGGGGGTGGTTGCGCCGCTGCGGGAAACGCTGGCGGCTGCACTGGTGACCCTGTCCCGTTACCGGGGCCGGGACCCCTTCTGCGACCCCTTCTGTGGCTCCGGTACGATTGCCATTGAGGCGGCGCTCATCGCTAAAAACCGTGCTCCGGGCCTGAATCGCAGCTTTTCCGCCCAGAGGTGGAAGAACATGGACGCAGAGCTTTGGCAGGACGCGGCGCAGGAGGCGCGGGACCGCGAGTTCCACGGAATCTATGATATCTGGGGCGGCGACATTGACCCGGCGGCGGTGGAGCTGGCGCGGCATAATGCGGAGCTTGCCGGTGTGGGGGACTGTGTCCGCTTTGAAGTGGCCGACGCGGCAAAATTTCACCGGGACAGCGAATACGGCCAACTGGCCACCAACCCGCCCTACGGCGAGCGGCTGATGGAGCGAAGCGAGGCCGAGGCGCTGTACCGCGTCTTCGGCGCGGCCTGCCGGGACTTACCGCCCAAGTGGCGGGTGTTGGTGCTTTCGTCGCATACAGAGTTTGAGCGGTCGTTTGGCAAGCAGGCCGACAAAAAGCGCAAGCTCTACAACGGAATGCTGAAATGCGATTTATTTATGTACGGAAAGTGATTTTTCGTCAAGAAAATACAAAATGTATAACAGTCTCCGGCGTTAAAAACGCCGGAGACTGTTTGCATCCGTGAGATTGTATGGTGGGAAATGGGTCTGTCCCGGTAGACACGCCGCCCCGCGCGATTACTCCGCATCCGCTTCGCGATTACCTGGTGCGCGCAGCATCGGCCATACCCGCCGCATCAGGAGAATTTTCAAACCCAGCAGCACTGCCGCCGCGGCGCAACGGAAAAAACCGCCCAGCAAAAAGACCACGAAGGGCATGGCGACGCTGAATAGAACCTGCGGAAGGAACAGCGCCAAAAACCAGTCCCCGGCTCTGGGCTTCAAGGCCGGATTTTTTCCACGGGCCCAGGTCCCGTCCCGAAACATCATCGCATAGCTAAGGCTCCGGCTCAGCAGCAGGTAGCACATCCATACCTGATACATGATGAAAGGAACAGCGACGCGGCCACCCGCCATCGAAAATGAGACCAGCAGGGCCAATTCCCCCACGCCGATCAGATAGATCAGCGTCAAAAGCGGGTGCGTTCCATTCAACAGCTGTTTTAGTTTCATAAAGCTCCTCCTCCCAAAAAACGCCCGCGTTTAAATCAGGGTATCCGGCGGGTGCGCCGGCGCGCTGGTCGGCCTTTCTATTTTAAAGTATACTGCGCAAATACTTTCATGGCAAGCCGCTTTGCAAACTCCTGCCGATTTTGCTTGTCAGGGCGTTTTCCGCCGCCCTGCGGGGAAGTTCACAAAATTTTCACAGATTTTCCCTCCATACCCCCTTTACAAACGGACGTGGATG
>NZ_DALZCH010000047.1:0-13967 GCF_031978065.1 Oscillibacter sp.
CCAGACGGACCCCCTCCCTGAATTTCTGGCAGGAGAGAATTTTTACAAGCCCCACCTGCCCGGACCGAAGCACATGCGTGCCGCAACAGGCGCAGCAGTCCGCGCCGGGAAAGGCCACAATGCGCACCTGCCCTGTCAATGCCTTTTTGGAGCGGTAGTCAATAGACTTCAATTCCTCCGGGGTGGGGAAGGAAATCTCAATGGGCACATCCGCCCAGATGTACTCATTGGCGCGGCGCTCCGCTTCCAGCGCCTGTTCCCACGAAATGTCGGCGTTATAGTCGATGGTGACGGTGTCGGCCCCCATGTGGAAGCCCACATTGTCGCAGCGGTGGGCTTCACAGAGAATGCCGCTTAAAATGTGCTCGCCGGAGTGCTGCTGCATGTGGTCGAACCGGCGGGCCCAATCAAGTTGACCTGTTACGGTTTCCCCAATTTCCACTGGTTTTTCACAAATGTGGAAAAGTACGCCGTTTTTTTCGTGAACATCAAGGACGCTTATCCTGTTCAGCGTCCCGTGGTCGGCGGGCTGACCGCCCCCTTCGGGATAAAAGGCAGTCTGGTCCAGAACCACTTCCCAGCAGGTTTTCACCGCGTCGCAGGTGAGGACCTTGGCAGAGAACTCCTTTAAAAAGGGGTCGGTGTAATAAAGTTTTTCAGTTTCCATGTGGAAAACTTCCTTTCTGCGCAGAAACAAAGCCGCCGTGTTCCGGCCCGCACCGGACGCGGCGGCTTTTGCGATGCGTTTATCAAAAGCCATTCCTTTGTAGGAAAGGCCCCTTGCCCTTAAAGCCAGACAGTTTTGCCTAAAGCAGTACGATGTGGAGAAGGCTCTTTTATAACAGGCCCAGTGCCTGTTTCCACTGGAGCACCTGCGTGCAAAGCAGGTTGATGGTGGGTTCATCCAGCGTCCCGTCCGCGACAGCGGCAAGAACCTGGGGAATCTGGGTGCGGTAGTCCGAGGCAATCAAAAGGCCGTTGGTTGCCCACAGGGCCATCACCGCAGCGCTGCCGTCCTTGGAATAGGCTTTCACTGCATCCATAGCAAGATCGTCGGTCATAATCACGCTACCACCGTTTGCCTCATGCATCATTAGGTACAAGGTGATGTGAACATTGGGAGCGAGGGAGGCCGGCAGACCCGCGTCGACTCCCTCCATGGTGAGGGCGTCCACGATGTTGTGGCTCACCAAAACGGCCACCGTGTCGCCCCCGGCTTCCAGACCCGCTTTGAAGGGCAGGAAATCAGAGGTTTCAAAGGTTTTCAAAGGCCGCTCATCCACGGCAATGCCGGTGTGGGTATCCACATTGTTTCCGTAGCCGGGAAAGTGCTTTAAAACACTGCCCATGCCGTCCTCTTTCATCTGGCCCACCACGGCGCGGACATACTCCGCTGTGGATACCGCGTCCTGTCCGAAGGAGCGGTCATAGATAAAGTCGCTGCGGTCGGTGGACACGTCCGCCACCGGGGCCAGATTCACGTTAAAGCCCAGCGCTTTTAAAAGCACGTCCTTTTCGTGAGTATCCCGAACAATTGCTTCCATGCCTCCCGCAGCGTATAGCTGCTGGGGGGAAGCAAACTTTTTTGCACGAAGATGGGGATTGGAGGAGACCCGCACCACACTTCCCCCCTCCTCGTCCACGCCAATGAGCAGGGGAATTTTTGCCGCCTCCTGATAGCTGTTAATGGCCTGAATCAGGTCGTTGGCGGTCTTGGCTTTTGTATCCCTGCCAAAGAGAATATAGCCGCCCAAGTGATACTTGGCCACGTCCGCCGCTGCGTCCGTCTCCGGGACCCGGGCAAAAAACAACTGTCCCACCTTTTCCTCAAGGGTCATCTGGGCCAGCAGAGCGTCTATCCGCGCCTCTTTTTCGTCCACGGGTGGAGGCGTTGGTTCCTCGGATGCGGAGCCGGACCCGGCGGAATAGGCCGGGTCCGGGTCAGAAGTGCTGGAGGACGGACCGCCGCAGGCGGTCAGGATAAACAGGCTGGCTGCGGCCAGCAAAGAGCACAGCAAGCGTTTCATAAATCCTCCTTTGCGGAAATCTCGCAAGTGCGCCCTTTTCCAGAGAGAGACGCACGCGTCTCATCTGCGGGCACGAAAATCTTGCCAGAACTTATTCCTCCGGCTTCACCAAGGCAATGTGCAGCTCGTCCAACTGCTTTTGGGTGACAACGCCGGGGGCGTCCATCATCACGTCCTGCGCGTTTTTGTTCATGGGGAAGGGGATGATCTCCCGGATGGAGTCCTCTCCCGCCAGCAGCATCACCATCCGGTCCACGCCGGGGGCAATGCCCGCGTGGGGGGGCGCGCCATAGGTAAAGGCGTTGTACATGGCGGGGAACTTAGCCTTCACGTCCTCTTCGCCCAGCCGTACCAGCTCAAAGGCCTTTACCATAATCTCCGGGTCGTGATTTCTCACTGCGCCGGAGGAAAGCTCCACGCCGTTGCACACCAGATCATACTGGTCGGCGGTGATGCTCAGGGGATCAATTTCTCCAGCCTCTGCCTTAAGCAGGGTGGAAAGCCCGCCGGAGGGCATGGAGAAGGGGTTGTGGCAGAATTCCAGCTCGCCGGACTCTTCACCCGTTTCGTACATGGGGAAATCCACAATCCAGCAGAAGGAATACTGTTCCCTGTCCATGTGACCGGGAACTGCCGCGCCCAACGTCTTCACCAGCACACCCGTCGTTTTCTGGGCGGGGGAAAGGGCACCTGCGGACAGGGCCACGAAATCCCCCGCCTTCAGACCCAAGGCGCTTACTACCGCGTCCTTCACCGGGGACACGAACTTGGCAATGCCGCCCACTGCCTCGCCGTTTTCGTCCAGCCGGAACCAATAGGCCTTGTTCCCAGACTGGATTTCCACATCGGCAAGAGTTTTGTCGATAAACTTTCGTGTCTCGTTAAACCCGGAAACCACCACGGCCTTCACGGTGTTCCCCGCAAATGGATCAAATCCGCAGCCGGAGAGAACGTCCGTCGCGTCCTGCACCGTCAGATCAATCCGCAGGTCGGGCTTGTCGGAGCCGTATAGCTCCATGGCCTTGGCATAGGGAATACGGGTAAAGGGTGCGCTACTGGCCCGGTCATACGCACCATATTTGGCAAAGATGGGGGGCAGCACGTCCTCCAGAACGGCAAACACATCCTCCTGAGACGCGAACGCCATCTCCATGTCCAGCTGATAAAACTCACCGGGGGAGCGGTCTGCCCGGGCGTCCTCGTCCCGGAAGCAGGGAGCAATCTGGAAATACCGGTCAAAACCGGAGGTCATCAAAAGCTGCTTGAACTGCTGCGGGGCCTGCGGCAGGGCGTAAAACTTGCCGGGATGGTTCCGGGCGGGCACCAGATAGTCTCTGGCCCCCTCGGGGGAGGAGGCGGTGAGAATGGGAGTGGTGATTTCCAAAAAGCCGTGTTCCGTCATGGACTGTCGCAGGGCGGACACCACGTTGCACCGCAGAAGGATGTTCTTTTTCACGTCGGGGTTGCGCAGGTCAAGATACCGGTATTTCAAGCGAGTGGCTTCGTCGGCTTCCCGGCTGCGGTTGATGGGGAAGGGCAGCTCGTTGTGGCGGCAGCGGCCCAAAACCTCGATGGAAGAGGGGACAATCTCCACCTCGCCGGTGGGCAGATTGGGGTTTTTGGAGGCTCGCTCCCGGACAACGCCGGAGACGGAAACGGTGGATTCTTTATTGATGCCCTTGAGGGTTTTCACGTCTTCGGAAGTCTCGGCCACCACCTGTGTGGTGCCGTAAAAATCCCGGATGACGGCAAAGGCCAGCTCCGCGCCCACCTCCCGGATATTTTCCAGCCATCCCACGATGGTGACGGACTTGCCCGCGTCGGCAAGCCGCAGCTCCCCGCAGGTATGGGTTCTTGATTGTGTCATGATGGTGATTTCCTTTCTGTGTATGAGATGAGGCACGGGGGACGGCGGGGGCAGCGCCGCCGCAGGACGGAATACCCCCGCAAAAGGTCAATTCAAATACAAAATGTATTTTCCGATCAATTCATTACATTTAGGAATCGACGGGCGTGGAAGCGTCCCATAGTCTCTGGCCTAGCGTTTGTCCGATCTCTCCGCCGTGGGACAGCTTAAGAGGAAGGTTGACAGCTCCGCCCCACAGGGTTTCGCCTGTGTAGGACCACTCGTCAATCCAGAAAAACAGTCCCGCCGCGTTCCATTCCCCTGAGTCAGCGTGAACAATACCGAGGATATACATGGTATGCACCATGCCCTCTTCCAGCGGCTTAGACCCGGAGGGGCCGTTTGCCAGTGGGGGGATGGCCTGAAGCACGAGATTGGTGAGAGGCCTACGAAAGCGAAGCGCCTTCCACTCGGAGAGCAGTTCTTCAAAGCCGGGCTCCCCGGTGGCAATACGTAAGTTTCGGGGCTGGTAGTCCCGGACCTCGTAAGAGCGGCTTATAGAAATGTCAAAGATATCCGGCTCAATACCGGGGTAAAGGGTTTCAAGCCCTACGGGACGGGCATACCACAGCCCGCCCCCGATCAAAAGCAGAAGGCAGAAAATCAGGACGGTTTTCCGCGGGCGGCGTTTTTTCGCGCCCGCTTTATCCCCGTCGCTCATTCCAAAATGACGGTGCCTTTGTTCTTCTCGGCAAGGCCCGACTTAATGAGGGCGGCGGTCGCCGCCGCGTCCAGCTTGGTCTGTTCGCCGGTGAACATGTCCTTGCAGGCGACCACGCCGGAATTCACCTCGTCCTCGCCCAAAAAGACCACGTAGGGAATACGCAGCTTGTCGGCATAGGACATTTTCGCCTTGAACTTTTTATCCTCGCAGTGAAGCTGGGCTCGAATACCGTCCTGCCGCAGAAGCGTCGCAAAGGAGATGGCAGGGCCCAAATCCTCCGTCATGGGGAGAATCAGCACGTCGGTGGGGGCGGTGAGCAGGTCGGGGTTCAGCATTCCCTGCTCTCCCAGCACGTAGAACAGGCGGGTCAAGCCGATGGAAATGCCCACGCCCGGAAGCTCTTTTTCCGTGTAATATTCCGCCAGATTGTCATACCGTCCGCCGGAGCAGACGGAGCCTACCTCCGGGTGGTCCAAAAGAGCGGTTTCATACACCGTGCCGGTGTAGTAGTCCAGTCCCCGCGCGATGGTCAAATCCACTACAAAATTGTCACTGGGCACGCCGAAGGAATCGAGATAGTTTACGACAAGGGACAGCTCGTCCAGCCCCTCGTCAAATAGAGAATTCCGACCGCGATAGCCTTCCAGCGCGGCAAGAATGGCCTTGCTGCCGCCCGAGATAGCAATAAACTTCAAGATCTCGTCTGCTTTTTCCCCAGGGACTTCCAGATCCTCCACCAAAATTCCCCGCACTGTGGCCTCGCCGATTTTCTCCAGCTTGTCCACCGTCCGCATCACCTCGCCGGAAAGCTCGGAAAGGCCCAGCATGGCGTAAAACCCGTTAAGAATCTTGCGGTTATTCACGCGAATCTGAAACCGGTTCAGCCCCAAGGTGGAGAAAACCCGGTAAATGATGGCGGGAATTTCCGCGTCGTTGATGGGGGACAGCTTCCCGTCTCCAATCACGTCGATATCCGCCTGATAAAACTCCCTAAAGCGGCCCCGCTGGGCCCGCTCGCCCCGGTAGACCTTGCCGATCTGGAACCGGCGGAAGGGAAAGCTCAGCTCGCTGTAATGCATGGCCACATACTTGGCAAGAGGAACCGTCAGGTCAAAGCGGAGGCTTAAATCCGCGTCGCCCTTGGTAAAACGGTAAATCTGCTTTTCCGTTTCGCCGCCGCCCTTGGCAAGCAGCACCTCGCTGGCCTCAATAATGGGGGTATCCAGCGGGGTAAAGCCGTAGAGGGAAAAGGACTGGCGGATGACCTCCATAATGCGCTCCATCTGCTGCTGGGGCGCGGGAAGCAGCTCCATAAAGCCGGAGAGCGTACGCGGTTTTAAAACAGCCATGACAAAAGACTCCTTTATCCTGTAATTTAATTGAAACATCAGAGATAAAAAGGCGCTCCCGCCCCGTGGGTTTGGGACGAGAGCGGAAAACGCTTCGCGGCGCACCCAAATGGGGGAGAAAGAAATAATTTCTCCTCTCCCGTTGGCTTTCGTCCGTGGGGCAGGAAAGCCTGCCCGGAACGCTCTCAGACCTGGGGATGGGTTTTGGGATTGACAATGTCGCGCCAGTCCAGATCGCCCCGGGCCAGCCCCAGAATCAGCAGCTCCGCCGTGGCGATGTTGCTGGCGTAGGGAATGTTGTTTTGGTCGCACAGACGGGAGATGTAGGTCACGTCCTCGGCCATGCTGGGGCTGTTGGGATCGTCGAAAAACAGCACCAAATCAATCTCGTTATAGGCGATACGGGCGCCAATCTGCTGGCAGCCGCCATGAGCGAAGGAGAGGAAGCAGTGCACGTCCAGCCCTGTGGCGTCCGCCACCATATGGCCCGTGGTGTTGGTGGCAAAAATCGTATGCCGGGAAAGAATGCCGGCATAGGCCGTGCAGAATTGAACCATGAGGTCCTTCCGGTTGTCATGGGACATGATTGCAATGTTCATCGGAATAAGCTCCTTTCTATTTCATGCGCATCAGGGGCACGCGCTGTCCCATGAGACGCCGGGCAATGTTTTGATAGGCGGTGGCGGCAGGGCTGTCGTCAGTCAAAGCAAGGGGAACGCCCCGGTTCAGGGCGAGGGGAAGTCGGTCGTCCTCCGGCACCACACCGATTAAGGGCAATCCGGCGGCGTCAATGGCGTCGTCGATGGTGGCATGCATGTTCCGAAGAAGCTTTTTGCGCACCCGGTTGACCACAAGATGCAGTTTACCTCGAGGAAAGGCCGCCAGCTCCATCACCGTGTGCTGCGCGTCCCGCAGGGACGCGGCGTCGGACGTGGTGACCACCACGCAGCGGTCCGCCCCGCACACAGCCAGACGAAAGCCGCCTTCCAGCCCCGCCGGTGCATCCATCAGGCAGAAGTCGTACCGCTCCCGGGCCTGCTCCGCCAGAGCGCGAAACTGTTCTTCACCCACGGGGCGGCCCCGGCTTCGCACCGGCGCGGTGAGCAGGTGGAGTGAGGGAAGCCGAGAGTGGCTCACCACGGCTTCCGACAGGGTACATCGACCCTGTGCCACGTCGGAAAAGTCCATTAGTGCCTTGTCCGTCAGCCCCAGCGCCAGATCAAGATTCCGAAGGCCCACGTCGCAGTCGATGCACAGCACGCGTTTCCCGCTCTTTGCCATGGCGGAGCCGACCCCCGCCACAAAGGAGGTTTTGCCGGTCCCGCCCTTGCCGGAGACGACGGCGATACATTCACCCATCGGAACTCACCTCTTGTATATCCTGATTTTACAGGAAGAATGCGCCAAAATCAAAACAATTTAATGTGTTATCTGAAAAAATTTTCAATTTGCCGCCCCAACAGCGGCTTTTGGCGGTCAAAGGGGGTCTTTTTTGATTTTTGCGAAGGACCGCGGATAGCCTTTCGGCGTGGGTTTTATCTTTTCCACCAGTACCGCCCGGTGGACAATATCCGTGCCGGGAATCGAATAGTCCCGGACCCCGGCGAGCCGACCGCCTAAAACGGAGATGGCGTGTTCGGCGGCGGAAAGCTCATCCCCGCTGTCCACGGATTTCATGGCAAGGAATGTACCTCCCGTCTTCACCAGAGGAAGGCACAGCTCCGAAAGCACAGATAGGGAGGCCACAGCCCGGGATACCGCCGTGTCAAAGGACTCCCTCCGTTTTTCCGCAAATTCCTCCGCCCGGGCGTGGACGCACTCCACATCCGAAAGGCCCAAATCCGTGCAGACGTTCTGCAAAAAAGTAATGCGCTTTCCGAGAGAGTCAAGCAAGGTCACATGGGCGGAGGGTTCTAAAAGCCGAATGGGAAGGCCGGGAAATCCGGCCCCGGTGCCCACGTCCACCACGGTTTTGTTCCGAAAATCCAGCAAGTTTAAAAGCGCGGCGCTGTCCAGAAAGTGAAGCCGGGCCACCTCGTCCGCCTCTTTAATGGCGGTGAGGTTCATGACCTTGTTTTTCTCTTCCAGCAACGCCCCGTAGCGCAGCAGGGAGGGGATGGAGGACTGCTCCAGCCCCAGCGCCGTCAATCCCTCCCGCAGGATGGTTTCCATCATTTCTTCTGCTCTTTCAAAAGGTCACGAATCTCTGTCAGCAGGGCGGCCTCTGGGCTGGCTGCGGGTGGCTTGGGTGGGGCAAACTCTTCCTTTTTCCGGAAGCGGTTAATGGCTTTCACCAGAAGAAAAATAGCCAGAGCCGTAATCAGGAAGTTCAGAATGGCAGCAAGGAAATTGCCGTAAGGGATGACGGTCTGTCCGCCCCCTACCACCCAGACCATATCCTCAAAGGAAACCTTTTTTGTGAGGAGACTGATCAGGGGCATGAGAATGTCACCGACCAGAGAATCCGCGATGGCTTTGAACGCACCGCCGATAATCACGCCCACGGCCATGTCCACCACGTTGCCGCGGGAAATAAACTCTTTAAATTCGGCAATGAGTCCGCCGGCTTTTTTTGTCATGAAAGTCAAGTCTCCTTTTTAAAGTGCAGCAGCGTTCAAGCCGCTGTGGCCCAATGGTTTGAAGCACATGACCCAAATAGAGCCGATTTCCCGCCGAAAACAGAGGGAAACCTATGCCGCAGGCACGGGAAAGGCTCTAAACGGGTTTAACAATTTGTAATAATTCAAAAAATTATTACAAATTGCAATCAAATGCAAAATCTTAGCCGTTCTTGGGAATCAATTTCTCCTTGCCGCCCATATAGGGACGCAGCACGGCAGGAATCAGGACCGAGCCGTCCTCCTGCAAATTATTCTCCAAAAACGCAATCAGCATCCGGGGCGGGGCCACGCAGGTGTTATTCAGCGTGTGGCAAAGCTGCATTTTCCCGTCGTCGTCCTTGTAGCGGATGCGCAGACGTCGGGCCTGTGCGTCGCCCAGATTAGAGCAGGAGCAGACCTCGAAATATTTCTGCTGGCGAGGGGACCAGGCTTCGATGTCGCAGGACTTGACCTTCAAATCCGCCAGATCGCCGGAGCAGCATTCAAGCTGCCGCACGGGAATGTCCATCGACCGGAACAGCTCCACGGACATCGCCCAGAGCTTTTCGTACCAGTCCTTGGATTCCTCGGGCTTGCAGACAACAATCATTTCCTGCTTTTCAAACTGGTGAATGCGATAAACGCCCCGCTCCTCGATGCCATGTGCCCCCTTCTCCTTGCGGAAGCAGGGAGAGTAGGAGGTCAGGGTCTGGGGGAGGGAAGTCTCGGGCAAAATCTGGTCGATATACCGGCCGATCATGGAATGCTCCGAGGTGCCGATAAGGTACAGGTCTTCGCCCTCGATTTTATACATCATGCCGTCCATATCCGTCTGGCTCATGACGCCCTCCACAACGTTGCCGTGAATCATGAAGGGAGGAATGCAATAGGTAAATCCCTTGTTAATCATAAAGTCCCGGCCGTAGGCCAGTACAGCCTCGTGAAGCCGGGCAATGTCCCCCAGCAGATAATAAAAGCCGTTGCCGGAGACGCGGCCCGCAGCCTCCAAATCAATGCCGTCAAACCGCTCCATCAGATCCACGTGATAGGGAATTTCAAAAGAAGGAACTACTGCCTCGCCGAAGCGCTGAACCTCCACGTTGGAACTGTCGTCCGGGCCCAGAGGCACGGAGGCGTCAATGATCTGGGGAATGACAATCATCCGGCTGCGAATTTCCTCGTCCAACTGTGCTTCCTGCTTTTCCAGCGCTTCCAGCCGGTGGGCGTTGTCTGTGACCTGCTTTTTCACGCCCTCGGCTTCCTCCATCTTGGAGGGGTCCTTCTTGGCCTGTCCCATCAGCATGCCAACCTGCTTGCTCAGCCGGTTCCGGTCGGCGCGAAGTTGGTCTGCCTCCACGATGGCAGCGCGGCGTTTGGCGTCCAGTTCAATGACCTCGTCTACCAGGGGAAGCTTTGCGTCCTGAAACTTTTTACGGATGTTCTCCTTGACTGCGTCGGGATTCTCCCGGACAAATTTGATATCCAGCATATTTGTTTTCTCCTTACCACATACCGTGTAAAATTTTTATAGGGTCAATAAAGCCGGGATTTACCACACCGACATCACGGCTTCCTTCAATTGCTGGTATCGCTGGGCCGGGGAGACAATCTTGTCCAAGTCGTCGTTAGAGAGGAGAGCGGGCTGCCCCGCGTCCTCCATGGATTGAAGCGTCTGACGGCAACCGTCAAAGTCTCTGGCGGCGTATTGCTGCTGCAAGAGGTACAAAGACAACAGCGCATCTGTTTTATCATCGGACGCCATCGCGGCGTCTTCCAGTTCCTTTACCTGCGCATCCAACTCCTGAACCTGCTTTTCCGCGTCCTCCAGCTGGGAGTGAAGCCGCAGGTTTTCATCCTGACTCTTTTGCAGCTCCTGTAAGGTGGTAACGGAACTTTGCAGGGTGCCGATAACCTCCTCGTTGCTGCGCTGGTGGGTCAGAAAGGACAGCGCCATGAGTAAAAAGGCCACAATAAACAGGACCATAATATAGACGACGACGGGCTTGTTTTTCTTTCCGTCCGGGGTACTGACTTCCGACGCGGGAGCCTCGTCCTCGGCTCCTGTGCTGCGCTTTTCCAGTTTCATTTTCAGGTATTCCTCACATCTGTTCGGACTGGGCGCGCTTGATTCGAAGAAGCGTCAGGGCCTCCAACAAGTCATTCAGATCGTCCACTCCGTAATATTCCAGTTCCACGCGGCCTTTTTTTCGGCCTGATACAATTTTAACACCCCGGCCCAGCCGGGAAGCCAGCTCCCGCTGTGCCTCCGCCGCATAATCCACCTTGTCGGAGGAATCGGACGGGTCTTCCTGCTTCTCCGCGTTCAGCTTTTTCACCAGCGCCTCTGTCTGGCGGACGGAAAGCCCCCCGGAGATCACGGACCGAGCCGCGCTCTCCTGCAAAGCGGGGGAGAGGGGCAAAAGGGCTCTGGCGTGCCCTGCGGACAGGGTTCCGTCCTCTACCAGCGTTTTCACGGCGGGGGAGAGGGTCAGCAGGCGCAATGCGTTTGCCACGGCGCTGCGGGACTTACCAACGGCTTCGGCGGCCTCCTCCTGCGTCATGCGATAGGACTGAATCAGGGATTGAAAGCCGGCGGCTTCTTCCATGGCGTTCAGGTCTTCCCGCTGAAGATTTTCAATCATGGCCAGCTCGGCGGCCTTCCGGTCGTCGGCCTCCACCACTACAACCGGTACCTCTGAAAGGCCCGCCATACGGGCGGCGCGCCAGCGGCGCTCTCCTGCTACAATCTGATAGTACCCGGAAGCGAGCTTCCGAACCGTAAGCGGCTGAATAATTCCATGGCGGCGGATAGAGTCCGCCAAATCGTTCAATGCGTCCCCGTCAAAGCTCTTGCGGGGCTGGGTGGAGCAACTCTCCACCTGGGAAATCGGCAGAGAGAAGGTGCCGGTGGTTTCCGTTTTCAGCACATCGTCTCCCAACAGGGCGCCGAGGCCCCGTCCCAACCCGGATTTTTGAGACGCCATAGCGACTCCTTTCCAGAATCAGCGATTCTTTTGTAAAAATTCGGCGCCCAGTGCGCCGTAGGCTTCCGCACCGCGAGAGGCGCGGTCGTAGGAGAAGATAGGCTTTCCATGGCTGGGCGCCTCGGACAAGCGCACGTTCCGGGGAATCACGGTGGCATAGACCTTCCCCGGGAAATAGTGCTTGACCTCCTCTGCCACCTGAAGCGCCAGATTGGTCCGCCCGTCAAACATGGTAAGGAGAACGCCCTCCAGCTCCAGCCGGGGATTCAGAGAGCGGCGGACAATCCGCACAGTGTTCATCAGATCGCTCAGCCCCTCCAGTGCGAAGTATTCCCCCTGTACGGGCACCAAAACGGAATCCGCGGCACAAAGAGCATTTAAGGTCAGCAGCTCCAGAGAAGGGGGGCAGTCAATAAAAATAAAATCATAGTTGCCAGATACCTGCGCCAGCGCATCCTTTAGCAGATACTCCCGCCGGTCCATGGCAATCAGCTCAATGCCCGCTCCCGCCAACGCCTTGTTGGAAGGAAGTACGTCGCCATATTTTGTTGTTACGATGGCGTCCGCAGCCGGGGATTCGCCAATGACCACCTCATACACGCCTTTGGATAAGGTTTTGTCCACGCCCATACCGGAGGTGGCGTTGGCTTGGGGATCAAAGTCGCACAGCAGTACCCGCTGCCCCGCGTCCTTCATGGCGGCACAGAGGTTTACACAAGAAGTGGTTTTCCCCACGCCGCCCTTTTGATTCACAATCGCAATAATTTTTGCCAATACAGCACCCGCTTTCCCGTAACGGCAGTCAGACGCGCCGCTTTCTCACAATTCTGATCGAATAAACTTCAAAGCCGCAAGAAAGCGGCGTTGCGTATGTTTGCGGTGTATGCATCGTGCAAACGCACAAGCAGGGCTACAAGAATTTGCGCCGCCTTATAAAGCAAGATAAGCCACCTGGTTAAAAACACTCCTGGGTGTGTCTTATTGAAATAACTCGCTGTATTTCCCGATATCATGAAACGGGTTAAAAACACTCCCGCGTACGTCTTCCCGCACAAACCCTTTTGTGGGCGCAAACAGCCCAAAATGTTTTCCTTGTGACATTATAGCAAGGTTTTTCCTGAGATTCAAGGCGGTTGCCACAGAAAAACACAAAAACAGGAAAGCTTTTGCAAAAATAACGAAGAAGAGGTGCGTGGTGCTCCGGGTTTGTGAAATAAAGCAAATTTAGTTTACCCTAAATGTTTCACGTGAAACATTTAAGTGCAAAAATATAGGCAGGCCTTTTTTTGCGTTTTTTTGTCCGCGCTCCGCTTCGTGGTCTCACATCTACAAAATCACCCCGGACTGTTTCACGTGAAACAATCCGGGGCAAATAGTTTAAATCAGAAGCATTGCAGTACGGGGAGGCAGCTTCAGCTTTAAAACTCCGTCGACAGCGGTAAAAGTCTGACGGGTAAGTGCGTCTTGCGCCTGAGGGGCCTTCCATGGAATTTCCAGCGCCATTGGTTTGGCCCCAACGTTCAGAGCGGCAATGGTTGTCTCGTTCTTCCAACTCCGGGAAAACGCCAGACCGTGTCCGGCAGCCAGCAGATAGTGAATGTCACCCTGTCGGAGGGAGGTTCGTACCTTACGGAGCTGCCCAAGGCAAACATAAAAGTCGTGCAGGTTTGTATCCTCGCGGCCCCAAGGATAAGTACGGCGGTTAAAGGGGTCTTCCCAGCCTTCCATCCCGGCCTCGTCGCCGTAGTACAGCATGGGGGAGCCGGGAAAAGCGTACAGCAGCACTGCCGCCGCTCGGAGAAGGACCAGCCCTGTGGCCCGCTCGTCGGGGGAGAGGGAGGAGACGGCCCGGGCTTCCTTGGAGGCGGAGGGCTTTGACGTTCCCAGCACCGTTAAAATCCGGGGCGTGTCGTGGGTTCCTAAAAAATTCATGGCACTGTAAAAAGCAGGCGGGGGATAGTTTTCCCGAATGGTTTCCATGGCGTCGCGAAAGTCCGCTCCATCCCCGCCCTGCAAAAAGGCCAGCGCGGCTGTTCTGAAGGGATAGTTCATCAGGCCGTGAGCTTCACCCCCCAGCAAATATTTCCGGCGCTGGGAATACGCAATTTTATTGGAGCCGTCCTCCCAAACCTCGGCAATCAGCACGCTGTCGGGCTTTGTCTCCACCATTGCCGTCCGCAGACGGGCAATAAATTCGTCCGGCAGCTCGTCGGCAACATCTAACCGCCAGCCGGAAGCTCCTGCCCGCAGCCAGCGGCGAACCACGGAGTTTTCCGCGTCAATGATAAACCTGCCGTAGGACGGGCTGCTCTCGTTTACGGCGGGAAGGGTGCGGATGCCCCACCAAGCGTCGTAATCGTTTGGCCAAAGGTGGAAGCTGTTCCCGTCGGAGTAGGGTGAAGTTTGGCCCTGGGCCGTGCCGGGACCGGGATAAAAT